>JAUNRX010000025.1 GCA_030539495.1 bacterium | reverse complement strand
TTTGTTGCAGAAAACAGCATTTATAAAAAAGCTGGCGAAGTTGCAGGAAAAAGAGAAGTATAGAAATAGTAGTAAAGATAGAGCATTTCTGTTAAATAGGAGATGCTCTATTTCACAACAAAGGAGAAAGAATGAAAGATATACAAGGGTGCAGAGAACGAGGAAGAAAAGTCTTTGCAATAACAAAAAAGCATGTTCAGAATATGAATTATTATTTGTTGTATACATTAGTATTCATGCTTATGTCTACAACAATATTCTCATTTTTCTTTTTAAATGGGAAATCTTTAGTTTGGCATTTGGATGGCTTAACACAGCATATGAATGCATTGGGCTACTATGGACGATGGCTTCGTGAAATTGTTCGAACAATAATTTTTGAGCATAAGTTTGAAGTGCCTATGTGGGATTTATCAATTGGATACGGAGCGGATATTATAACAACATTGCACTATTATGCGATTGGAGATCCACTTGATTTATTATCAATATTGGTACCAATACGTTATTCCGAATACTTATATCAGTTCTTGATCATTTTAAGAATATATCTTGCAGGCCTTACATTTTCAGTTTATGCAAGAACACATAGTAATAAAAGGGCAGCTACACTAATAGGAACACTAGTATATTGTTTCTGTGGATACATATTGATCATTGGTATTAGGCATCCGTATTTTACTAATCCAATGATTTATTTCCCAATTATTCTTATTGGAGCAGATCGTATTTTAGCAGGGAAAAAGCCAACGATATTTATTGGAATGTTAGGAATTGCATGTATCAGTAATTTCTATTTTGCTTATATGATTTGCCTATTGACTGTAATTTATGTTGTTGTACGATATTTTTCAGAGATACATAAGTTCCAAATTAAAGAAGCATTACAGATGTTCTTTAAATTTGTATTTTTTGCATTGATAGGTATAGCGATTGCTGGCATTATCATGGTGCCGATCGTAGGATTTTTAATGAATACAAATCGAATGGCAGCGGCGAATCATATCTTCCTCGTATATCCACTGGATTATTATTTGAAATTCTTAGGAAACTTCACTACGACCAATAACGCATATTCTACATTTCTTGGATTTAGTGCAATTAGCATTATTGGAGTTGTTACATTATTTGTAAAGAAAAATAAGAATAAAGAGCTTAAAATTGCTTTTATTATCATGACAATAATGCTTATGGTTCCTTATCTTGGGCATGTCATGAATGGATTTTCTTATGTATCTAACCGCTGGTCATGGGGATATGCAATGTTAGTTGCATATATTGTGGTCAAAATAGTACCAGAGCTAGAAACGCTAACAGTGAAAGAAATTGGGAGAATCATAGGCTGCCTGAGTTTATATTTCATTGTACTTATAGTAAGCAAGTATACTAGAACGGAACGTAACATGGTAAGTGGAATTATCGTATTATGTTTTGCTATATTTTTATTATATACATCTGTCTTTGAGAAGACTAAGAAATATATGAGTGTTTTATGCTTTAGTATTACGGTAGTATCAATTTTCCTAAATGCGAAGTATAACTTTTCAACGCAAAATGGAAACTATGTAAATGAATTTGTAGAGCAAGGAGAGTCTTACAAGAAGTTAACAGAAAATCTACCAAGCCAGATGGTAAAAGATCAGAAGGATAAGGGAATAGTCCGCTATGATCAGTTTGGTGCTGCTAAAATGTATAACTCCGCCATGCAGAACAATCTTTATAGTACAGAGTTTTATTTTAGTTTAAATAATGGATATATTACGCAGTTCTTTGATGAAATGTATATAAATATTCCGATTGAACAGAAATATTATGATTTAGATGGAAGAACAATTCTTGATACATTGGCTTCCGTAAAGTACTTTATTATTCCTAAAAGTAAGCGCTCGTACTTACCATACACCTTTATTGGAAAACAGATAGATGCAGTAGAATTAGAGAAGGTAGAACGTACGGAAAAAGAAACCGGACTTGAGTTGGATTCCGAAGGAAAGAGTGGAGTAGATCAAAAGAGTGGAAAAGTGACAGTAAAATCGGACGTATACGAACTATATAAAACAAACAATAGTTTGCCGATAGGATACACATATGATACTTGCATTAGCCGTGAAGAGTATGAGAAGATGTCAGTATCAGATAAGCAGGAAGCATTGCTACAAGGAGTAGTCTTAGAGAAATCAAGTTTCCCAGAAACTTCATTGGTGCTTACTAATAAGAAAATTCCTTACACAGTGGAGATGTCAGGTGATATTACAGTTGAAGAAGGAAAATTCCAAGTAAATGATAAAGATGCAAGGGTAACGCTTTCATTTGAGGGCTTGGAGAATAGTGAAACATATGTAGTTTTTGATGAACTAAGATATACGGCTCAAAATCCATTGGATTTATATAATGATGCGTTATGGGACACAATGTCAGTCTATAAGAAGAGAGTATTAAAAAATAAGTATTCGGATTGGAGTCATTTGTTTAATAGTACCGGTGAGATTGTTGTAGCATCTTCAAATGTGAGAAAGACAGTGACGACATTTACCCCAGATTATTCGTTCTATTCGGGAAAATCTAACTATTTAGTAAATTTAGGATATAATAAGGGGCAAATCAAGAAAATCACCCTTTCATTTAATCAAGTGGGGACGTATGAGTTTAACGATATGAGTATCGTCTGTCAACCTATGGAAAAAATGAATAGTTATACAAAAAAATTAAAACAGAATAAATTAAAGCAGGTTACTCTGAAGAATAATTCAATATCAGGAAAGATTACCTGTGACAGTAACAAGATTTTATGTATGTCTATCCCTTATAGCAAGGGATGGACGGCATATGTTGATGGCGAAAAAACAGAGGTAAAACAGGCAAATACCATGTATATGGCTGTGGAACTTGGCGATGGAGACCATACAGTGGAATTTAGATATCAGACACCAAAAATTTTAGTTGGATGTATGGTTTCTATGATTGGACTGATTATATATCTTGGAGTGATTATTTTCTATAGAAAGAAAAAATAGCAGTAACAATAATTTGAAGGAGTGTAAGAGTATAAATTGATACTTTTATACTCCTCCGATTTTTAAAGAAAAATATGTAACATATATTAAGAAAATAATAAATAAGATTGTATTCACACTAAATAAGTGGTAAAATTTTTACGTTTGCAATATTACGTAAGAAAGAGAGCGTTTTATAATGAAACTATCCCTAGTAGTTCCTTGTTATAACGAGGAAGAAACAGTAGAGAAATTTTACGAAGCAGTCAAGAACGCATTCATTAATCATATTAAGGAATATGAATTAATATTTGTAAATGACGGAAGTAAAGATCAAACGTTACATAAACTACATCAAATTTATAATTTGAAAGAAGAGAATATTAAAGTAATAAGTTTTTCAAGAAACTTTGGTAAGGAAGCGGCAATGTTTGCGGGCTTGAAACAAGCAGTGGGCGAATATGTAACCATCATTGATGCAGATTTGCAGCAGAGACCGGAAGTAGTATTAGAAATGGTCGAAGTATTAGATAATAAGCCGGAGATTGACTGTGTAGCGGCTTATCAGGCAGAGAGAAGAGAAGGGAAAGTATTAAGCTTTTTCAAAAGCTCCTTTTATAAATTAATCAATAAAATGGCAGAGGTAGATTTCGTATCCGGAGCGAGTGATTTCCGTACGTTTCGCCAGCCGGTAAATCAAGCAATTCTAAATATGACAGAGTATCATCGATTTTCCAAAGGAATATTTTCCTGGGTTGGATTTGAAGTGTTCTACATGCCATATGAGGTGCAGGAACGAGAAGGCGGTACCTCTAAGTGGTCATTTATTAAACTATTTCGTTATGCAGTAGAAGGAATTATGGCATTTACAACTGCACCATTAAAAGTAGCCACAGGTGTGGGTGGAATTTTAAGCTTTGGATCAATCGTGTATTTTATTGTGAATTTAGTTAACTATTTAATAAATCGAAACGGTATGTCACAAGGGGACTTAATCATAGGCATCATCCTGTTACTTTGTGGTATACAATTACTCGTATTAGGAGTTATCGGTGAATACTTAGCCAAATTATATATTGAAGGTAAGAATAGACCAATCTATATTGCAAAAAACATTTTATCCTATTCTGAGGAAGAGGAGGAAATGTAAGATGTATGATACTATATTGGGAATTTATAAGAAGTATAAAGAAGTTATACTATATTTAGTATTTGGTGTGTCTACGACCATTGTGAACTGGTTGATATACATAGGCGTAGTAAAGGTTAGTAACACGGTCGTGGTTGCAAATGCAATTGCATGGATCGGGGCTGTCATCTTTGCTTACATTACAAATAAGATATTTGTATTTGAAAGTAAATCTACAAAACTTAAAGACGTCGTAAAGGAAGCAGTAAGTTTCTTTATTGCCAGAATATGCTCTGGTATATTTGAAATCTTTGGGCCAGGAGTTTTGATGGCGATTGGGCTAAAACAAGAGATTTTTGGTGTTAAAGGATTTGCAGCAAAGATTGCAATCAGTGTTCTTGTTGTAATTATGAACTACGTCCTTAGTAAATTATTTGTATTTAGAGAGAAAAAGGATTTAGAGCAAAACGAATCCTATAGCCAGTAAAGATAGAAAAGGGAGCAGTGAGTATTCATTGCTTCCTTTTAGCTTGTTGACAAGTCTTTTTTTAGGATATAAAAACAGCGTAAAAATCAATATGGTATATAAAGGGAAAAAAGAAAAAACTATGAACATTAATAATTTGAAAATAATGCCGTAACCTTGATTGTATCTAATAAAAAACAAGATTTTTATAAAAAAATTGCTGTTTTTAGTTTCTGAAAAAACCATAAAATTGAAAAAAAATTATCAAAACCTATAGACTAATCGAAAATTTTGTGAGAAAATAGTCTCGTCTGTGGATAAATATAGATGAGCAGTATCTATTAGGCAGTAATGTTAAATTTTGTATTATAAATACATATAATATGGATTTTACAATTAAATAGCCACAGAAGAAGAAGCGTAACAGTAGTTAAATTACGAAATTGGCGTAATTTAGGTCTATTGCTTTATAAAAATGTATATTGAAAGGAGTTTCAACATGATCTATTCACACGAAGTAGAACAAATGTGTCCAGTAGCTCAAGGTGTTCATCACGGAGCTGCTCCAATCCCAGAAGAAGCAAAATGGGTACAATCTAAACAAATCACTGATATTAACGGTTTAACTCACGGTATCGGTTGGTGTGCTCCACAACAAGGTGGATGTAAATTAACATTAAACGTAAAAGACGGTATTATTGAAGAAGCATTAGTAGAAACTATCGGATGTTCCGGTATGACTCACTCTGCAGCAATGGCTTCCGAAATCCTTCCAGGATTAACTTTATTAGAAGCTCTTAATACTGACTTAGTATGTGATGCTATCAACACTGCTATGAGAGAATTATTCCTTCAAATCGTATATGGTAGAACTCAATCTGCTTTCTCTGAAGGCGGTCTTCCAATCGGAGCTGGTCTTGAAGATTTAGGTAAAGGTCTTAGATCTCAAGTTGGTACTATGTACGGAACTCTTGCAAAAGGTCCTCGTTACCTTGAAATGGCTGAAGGTTATGTAACAGAAGTTGCATTAGATGAAGATAACGAAATCATTGGTTACAAATTCATCAACTTCGGTAGAATGATGGACTTCATTAAAGCTGGCGACGACGCTAACACAGCAATGGAAAAAGCTAGAGGTCAATACGGCCGTGTAGCTGACGCTGTAAAATGCATCGATCCTAGAAAACAATAAGGAAGAGGGAGGAAATTAAAAATGGCATTATTTGAATCATATGAAAGAAGAATTGACCAAATCAACGCTGTTCTTAACAGCTATGGAATTGCTTCCATCGAAGAAGCTGAAAAGATCACAAAAGATGCAGGTCTTGATGTATATAACTTAGTAAAAAGCATTCAACCTATCTGTTTTGAAAATGCATGCTGGGCTTACACTGTAGGTGCTGCAATCGCAATCAAAAAAGGTGCTAGAAGAGCTGCTGATGCTGCTGCAGCAATCGGTGAAGGTCTTCAATCCTTCTGTATCCCAGGTTCTGTAGCTGACGATCGTAAAGTTGGTTTAGGACATGGTAACTTAGGTAAAATGTTATTAGAAGAAGAAACTAAATGTTTCGCATTCTTAGCAGGTCACGAATCTTTCGCAGCTGCTGAAGGTGCAATCGGTATTGCTGAAAAAGCAAACAAAGTTCGTAAAGAGCCATTAAGAGTAATCTTAAACGGTCTTGGAAAAGATGCAGCACAAATCATCTCCCGTATCAACGGATTCACTTTCGTTGAAACTGAATTTGATTACTACACTGGCGAAGTGAAAGAAGTTTACAAAAAAGCTTACTCCACTGGTCTTCGAGCAAAAGTTAACTGCTACGGTTCTAACGATGTTCGTGAAGGCGTTGCTATCATGCACAAAGAAGGCGTTGACGTTTCCATCACTGGTAACTCAACTAACCCAACTCGTTTCCAACATCCAGTAGCTGGTACTTACAAAAAAGAATGTCAGTTATTAGGTAAAAAATACTTCTCAGTAGCATCCGGTGGTGGTACTGGTAGAACTCTTCACCCAGATAACATGGCAGCAGGTCCTGCTTCCTACGGTATGACTGATACTATGGGACGTATGCACTCTGACGCACAATTCGCTGGTTCTTCATCCGTACCTGCTCACGTAGAAATGATGGGCTTAATCGGTATGGGTAACAACCCAATGGTTGGTGCTACAGTTGCTGTAGCTGTTTCTATCCAAGAAGCTGCTGACGCTGGTAAATTCTAATTAATTAGCATTTAATATTTTTAAATAAAAAGGCATCACATCATAACTTTCAATGTAGTTATGATGTGATGTCTTTTTTTTCGTAACAAACTCGTTAAAAAATAACGACATGGTAAAATCTTATGAGTGTAGTGTATAAGAAAAATACAGATAATAATAGTACTAAGTCAAGTGGTGAAAAGGAAGATGCATGTGGCTAAAAAACGTTATTTTATTATAGTATCGCACTGTCTACTTAACCCATCAACCAGAGTACATTTATTAGGAAGGCGCTATCAGGTTGCGGAGAAAGTCACCAGTTACTTTTTGGGGAAACATATTTCCATTATTCAGCTTCCCTGTCCAGAATTTACGGCAATGGGGTATTGGCGAAATCCTCAGGGAAGGCAGCAGTATGATAATGTGTTTTTTCGAAAGCATTGCCGAGAGTCATTGGAAAGCTATGTCGACATGATCTGTGAACTAAGAAATAATGCAAATACTCCACTATGCTTTATAGGAATACAAGGCAGTCCAAACTGCAGTATATTCTGGGGAAAGCATAAAAGGAATAAATACAAAACAGAATCTATGATGGAGGATACAAATTCGGAGGATGAGCCAACCGTTTATGGTGTTATGACAGAAGTATTAGACGAGATGTTAAAAGAGCAAGGAATTGAAATTCCTTATCTAGAAGCACCAGTAAAAGAGAGCATGAGCTCCGAACGAACCATTCAGTTTTTTCATCAGCTGGATGAGTTGCTTGAAATTACAGAAGAATTCGGAATGAAAATAGAACGTGAACAAGAAGAAAACGATATTGAAGAAGTAGAAAATGAACAGCAAGAGTAATAGACACGTCACATTGTTGAGAAGCACTGTGACGTGTCTATTTGTATTATTAGAATGAAAATTACTCTTGTTTGCTAACAGTATCTTTCGCACAGTTATATGCACAGCCTAATTGATTGACCGGACTTTCATATGGCTTTAGCCAGCCTTTCTTAATCGCAAGTGCAGTAAGTGCGGCATCACCTTCAAGCATTTGGCCAACAGCAGCAGTATAAAGGGTTCTAAGTTCTGGAGTAGTACTTGTTTTGGCGGAAGTAAGATACAGCATAGCACCTTCTTTGGCAGTAGTCATCATGCTTTCTGAGAGCATTTTATCATCAATATTCATATTACCTTTGACTAAATCACTAACTATTTTCATCATCTTATTGGCCCTCCTGAACATGAAATACATTATTTTCATCAATAAATTGAATTAGTCCATTCAGACGACCTTCGCAGGCTAAGATGGATGCTTCGGATTGTCGTTTCAGATCCTCATCTGTAATAATCGTATTTAAAGCACGCTGCATTTTTAGAGCATCGCTTTCTGCAGTTAGTATGGCAGTTAAAGATAGAATTTCAACTTCTGTCAGTTGTTTCATAAAATCACTCCTTATAGTTTATAAAAAATCATGAATGGTATTAGTCTGTGCCATAAAAGGTATATTATTCACTACATGATAATAATTGAACGTTTCCATTTGTCGCCTATCAGGAGACCACATCGAATTTCAAATAGGTATAATCAAAGTAAATGAGATAGTACGGGAGGAAACGTAGGATGTGGAAACGTTTGAAAGAATATATTATGATACCGGAGTCAGAGAATGACGACATAGTAGCGATAGAAGAAGAGGAAGTGGATGCGGGAACAGGCAATGTGCTGCCATTTGGTCTTGGCAAAAACAGAGAGCAGAGGAAACAGACATCACCTCCAAAAAGAATTCAAGTCTGTAAGCCATATCAGGTCGAGGAGGTAACTGAAATTATCGATCATTTACTACAAGGTGATGGTGTCATGTTTAATTTAGAAAAGATAGAACATAAAAATAAGCAAAGAGTGATCGATATGATTACCGGATATTGTTATAGTAAGGATCAAAGGCTGAAGCAGGTAAATGAAGATATCTATTTTGTATGTGAATAAAATCATTACATAAGCCGATATAACTATCATAAGAATAACGAATTGACATAACTATCGATCAGTGGAGAGAGGATATCTATTCTGCTGATTGGTAGTTTTTATTTTGAGAGAATTTATAACGGAAGAGGAAAATTAGAGAATGAGTTTATTAAGGAATTTGATCGGATATTTAAAGCTGTCAGAGGATGAGGACTATGACGAGTTTGATGAGCTCTTTGAGTTACAAGAAAAAAACAGAGAGCTAGAAAGAGCGAAACGACCAGAACGACCAGTGCGAACGGTTGTAGAGAGTAAGAGCACACAGACTACAAAAAAGGGAATCCATGTTTATGATTTTTCAGGTTGTAAGTGCATTCCATACTTTCGTATTGATCAGATGCTTGCTAAAAGGGACAGGAAGTTTTCAGAGACTCTGCTTACATTGATTGATCAATCAGGAAAGAAGGATTCGGACATTTATAAGAGCGCAGGAATTGACCGAAAGCATTTTTCAAAGATACGTAAAAATCCGGATTATATGCCAAAGAAGGCCACTGTATTTGCATTTGCGATTGCACTGGAGTTATCGGTGATAGAGACGGAGCAGCTATTGAAATCAGCAGGATATTCCTTATCTAATAGCTATGAGACAGATATCATAATAAAGTTCTTCCTACAACGCAATATTTATAATCGATATACAATTAATGAGACACTAGCAGAGTATCAGTTGGAGTGTATATAAAGAGAATATTAAGCATCTTAATACGATCTTCACATGCATAGTTATAAAAATTAGGTATAATTAGAAGTATGTCGTTAGGAGAAAAACGTATAAGGGAGAGAAAACATGAAAAAGAAAAAAGTAATCATAGGAAGTATGATTGGGCTTGTAGTACTTTTATTCATGATAACAGGAACAAGAATTTATGTTAGGTATACGCCATATTCCTATCATGATGGTGATGTCGCTAAGTGGCAGGAGAACCTGCCTTCTGGACAACCCTATGAGCTTGCCTTAAATAAAGATGGATATCCTATGTATAAAGAACCATTTAAGGCTTTAAAGCAGATGCGTAGTGACTTTAGTGATAGCATTGCGCTTCTAAAGTTAAATAATAATGAACTATTTGGATTACAGATTTGGAATGCCCATGATTACTATGGAAATTCCAAAGTAGCATTTGCAGATGGTGTTGATATGGAAAATTGCTCAGAGGCAGAAAAGGAGCAAATGGGAAAACTGCGAAGCGCTTTAGAATATTTTGAATCAAGCTTTGTCTCTAGATAGTTTGACTCAAGTGAAAAATAAGCTTATGATAATCGTTGTAAAAGTTTTACAACAATTATTTATAAGGGAGTGGAAGTATGGGCAATACGTTAATTTTTAATGAAGAGGTTGAAGAAGTAAAGCACATATGCCAAATGATTGGAAGTATTGTAATTAACACAAAGCAGGTACCAATCAGCAACAAGCAGAAGACGTTTTCAAACTATAAGAATGTAATTCTTATTACTACATATGACAATGCAACAGCATCCATAGAGACTGTAAAGGGCAGCGTGTCGTTCAATGGTAAATTAAATCAGATAGTGCTTGTATTAGTTGGACAGGGAAGTAATGATAACAAAGAGGTAAGACAGCTGCTTCAAGAAATAGATCCAGGTGCAGAAACTCAAGTTGTTATAATTGATAAGGGAGAGAGCATGGCAGAGGTCGCCGCCGGAATTGCTAAGTTAATCAATCAGCCGGAGAAGCCAATGCCAAAGGATGAGTTCTTAGAGGCTGTGGAGGCATTTTTAAAGAAGCATAACACCTGTGGATTAGCAACAGGTGCAGATCATTATGTTCGCTGTACTCCAATTGAATATGAGTATGAAAATAATTCCCTTTATATTATTACAGAAGGTGGGAATAAGTTTATTGGGATTCTCAAAAATCCCAAGGTATCAGTGGTGGTATTTGAGCCATATACGACAATGGCAGAGTTAAATGGACTTCAGATTATGGGGACGGCCAAACTAGTAGAGGTTAACAGCAAAGAGTACCTAGAAGCATTTCAAAAGAAGGGAATAAAGCCAGAGACACTTGCAAAACTTCCAATCGATATGAATGTACTTAAAATCTGCCCTGACAGCTATGAGTTTCTCTCCTCTTCTTTCCGAGCCAAAGGATATGATGCAAAACAATGTTATTCCGTTGAATAATGTAAAAATAATACAAAAAATGCTACCGTATATTGTGAATTGACAGCATATACCATGTTATCTATAATGAAGCTTAGATAGATAAAATAAAACATGAGACTTACCTTAAGGGAGACATTACATGAATATATATAGCGAGATTGAGAAAGTAAGTTTCAAGAATGCTAGTAAGACTGCAATGGTATTGTGGCAGGCAAAGGGAAATAATATAGAAGTTACTTATGGAAACTTGATGCAGCAGGTTGCCTCTTTTTCTACAGTGCTTAACCAGATTGGTGTGGAAGCAGGAAATCGAGTAGCTATTATTGCAGAAAGTACGCCAGAATGGGTATATGCATACCTGGCAATTTTAAAGAAGAAAGCAACAGCAGTGTTGTTAGATGCATCTCTTCCAAAGGAAGAATTGCATGTACTATTGGAGAAGTCCAAAGTAAGTGCAATTTATGTATCCTCCACTCAGTTAGAAAAGGTAATCGAGAATGAGGAGACCCCTATTCTTAATGTATCCAATGGCGGTGGGAGAGTAAATAAAAAGAAATGTACAGAAAATCAGATGGATGGCGATGAAAGCATTGCAACCATTATCTTTTCTTCGGGAACTACAAAGGTGGCATCCGGCATTATGCACGGGCATGATGGAATTATTGGTTCTTCCTTAATGTGTGTAAATAACAATGGTGTAGATGGGAGTGACCGTTTCTTCGGTATTCTGCCAAATAGCCATATTTATGGACTGTATACACAAGTAATTGCACCATTAATCTTAGGGGGGAGCGTGTGCTTTATCGAAAGCTTAGATGCTGCCTGTCTTTTAGGCGCATTACAAGGTTATAAGCCAACGGTATTTCCAGCAGTTCCAAAAGTATTTGAGCTGTTAAAGACGAATATTATGAAGAAGATTGAGTCTAATAAAAGTACGAAGAAGATGTTTGATACGTTCTTCCCAATTTGTTTAAAGAAGAGAAAGACATCTGGTATCAATCTTGGTAAGTTTATTTTTGGCTCCATTCATAAAGGATTTGGTGGAAAGATGAAGATCATGGCTTCCGCAGGTGCACCGATGGATGTTAAGACAGCAGAGTTTTACTATGGCGTTGGATTTAATATGCTAATTACGTATGGTGCAACAGAAACAAGTATTCCGACCATTGGAAACTATGGAGACCATATAACGGTGGACAGTTGTGGAAAACCATATCCTGAAGTAACCATAAAGCTGGATGACAGTGGAGAAATCTTGATCAAGTCACCATATATGATGCTTGGTTATTTTGATGATAAGAAGGCAACGGAGGAAGCGTTTACAGAAGATGGCTGGTTTAAGACCGGTGACTTAGGTTCCATTGATGAAAATGGGGATGTTCGTATTAACGGAAGATGTAAAGACAATATCGTACTTTCTACAGGAAAGAAGATTGCTCCGGATGATATTGAGAATGCATATGATGGCATCCTTGGTGTGAAAGAGTTAGTCATTTGTGGAATTGCAGATGAAGAGGGCGGACATGACCATGTACATGCATTTGTAGTTGCAGACAAGGAAGAAGAAGCAACCATTCGACAGAGGATAAAAGAACGTGGAAGAACATTAAGTCAGAATATGAAGTTAAGGGAAATTCATTTTGTGACAGAGATTCCAAAGACCTCTCTTCAAAAGCCAAAACGTTATTTGCTTAAAAAGGCAATTAGCCATAAGGTAAAGAAAGAGGTTGAAGAAGCAAGAAAAGAACAGCTTACCTTAGCGGAATTTGTAATCAAGGCAATCGCCAAGGTGGCGGGAGTAAGTGAAGCGGAAGTAAAGAAAGAGACCCGTCTATTTCAAGAGCTTACTATTGATTCCTTAAGCTCCATTGAACTTGCATTAGAGATTGAAGAATATGCAGGCATCAATGTTACTGGACATCTTACAAAAGAGATGACCGTGGAACAATTGCTTGCACTTATAGAAAGCGGTAATGTAGTACAGGAGAAGGAGCTCGATCCTAACCGTTATCCAATGGAGAAGAAGGGGCTTCATTATGGAGTCTTTGCTTTCCACCGATGGCTAGTTGGATTTGTTTATAAGGTGAAAATTCATAATGATCATGTGATTCCGAAGGAACAGGGGTATATCTTATGCGCCAATCATGTGACTAATTTTGATTATTTAATCTTAACCCAAAAGTTTAGAAAGAAAGAGTTTCAGCAGTTTGGCTGTATGGCAAAACAAGAACTCTTTAAGGATAAATGGGTGCATCGTCTGTTAGTCCATACGGCAGGTATGATTCCGGTAGATCGTTCAGGAAATGCATCTTCTGCCATGAAAGCAGTAACTGGCAAGCTGAAAGAAGACTGGGGAATCTTAATTCATCCGGAAGGAACAAGAAGCAAGGATGGAGTGATGGGAGAATATAAGAAAGGTGCAGCTGTCTTAGCAATCGAAAGTGGCGTACCAATTATTCCAGCCTATATCAAGGGTGGACATGAAATCTTCCCACCAGGTCAAAGCATGCCTACGCTTTTTAATATGAGAAAATGTCGTAGACACAGACTGGAAGTGGTCTATGGAGAACCAATTCTTCCAGGAAATATGACTCCAGAACAATTAATTGAAAAAGTCGTTAGTGAGACAAAGAAGCTGGCAATTTAATATAGAAGTGAGCATTTATTCTTCTTAAAAATAGGAGTAAATGTTCACTTTTTTACATAAAGACACAAAAAATTCATAAAATCTACATTGCATCTTCCTTTTTTCTCCTAAATAGTGTATAATATTCCATGCTACTAAAAACGAAAGAGAGAACAAAAGATGAAAAGAACAATTTTAGGCAATAGCCGAAACGTACTTAAGAGATTTGCAGCCGCGACTCTTGCAGCAGTTACTCTTGTAACAGCTTTACCAGGTCAAGCGTTTGCATCAAAAGCAACCACCAGCATTGAGGATATTTACATATCTGAAAATCACTATGCAGAAACAATGAAGACTGTAGCAGTGCCATATATTGATGCGTATAAACAAACTGGTTACATTACTGGACAGAAAAATGCTTCTTTATACTATGAAAAGTATGTAAAAGAAGATGCAAAAGGTTCTGTTGTAATCAGCCATGGTAATGGTGAAAACCTAGAAAAATACGATGAAATGATCTATTACTTCTTAAACATGGGATATTCCGTATACGGAATTGAACACCGTGGACATGCTCGTTCCGGACGTTTAGGAGTTGATAACTATCAAATCTATGTAGAATCTTTCGATTACTACTACAAAGATTTAAAGACATTCGTTGATCAAATCGTTATTCCTTCTTCAGGAAAAGAAAACTTATACTTATTCGCTCACTCTATGGGTGGCGGAATTGGAGCAAGATTTTTAGAAGTATACCCAGACGTATTTGATGCGGCAATCCTTTCTGCACCAATGTTAGAAATCAATACTGGTTCTGTACCTCCATTCTTCGCAAAATTATTAGCTAGTGGAGCTTCCATTACACCATTTAAAAACAAATATGTAATGGGTGACGGTATCTTCAATCCAGACTATAACTTTGCAGGATGCCATACAAAATCAGAAGTACGTTACACAAGAGCATGGGAAACAAGAATTGCAAACCCAGCATTACAAACAGGCGGAAACTCTTATCAATGGTTAAATGAATCCTTCAATGCAACGAAAAAGGCAACTTCCAGCTCCGAAGCGAAAAAAGTTAAAGTTCCAGTACTTTTATTCCAAGCTGGTCAAGATACTTTAGTTGAAGATGGCGGACAAAATACATTTGCAAAATATGCAAAAGATTGTTATGTAATCCGTTTTGAACATGCAAAACATGAAATGTGGGGAGAAAAAGACGAGACATTACGTATCTATTTAAATCGCGTATTCAGCTTCCTAGATGGTACTTTACAGAAATAATAACTATAATTCATATAGAAAAAGAGCCTTCGTTCCAATTGGTACGAGGGCTCTTTTTTGAATACATACTTAGTTCTTCTTTAAAGTAATTTATTGAATTCTTCTAACTTTTCAGATAACTGTCTTGCAAGCTCAAAGTTTTTGTCTTGTAATGCACGTGCAATCTTTGTTTCTACTTCTTTTTTCTTTTTCTCAATTTCTAAATAATCTTTATCAAAATGTTTTGCATAGATCATTTGACGGAACTTACGCATGCTCATTTTACGAATGTTCTTATCTTCGATGATCAATACATAATCCGCACAGTTAACGATGGAATAGAAATCATGGGAAATCATAATGACTGCACCATTATAGTTTGCAATCGCTTCTTCCAGTGCTAATTGGGAATACGTATCTAAATGGCTGGTAGGCTCATCAAGAAGTAACATATTTGCTCCGCTTGCAGAAACTTTTGCTAGTTGAAGGATGTTTTTTTCACCGCCGGATAAGTCGGAGATCTTTTGTGTCATTACTTCATCACTAAAACCATAATCTGCAATGTGGGCTTTGATTTCATCATATGTGTTAAAGCCGGCATCAAAGAATTCATCTTGAACGGTATTTGCTTCATTTAACATATCGCTTTGAAGCTGGGATAAAAGTGCCATCTTAATGTCTTCATTTACTTCGATAGCAGGATTATCATTTCGATAGATTTCACGAAGTAATGTTGTCTTACCAGTACCATTTGGGCCGATGATTGCTACTTTTTCATTGGATTTAATTTCAAAGCTTACATTTTCAAGTAATGGATGGTCAAAGCCAACGCTATAGTCTGTTACTTTTAATGCAGTTGTTTCTTCGATTTCATTGGATGTCGCTAAATTAATCTTTGGCTGTTTGATTTCAACAAAAGGTGCCTTTAATCTACGTGCTTCTAATCGTTCTAAAAGAGATACTCTGGCATGAAGTGCGCGGCCTCTGGAAGCACAAGTGAAGAAAGTTGCATCCGTTCTATATTTATCAATAATCTTCTTTTGACGTTCGATCTCTTCTTCTTCTTCCGCAACGATTTCCTGTAACTCAATCTTTCCTTGAAGTAAAGCAAAGTTGTAATCAATATATCTTCCGTTGAATTCTTGAAGTTCTTTGTTTTCAAGGTGGATAATCTTATTGAAACAGTTATTTAATAGATATCTGTTATGAGTGATGATTAGTAAGATTCCTTTATGGGAATTAATAAGAGCTTTTAAGGAATTAACATGTTCGAAATCTAAGAATACGTCAGGCTCATCCATAATCATAACTTCTGGTGCATGAAGCATTTCACGAATTACTTGGATTAACTTGAATTCACCACCACTAAGTTTGGAAACAAGTAAATCTTTGTGTTGCCCTAAGTTTGCAAGGTTAAGGTTCTTTGTAATGTTGCTTTCATAGTTATCGCCATCGATTGCGCTAAATGCGTCTAATGCATCTTGGTAGCGTTCCATTACTGCATCAAAATCAGAAGTAGTTCCCATTTCTTCGCAGATTGCTGTGATTTCATCCTGCATCTTAAGGAAGTCTTCTGCAAGATATTCAAATACCGTAATTTCTTTTTTATCATCTAATTGGGAGAACTGGCTTACAAAGCCGATACGACAGTTTTCTTCAATCGTTAGTTTCCCATCGTACATATAACGGTCTGGATTCATAAGGATATCGACTAACGTACTTTTACCAGTACCGCTTGTCCCGATAAATGCACAGTGATCGCCAGGTTCTAATGTAAATGAAATATCAGTATATAAATCCTTTTCAGGAAATGAATAGGATAGATTTTCAACTTTTATCATAGTATTACCTTTCTTTATTAGCAAAAAAGAGCTTATAAAATAGGCCCTCTTATATTATGTCTTTTTATGTCAAAAATTATGTTTACCGTTCGTAGCATACCATTGTTTCTCAATAATTTCAATCATTTGAGATAAAAACTTTTCTATAATCCACAAGTATAGTAAAATCAGAATCAGAATGAAAATGAGGAAGTGGGGATTATTATGCATTATAACTGTCTAGTTGTGGATGACGAGCTAGAATTAGCGGAGAGCACAAGCGAGTATTTTAACCTATTTGATGTAAAAACAGCATTTGTAACAGAATATGAGGAATGTATCAAATTCTTACAAGAAAATAGTACGGATTTGATTTTATTAGATATTAATCTATCCAGCCATTCAGGCTTTGAACTTTGTAAAAAAATTCGATCTGAATATGATATGCCGATTTTGTTTATCAGTGCCAGAGACCGAGATGAGGATGTACTGATTGCATTTGGAATTGGTGGAGATGACTATATCCACAAGCCTTATTCCTTGCAGATTTTAATGGCAAAAGTAAAGGCGGTACTTCAACGGATGAAGAAGAGGGGCAGTTCGCCGGAAGATAACTATGAGAGTGAGGATCTCACCATTGATTACATAACAGGTAAGGTATATGTAAGGGGAAGTGAAGTGATTTTAAAGGCAATGGAATATAAGCTGCTGACCTATCTAATCCAGAAGAAAGGCTGTATTATTTCAAAGGAAGAATTATTTGAACAAGTATGGGGAGACAGTTTTACAGGAGATAGCACACTAAATGTGCATATTAGGCATTTACGGGAGCGAATTGAGGAAAATCCAAATGAGCCGGTACATATAAAGACAATTTGGGGCAGGGGATACTGCTATGAAGAATAAGAAGGTCATAATTACAATCCTTTTGTTCTATGCATGTATTTGCGTGTTCTTTCTATTAGTAATAAGCAAAAAGGAGATTCAAGAGCCAAGCGCAGTAGATATCAATGATGTGGTTCAATCAGTTAAGGAGAGTGGTCTACAGTCAGATGTGGTAAGGGAAAAGTCCCAGAAATATGGTGTGGAAGTCCTTGAACAGGAGGATACGATTGTAGTATATAGCAATACAAAGGAGGAGTTTCATAGTGCAAAGTATAAGATAATCTGGACATTTGGTCTTTGTATCGGGGTACTAGTGGTATTAAATCTCCTATATCTCTGGTACTTAAAACATACATTAATTGAGCCTTTTGGGGAGCTTAACCTATTTGCAAGACATATGGCGGCAGGTAACTTAGATCTACCCCTTAAAAAGGATAAAGGGAATGCATTCGGAGAGTTTACAGAGAGCTTTGATTTAATGCGGGAACAATTAGCCAAGGCCAGGGAGAATGAAAGACGAGTAAACGAAAGTAAAAAGGAGTTAATCGCTTCCCTTAGCCATGATATTAAGACACCGCTTGCATCGATCAAGGCTATGGCAGAATTACTTACGGTCACATCCAATGAGGAAAAGGCGAAGAAAAAACTAATGGCTATTTCAGATAAGGCAGACCATATTCAAGTCCTTGTAAATAACTTGCTTCACTCTACATTAGAAGAGTTACAAGAACTTAAGGTGGAGAAAAAGGAATATGAGAGTACGGGATTAGCAAACATGATCAAAGAGGCAGATGACAGAGGACTGGTTACTAGCTTTGCAATAGAGGAGGGGCTGATTTACTGTGATCCGATCCGCTTACAGCAAGTGTTTGACAATATTATCAGCAATTCCTATAAATATGCAGGTACAAAGATAGAAGTGGAGTCTTATTTGGAAGAAGGCAATTTATTTGTAGAAATCAGGGATTATGGGTGTGGAGTATCTGATATGGAACGATTGCTGGTTGTGAATAAGTATTACAGAGGAAAGAATGGAGAAGGAAAGAGCGGAGCAGGAATTGGACTATATATCTCCCGTTACTTTATGCAAAAGATGCAGGGGGATCTGGAAATTCTGCCAAGCAGGCAGGGATTTGTGGTGCAGTTAAAATTCAAGCTAGTCTGAGTTAAGGAATAATTAAGGTTTAAACAAGAGCCGGATAAAGAATAAATCCTCCATTATCTATATGATTAAGTCAATGAAAAGAGAAAAACAAGGAGGAGTTATAAATGAGTGAAACAAAGAAGCAAGTTGTATTACGGGCAAGGCAGTTATGTAAGACATTTTCCAATGGAGGAGTACAGCAGCATATTCTAAAGAACTTAGAGGTAGAGATTTATAAGGGAGACTTTACCATTATTATGGGTTCCTCAGGAGCCGGCAAGAGTACATTGATGTACGCGCTGTCTGGAATGGATCAGCCAACACTGGGAGAGATTAGTTTTTGCGGTCAGGAGATTACTAAGTTATCCGATGACCAGTTAGCAGTATTTCGTCGAAGAAATTGTGGATTTGTATTCCAACAGATTTATATGATGGATAATATGAGCCTGTTTGATAATACAATGGCCAGCGGATTATTGATTTCAAAAAATAAGAAGGAAGTAGCAACTTATGCAAAGGAGCTATTTTCTAAGGTAAATCTAGAGCCAGTGACTTATAAAAAGACAGCAACCCAGGTATCTGGTGGAGAGGCACAGCGTGCAGGCATTGTTCGCGCATTAATTAATAAGCCTAGCGTATTGTTTGCAGATGAGCCAACCGGAGCATTAAACTCAAGTAACTCAGAAGCAGTGCTGGATGTCTTTTCTGATTTTCATATGGAAGGGCAGAGCATTGTGATGGTTACCCATGACTTACGTTCCGCAATGCGTGGAAACCGAATTATTTATCTTCGGGATGGCCAGATACAAGGAGAGTGTGATCTTGGACAATTTAAGAAAGAAGATCTAGAAAGACGACATAAGCTAGATGCATTTTTAAATGAGATGGGTTATTAGTGACGGGGGGAATGGATAATGAAACAATATGGAATATTAGCAGCACGTAATATAAGAAAGAATATGAGTCAGTATATATCCTTTGGAATTATCTTAATCCTGGCAGTCGTTATGTTTCATCTAGGATTGCTTTCTCAGCTTAACTTTTCTAAGTCATTTGATAAGAAGTGGGAGGACTATCATAGCCCAGATACGTTTACTGTAATGATGAAGTCTGACTACCAGCCAAACTATTTGGATGAGATTAAGAAAATAAATGATGTGGAGAGTGTAGAGACAAGAGAGGCGCTTCTTCTGCAAGGATCCTTTAAGTTTCATGATAATGCTATGGACCTTGAGAATGTCTTTTTCAATAAGGATGAGTCACACAGCCTAAATGAGATTCAGGTTGTAGAGAAGACCGGAAATCAGACAGAGCAGAGTGCTTATGTTTCCCAGTATTTAAGTTATGCTGGATATAAGCTTGGAGATACCTATACTTATACTGTGGAAAAGAAGGAATACAGCTTTATTATTGATGGATTTGTGGAGGATATGGTTTATGGAGGACAGAGTCTTGGATTAGTCAGTGTCTACCTTCCAGAGAAATCGTATCAGGCATTACAGAAAGAAACAGGAGAAGAGGCAAAAGCAGTCAGTATCTTTACCAAGTGTAAGACAAAAGAGGCAGGAAAGACGGTTTCTTCCAAGATTGCCGATTTATTAATGGGAAAACTAAGTGGCTATTATAAGAATAGTTATTTTGAAGCTTGTAAAAATGGAAGGACGATTACTGCCAATATGATTGGTGCCATCTTTATTGCATTTGCACTAATTGTTTTAGTAGTAAGCTTATTAGTCAGCAACTTTAGGATTAATAGCAGTATTGAAGAAGAAATTAAGAACATGGGGGTATTGAAGGCATTAGGATATACGGGAAATCAGATTATCTTATCCATGATCATGCCATATATAGTGGTTGGTATCGTTGCATCCTTAATTGGAATTATTGCTTCCTACTTCGTAGTTCCAGTCCTTCAGATGATCTACACGGCTCAGACAGGAGTTATTTGGGAGCAGGGAATTGACGTAGTAGCAGGAGGAATCGTCCTTTTCGTAGTGGTTGCTTTAATTACCGCATTTAGTTATCTGACAGCTAGAAAGATCCGTAGGATGGCAGCAATCATAGCGCTTCGCGGAGGAAAAGAAGCCCACGACTTTAAGAAAAATCATTTTCCTATGGAGGAGACCAAGGGAACGGTTAGTTTTATTATGTCATGTAAAATGATGCTCACCAATGGAAAGCAGAATGTATTATTATTCTTACTTTTAATTGCAGTCATGTTTGCTGGAATATTTGCAGGAACCATGTTTTATAACATTAGTGTAGATGCAAATGCATTTATCAATGCCCTAGTAGAGACAAAGCAATCGATTACATTGAATGTGGCAAATTCAGAGGATACACAGCTTTTGGATAAAATAAAAAGTAATTCTAATGTAAAGGAAGCATTATATTATGATGGAGCATCTGTCATGATTGATAAAGAAAATATTGCAGCGTTTATTACCGATGATTTTAGTAAGATGGATAATGACATCTGCTATAAGGGAAGAAATCCGGAACATGCGAATGAGGTTGCCGTAGGTTCCGAGTTAGAGAAATCTCATAATTTAAAGATTGGTGATAAACTTACAATTAATTATGGAACAAATGCCGAGGACTACATGATAACCGGTTTTATACAGTCAGTAGATAGTAATGGAGTTTGTGTAGAGCTTACGACTTCAGCATATAAAAAAATCGACCCAGAGTATAAGAAGCAGGCATTGAATATTTATCTAAAGGATGAGAGTGTTACTTCAGAGTATATTGATGAGCTGACCAAAGAGTATGGAGGGCAGATTCTTTCAAGTGTAAATGCAGCGAAGTCCATAGAAAGCTCACTTCAGACATTTAAAATGATTTCCGGCATATTATGTGCCTTTATCATCGGTATCACCATAGCGATGATCCTTATCATCTTATATATGGTAATCAAGACAATTATAATAAGAAAGAAAGTAGATTTCGGAATTGCAAAAGCCATTGGATTTACAACCAACCAGCTAATTCTTCAGACAGCAGTCAGCTTGCTTCCAATCGTATGTCTTGGCGGAGTGATAGGAGCAATCGTAAGCTACTTATGTATGAATTCAGTAATTGCAAATGTATTTCATTTATTAGGAGTATTGAAGATAGGATTTATCGTTCCAGTTCCAATGGTTGTGTTGGTACTAGCAGCAGTAATTGCAGTAGCATTCTTCAGTTCCTTATTGGTATCAAGAAGGATTAAGAAGATTTCTGCATATGAGTTAATAACCGAGTAAAAGAACTTTAGAAAAAAGCCCCTTTTTATTAGATTGTATCTAATTTTGTAACCAAAGCAGTTTTATTTTATGCTATAATATATTACCGTAAATAAAGAAATTGTAAACTAACGGAAATAAATAGTATGGGAATTTATTTGGTTAGTCGATATAAAGGAGCGGTTTATTCAAATGGAGAGTTATAAAAGATACCAATGTACATGTTGTAGAAATTATACATTAGAGAAAATGCCACCAGGTACATCTGAAATCTGCAGTATCTGCGGATGGGAAGATGATCAAATGCAGTATGACAATCCAGATTACATGGGCGGAGCAAATGAATTAAGTCTAAACCAGGCTAGAATGAAATATTTTAGAATCGCTCAAGTATCTGGGTTTTAATAAATAGAAGAATAGGGGGTCAATCATAGTTCAGTATGATTGACTCCCTATTTATTATAAAACTTTACAGAAATACAGGAGAATGATATAATTGTACGGATTTTATCTTTATAGAATATAATTACAGAGGAGAAATGATGAAATTACTTGCGACTATTTTATTGGTCCAGATTGCAATGGGACTACTAAACGAATGGGCAATAAACTATTTACAAGACAGAGACCGTTTTAAGGTGAACATAGCAAGGTATTTACTCCACGGTATTGTTGGAATGCTGCTTAGTTATGTGTGTATTTATCTTTACATAGGAAATGACCAATTACAGAAATGCTCAATAGCAGAATATATGCTGTTATCCATGGGATGTACAGGTGTGATTATGTTTGTAGTATATGAAATATTAAATAGAAGAAATAAGTTTGTTACATGGAAAGTAGAAAATAGGAAGTGGAAGTTTGTTTTTGCACTTTGTAAGTTTGCGATGATTGCAATCGTACTCGAGATCGTACTATTTAATTATCAACACATTATAACAAGGAATAACCAATATGTAGAAAGTAATACTACAGTGGGAAAAGGACTTGAGAAGATTAAAGGTAATACGTATAAGGTTGTATCAAAAGAGGATGTCACAGTAATCTTTGATGAATTTGATGCACATATTAAGAATATATTATTTGATATCAATCGCTATTCACCAACTGTAGATGCAAATATGGCGACAACTGTTAGATTTGCAGCAACCGACGCAGCCAATGCAACATTCTTTTATTGTGGTAAAAGAGAGATTGTTGGTAAAGTAGAGCGAAGCCACAATGCAATGGTATCTTTATCAGGAAATTCAAAGAGTATTCGATTGACCTTGGATGCAGAAAAAGAGGATATCATAACGATAAATAATATGGGGCTGAATACGGTAGTTCCATTTGAATTTATGTGGCTTCGAATAATAGCAATCTTTGCTGGCCTTACCGTACTATATATTGTTCGTCCCAGCTCTCAATTATATGGCGTTAAATTTTCTAAGAAGAGCAAAATACAATGGGCAGTTACAGCTTGTGTCATAGCAGTAGAGATTGTTCTGTTTTGTGTAGTAGTGTATTCCAATACGAGTATAAAGTATCCGCAATGGGATCATCACAGGCAATATCAGGAGCTAGCACATTCAATGGCAAATGGAAAGTTATCCATCGACAGGCCGGTATCACAAACGTTAAATGAAATAGTTAATCCATACGATCGTCATCTAAGAGATAAGACATTGAGGGAAGCGGGAGAATCATACTGTTGGGACCATGCTTATTATAATGGAAAGTACTATGTGTATTTTGGCGTTGTACCGGAATTGATTTTTTATTTGCCATATTATCTGATTACGGGACAGGATTTTAATACTAGTGTTGGAATCTGTATTTTAGCATTATTATTAATGATTGCTGTAAGTCAGCTGAACCGTATTATATTGGAACGTTGGTTTAGAAAAACCTCCTATCTAGTATACCTGATGATTACAGTAGCTATGATCAATGGTATGGGACTTATGTATTTTATGACTCATGCAGATTTTTACTGTATGCCAATTGCATGTGGTTTACTGTTTGCAATTACCGGTTTATGTTTTTGGATTTCGTCCATTAAGGAAACTAAGATCTCAGGGGGCTACATGTTTTTCGGTTCTTTATGTATAGCATTAATAGCCGGATGTAGACCACAGCTGATTATCATTGCATTTTTAGCATTTCCTTTATTCTGGAAGGAGATTGTTGAGAAGAGGAATTTATTTAGTAAGAAGAGTTTAGGTGTAACGATAGGGGCAGTTGTTCCATTTGTTCTAGTGGCAGCAGGATTGATGTATTATAATTATGCACGATTCAACTCTCCATTTGATTTTGGAGCAAATTACAATCTTACAACAAATGATATGACAAATCGTATTTTTAGTATGAAACTAAGCATTGCGGGTCTATTCACTTACTTATTGCAGCCAGTCAATGTAGGAATGCAATTTCCGTTTATTTTAAGCAGTAGTAAGAACTTTTCATTTATTGGAATGAATATATATGAAACCATGTATGGAGGGCTATTGATCAATAGTGCAATATTATGGTGTTTAGTACTAAAAGGAAAGGTGAAGGAGCAGTTACAGCGTAAGCAAATCTATACAATACTGAACCTTCTTATAATATTTGGTTTTGGTTTGGTACTAGTTGATATTCGAGGAGCGGGAATTTTACCAAGATATCTTTGCGATTTTAGTTGGTTGTTTTATATTGCTGCAGTATTTATCGTATTTGCAGTAGAGGAAAAGATGCAGGAGACAAAAAAAGAGAGTTCCATTAGACGATGGCATAAGGCATATGCAGCGATGTCTATCATTACAGTAATTTATAATGTTTGTCTTGCTTTTTCAAACGGAAGCAGTTTCTTGACCTTACGAAGTGCGGAGTTTTACTATCGTATTCTATATGCAGTGAATTTTTGGAATTAGTAAAGAGCAGTTTGGGCGTAAATATTACAACCAAACTGCTTTTTTTGCTATCACAAATTGTGTTGTCTTAAAATTGATGGTAGAATGGGAATTGTGCAATTTACAGGGAAAAGAAAAAAGGTTGTGCAAAATAATAGTTGAACCAATATATCAGGAGGTCAGTAAATGAATAAGAATGTAATTGTTGGACAAAGTGGAGGACCTACGGCAGTAATCAATGCGACGTTGGCAGGGGTGTATCAGGCGGCGCTTCGACGTGGGGCAGACAAAATTTACGGAATGTGTCATGGGATTGAAGGATTTATTAATGATGACTATATTGATATGGGAGAAAAGATCTCCGGACAAGTAGAAATTGAATTATTAAAAAGAACGCCATCCTCTTATCTAGGAAGCTGTAGATTTAAACTTCCTTCGGTAACTGAAGATGAGCAGATTTATATGAAGATATTTGAAAAGTTAGAGAAATTAGATATCGGTTATTTCTTTTACATAGGTGGAAATGATAGTATGGATACGATTATGAAGTTATCTGACTATGCAGCATCCATTGGAAGCGATATTCGTTTTATCGGTGTTCCAAAGACAATTGATAATGATTTAGCAGTGACAGACCATACACCAGGATATGGTTCAGCAGCAAAATATATAGCAGTAGTAATGAAAGAATTAGTTCGTGATGCTACAGTATATGGAACAAATTATGTTACCATCGTAGAAATCATGGGAAGAAATGCTGGATGGCTTACTTCAGCAGCAAGTCTTGCAAATGGTCCGGACTGTGAAGGGGTAGATATGATCTGTCTTCCAGAGTACCCATTTAATGTAGAAAACTTTATTGCTAAGGTAGAACGTATGCAAAAAGAAAAGAAGTCCATCGTGATCGCAGTTTCTGAAGGAGTTAAGGTTGCAGATGGAAGATATGTGTGTGAGTTATCGGATGATGCACGTTTTGTTGATTCCTTTGGACATACTAGCTTATCAGGCACAGCAAAATACTTGGCAAACAGGGTTGCAGCTGCATTAGATACGAAGACAAGAGCAATTGAGCTTTCTACGTTACAACGTTGTGCATCCCACATGACAAGCAGGACAGATATTACAGAGGCATTCCAAGTTGGTGGGGCAGCAGTAAAAGCAGCATTTGAAGGCCATACAGGGGAAATGGTATCCTTAGTACGTCTTTCCAACGACCCATATCAATGTACGACTCAGTTAGTGGATATTCACCAGGTTGCAAACTTCGAAAAGAAAGTCCCAATTGAATGGTTAAATAAAGATCATACTTGCATGACACAGGAATTTTTAGACTATGCAAGACCATTAATCCAGGCAGAATTATCCCCAATTTTTATTGATGGATTGCCACAGCATATTTATTTAGATAAGTAATAGGAAATTAAAGTGTATCGCTTAAGTGGAACAAGCAGTCATGGGATAAAATGGATAAAAGATAGGACTAGGACCTTAGAACTAGGGAAATATACTAAAAAATTAGTTTAATTAAGTTAACAGTCCCAGTTATTGACGAGAATAAACAAAAAACATGTAGAATTATGTCGAAAATATTGTTCATTATCCCATATAGGAATTAAAAAATCTTTATGTTAGAATGACTTCGAAATAATTTCATAGGCAAACCTAAGAAAACTTAGGGACGCAAAGCTATAGGGACTAACGTATCATACGATACTATGTCAGCCAGTTGCCAAAGAGTACATCTTACTTTTTGTTTATTTAGTAAATGTTCGATTCCTAACGCATGGAATCGGTTATGAATAAATAGTATTAGAGAATGTAGTATTTTAGGTGAACAGAAAACTTTGTGATCTTAAAGTGCTAGCATTCTCTTTTTTTGTATGTATGACTCTGTGACTGTGTTTGATGGGTATATTGAGAGGAAGAAGAAAATGTACAGAAGAAAAATTGCAATGTGTATGCTTTCAGCGATGGTATTAAATCAAGGAATTGCACCAGTAGCAGCATATGCATCCCCAGCAGTGAATACGATTAATTTCTTAAACACTGAGGCGGCAAACAAAGAGTCAAAGACAGAAGAAACAAAAACTACAGAAGCAGGAAGCTTGAGCGTAACTACATTCGATCTTTATAACCACAAAGATCTTGCAAGTTATAATGAAGTATTTAAAGTAGCAGCATCTAATATTGCATCTATTCGTCAAAATGGTGGGCAATATGCATCCAGCTCCATTGATAAAGCGATTGATGGTGATTTCTCTACTCACTGGGAAACAGGGAAACCAAATAGTACAAGCTTCACAAATGAAGTAGTTGTTAAGTTTAATGAGGCAGATACGATTTCAAGATTAGTATATGCAGCAAGACAAGATGGAGCAAAAGGAAAAGGATTTGCGACAAACTTAGAAATCTATGTTTCTGAGACAGATGATGCTTCAGATTTTAAGTTACTTGGAACATCCAAGTATACAGGTTCTACAGGGGATATTGTAGAAATTAAATTTGAGCCTACCACTATGAAACAGGTGAAATTAGTATTTAAGGAAGCCAGAGAAGGTTGGGCAAGTGCGTCTGAGATCCAATTCTATCGCGAAGATACGGTAAAAGATCAAGTAAATAATTTATTTACGAATCAAGCGTATATGGAAGTGAATGAAGAATATGCTTCCGTTGACTTCTTAACAGAGTTAAAAGAACAAGTAAGTAATCATCCTCTTTCCGAAGAGTTGGCAGGCCAAATTGACCTTGCGATTGAGATCGTAGAAGGCGGCGTAAACTTTGAAGGAAGAGTTATCAAGGCGGAACAATATGGTGACCGTCATAAACATGCAACACAAAACTTAAAGTTTGGTTTTGGTAACAATTATCAACCAACAGGCATCACAGCATTGCCAGGAGATACAATTACAATCTATGTAGATGTAGAAGATGGTAAACCATTACCAAAAATCGCATTTTCACAACAAGAAGGTAGTTTTGCAAACTGGGAACGTTCTGTAACTCTTAAAAAGGGTAAGAATGTAATCAAAGTCCCAGAAGTACCAACAGACAACTGGTATGCTCATTCCGTAACAAAGGGTGGACCGCTTTATATCTATAACCCTTATACTCCAGAGCAGCAAGGAAGTGCTCCAATCATTCGTTTTGAAGGCGGAGAGCGACATCCTTACCTTACAGAAGAAACAGATACGGAAGCATTTATTGCATATTTAAAAGACTACAAACAACGTCTAGATGAAGATGTGAAAGCACATCCAAATGTAGAAGACCGTACTATGATCGATACCTTTGAATTTGTAACAAAACATCTTGTATTTACAGGTACCGCAACAGGCGCTTATAAAGCATATGTTGAAAATGGTGTTAATCCAGCAGAAACAGTAAGCTCTTACACAACTTACATGGAAAATCTCTTCTCCTTCTACGGATTAGATGGAAGCAGCCTTCAAAATGATCCAATGAATATTAGAGAGAACGTTCGACTTGCACAGCCATTTGGTGCATTATATGCGGCAGGAAATCATATTGGTATACAACGAAGCCATGTAACAAGCTTCTTAACTCCATTTGAACAAGGTGGCGGAAACTGGGGACTTACTCATGAAATCGGCCATAGAATGGATGTTAACACAAGACTTTATGGTGAATCCACAAATAATATGTTAGCGATGTATACGTCTGTAATTTACAATACAATCGATCGCAGAACACCTTATGAAAGCCATATTTATAAAAACGTAGTTTCTGAGAACCCACCAGCATTTGCAGGCCAAGGCTTCTTTGAACGTATCGGTGTATTCTGGCAGTTAGAAATGTACTATCCAGGATATTGGGCAAGACTCAATCAAATGTACCGTGAAAGAAATGTAACACTTGATCCAGCTGAACAAGAAAATTCAAAACAACAATATTTAATTGAGTTCTCTTCTGAAATCTTAGGCAAAGATCTTAGTGAACACTTTGCACGTCATGGATTTACCGTAAATGATGAAACAAAAGAAAAAGTAAGTGTTTACAGTAAACCAGAGGACAAGATCTGGTATCTTAACACCTATGCAATTAACTACAAAGGCGATGGTGTAAATGAAAACACAAGCGTAAATGTAGTGAAGAATGTAAAATCTGAAACAGAACTTCAATTAACATTCTCCGTAAATGAAGAAGATAAGTCTGACGTTATGGGATACGAGGTATATAAAGATGGCAAGTTAGTTGCATTCACATCTACAAATAGCTATACCGATACAAAAGCAAGCCAGGACAAAGAAGCAGTTTATGAAGTAATTGCTTACGGATATGATTTATCCACAACAAATACAAAGACAGTAAGTAACTTCGAACCAACACTTATGACAGATGAAAAGATTACACTTGAATTACACAGCAAGTTTAATCCATTAGAATTCGTGAATGCAGTTGACCATAGGGGAGAAGCAATTACGGACGTGATAGTAAGCCATAACGTTGATACATCCCAAAAAGGAACGTATCAAGTAACTTATTCCATTACAAGCAACGGCTATACAAAGACAGAGACAATAAACGTACAGGTAGTAAGTGGATATGATTCCTTATCTGACTTGAATTGGGAAAAAGCGACCACTCAATGGGGAAGCATACGTAAAAATCAAAATTTATCCTTATTGATGAACGGCAAAGTA
Source organism: bacterium (assembly GCA_030539495.1). Taxonomy (GTDB): domain Bacteria; phylum Bacillota; class Clostridia; order Lachnospirales; family Lachnospiraceae; genus KM106-2. Next base: position 4,985 of record JAUNRX010000025.1, on the reverse strand, counting down.
AGAAGCTTTGAAAAAGGTTTTTATGCACATGCCAATGCAGAAATTGTATACAATGTTTCCGACCTTGGATATGATACGTTTGAAGCTTATGTAGGCGTGGACCAAACCATTGTGGAGCAAAATAACTCCAGTATTACCTTTAAATTCTATGCAGACGGAACAGAAGTATATAACTCAGGAGTAATGAAACATCAGACAGAAGCCAAATTCGTTTCCATTGATTTAACTGATGTTAAAGAACTTAAGATCGTAGTAAATGACTCTAGCAACGGGAATACTTCCGATCATGGTATTGTAGCAGCAACAAGACTTACAACCAATAATAAAAAGCCGGTTATGACAGCAACGAATAAGACATATAAACTTGGCGATACAATCCAGCTTCGTGATGAATTGAGCGCATCCGATGTAGAAGATGGTGATTTAACTAATAAAGTTGAGATTGTAAAAAATACAATTGATGAAACAAAAACAGGACGTTACGAAGTAGTATACCGTGTTACAGACAGCGACGGAAACACAGTAGACAAATCTACGTACGTTACGATTTACGAAGATTTAGCAGTAGAAAAATCAAAATACGGAACATTTACCAATCTAAATGATTACAATGAAATGTTCAAAATTCCAGTGGCATCCATTACAAACAATGGTAGAAATTATGGTTCTAGCGTAATTAAATATGCAATTGACGGTAATTTAGCAACGCACTGGGAAACTGGAGTTGCCAACAGCAACACATTCAAAAACCACGTAATCTTTGATTTCGGCAGTGAACAAGAGATTAACCGAATTGCTTATGCAGCAAGAAGTGGTGGTAAAGGATTTGCAACACAATTCAATATTTACGTATCCAATGAGGAATCTGGAGATGACTTCTTCTTAGCAGGAACAGGTTCTTATAACGGAAGCATTAATGACAAGATCGTAATGACAATGTCAAAGACAAAAGCAAGAAGAGTAAAGTTTGAATTCGTAAATGCTTACAATGCTTGGGCAAGTATCAGCGAAATGACATTCTACAAAGAAGACAAAGTAGCAGACAAATTATTAAATGGATTATTTACAGATAGCGGGAAAGCTGATTTAAATCCAGAATATAATACCCTTGAAAAGCTTGCAGCATTTAAAGAAAGCTTAAAAGACTACCCAGCTTTAAGCATGTTTGAAAGTGATTTTGTATTAGCAGAAAAATTAATCCGTGCGAAATTCCCAACAATCACAATTCCAAAATACTGCTCCACAAAAGTAGGACAACCTATTGACTTTAAAGGTGCATTCGAAGCACAGGATAAGGAAGATGGTGATCTTACAAACAAGGTAAGCGTAACTGGAGAGGTAGATTTCGATCAGCCAGGCGAATATACAATCACGTATACTGTAACAGACAGCGATGGTAATACAGTATCGGAAACAAGAACAATAGCAGTTGTCGATATGAACGATTATAAATATTTATCTGACTATGCATATGCATCCACAACAAACAGCTATACAAGACCGGTAATGGATAAAGCAACAAGCGGATATGCATTACGATTAACGGATGAAAATGGTGGGGAAGTTACGTATGAAAAGGGAATCGGCGCCCACTCTACGTCAACAATCGTATATGACTTAACAGATAAAAACTTCGACTACTTCACTTCTTATGTAGGGGTTGACCGTAGAATGTTTGGTAGTGTAGGAAGTGTAGAATTCAAAGTCTATGTAGATGGAGAATTACAGTTCAACTCAGGTATTATGACATCAAAACAAGCACAAAAATATGTAGAAGTAGATATTAACGGTGCGAAAGAATTAAAACTTGTAGTTACAGACGGTGGAAATGGCCAAGGTTCTGACCATGCAGACTGGGGTGACACAAAACTTGTTTACGCAAACAGTAGTACACAAGGTATTGACCGTTCTGAATTAGTAAGCTTATTAGAAACTGTAAATAGATTAAATGAAGCAGAATGTACAGAAGAAACATATGCTCATTTAATTGAAGTAAGAGATCAAGTAAATGCAGGAATGGCAGATGGTTATGATCAAGCAGAGATCAACTCTCATCTTACAGCATTACAAGAAGCATATAATGCATTAGTACGCGTAGACCTTACTCAAAAAGTAGTAATTAAAGACAAGGCTTTATTACAACAAGTTAAATCTGCATTAAAGCTTAGCACAAATACAATCACAGTAGGTGATATGTTAAAACTGACAAGCTTAGATGCCAGCGCAGAAGCAATTACAAGCTTAGAAGGCCTACAATATGCAAAGAACTTAACTTCTTTAAATGTAGACTATAATGAGATTACAGATTACAGCGTACTTTCTGAGCTTAAAAAGTTAACAGAATTTAGTGCGATTGATCAATATGTTACAGTAGGGATGGCAAAGGAAGAAGGACAAAATGTTGTCATTGCAGATGAAATTATAGATCAAACAGGAGCTAAGTTACTTCCAAGCGAAGTACGAATTGGTACAGGAAGTTCTATTACAGTAATAGAAGCTGATGAAGTACTTCAAGATGGAAAGATTGTAATCAATGGAGGCCTATTAACTGGAAGAGTAAACTCAATTCGAGTTACTTATGAAGATGAAAGTCGTTCCATTAGAGTACACACAATCTATATGGCTACAAAATAGCAAAGAGCAGGTTTGCCACATGGTAAACCTGCTCTTTTGATAATAAAAAAAGCAATTGCAAATAAAATCCAATAATGTTACAATAAATCACATAATAAAGCAAGTAAAGTTTAATACCATTACGATAAAAATTAAGTGTAAGAGAAAGAGATGTTCTATGGTGATGCATCTCTTTTTTGACGTAGGGTAATTTTTTCAAACGTGCTTGGAGGTAGAAATGAAAAAAGATGCAGTTTTATATATGGTAATTCCTTGTTACAATGAAGAACAAGTATTGCCAATAACATCAAAACTATTTATTGAAGAAATCAAAGATCTTATTCAAAAAGGAAAAATCAGCAATCAAAGTAGAATCCTTTTTGTAAATGACGGAAGTAAAGACCGCACTTGGGAAATCATAGAGGAATTATCCAAAGAAAATGAATATATTATTGGTATTTGCCAAAGCAGAAACCGTGGACATCAAAATGCAGTATTAGCAGGTCTAATGGAAGCAAAAGATATTGCAGATATTACAATCTCCATTGATTGCGATGGACAAGATGACATTAAGGCAATGGAATCCATGGTAGATGCATACTATGAAGGAAGTGAAGTTGTATACGGTGTTCGTAGCAAACGCCAGACAGACACGTTCTTTAAGAGATTTACAGCAGAGTCCTTCTATAAGCTTTTAAATAAAATGGGCGCAGAAGTAGTATATAATCATGCAGATTATCGTTTAATCTCATCTAGAGTACTTAAGGAGTTTGCTAATTTCCATGAAGTAAATCTATTCCTAAGAGGAATGATTCCACTAGTTGGATTTAAGAGCTCAAGCGTATATTATGAACGTCATGAAAGAATGGCCGGAGAATCTCATTACCCACTTTCCAAAATGTTATCCTTAGCATTTGATGGTATTACAAGTCTTAGCATTAAGCCAATTCGAATTATCACTGGACTAGGTTTATTTGTTTCCATGTTAAGTTTTATCGGTGCTATTTGGGCAGTCATTACAGCTCTTTTAGGAAATAGTATTTCCGGATGGGCAAGTACAGTATGTATCGTATGCTTTATGGGCGGTATTCAATTAATATGCTTAGGTATTCTTGGTGAATACATTGGTAAGATTTATATGGAAGTAAAAGCAAGACCAAGATATATCATTAGTGAAAGAACTTGGGATAAAGATAAAGACAACGAGAATCAATAAAAGAAAGCACCATATGCAAAAGCTAATACAATCTGCATATGGTGCTTTTTCTCGTTAATAAAATCAGATAAATCGACCAATACTCTTATTATAAAACATTGTGTTAGGAGAAAAGAATATGATTTATGACTTTAAGGTATTCGATACAAAAGGAAATGAGGTATCCCTAGAGAAATATAAAGGAAAAGTATTATTAATTGTAAATACAGCAACAGGATGTGGACTTACACCTCAATATGAAGGACTTCAAAAAATATATAATAAGTATAAAGACCAAGGCTTTGAATTATTAGATTTCCCATGTAACCAATTCTTTGAACAGGCACCAGGAACCAATGAAGAAATTGTTTCATTCTGTCAGACAAATTACAATACTACATTTGAGACATTTGGCAAGTTAGAAGTAAATGGTGATAATGCACATGAATTATATCGTTATTTAAAGAAAGAGGCACCGGCAGCAAAAGAAGACCAAGACTCCGAAGCTCTTTATGACAAGTTAAAAGGATTAGGATTCACTTCAGAAGGAGAAGAGATCAAATGGAACTTTACGAAGTTTTTAATTGACCGTAATGGAAAAGTAGTAGAACGATTTGCACCAACTGTAACTCCAGAGAAAATTGGAGAAGAGATCGAGAAGTTATTATAGAGTAACGAGAGAAAGAGTATTTTTCAATATAAAAAAAAGACATCAGATCAAATGATTTGATGTCTTTTTGTGTTTCCGATAATATAAAATAATTCTTAAGCTTCTGCTTCAGTTCCACGGATTTCAGCAGCAGTCATGATCTTCTTGTTTTTGAAGATGAAGTAACCGATGAAACCACCAGCAACACTTACTGCGATACAGCCAGCAGCAGCGATTAATACTTTGATAGCATCATTGTAAGCGAACATTACAGCGAAACCAGCGATTGGAGTTGCTGTACCTGGAGTTCCGTTTACAAGACCCATTAATGCTACGATGATACCAGACATTGCACCACCAATGAAGTTAGTTACATACACTGGAAGTGGGTTAGCACTGATGATATCAGCTTGAGTAAGTGGTTCGATTGCTACAGCGATAGTATCTTTCTTAGAACCGAATTTCATTTTGTGGAAGAATACGAAGTTCATGAAAGAAGAACCGAATACAGCTAAAGCACCGATTGCC
>JAUNRX010000024.1 GCA_030539495.1 bacterium | reverse complement strand
GAGCCCAGTATTCTGGTCTAGCATCCCATAAATAATTCTTACCATTTTTTACATCTTTTAAACATGTAAGCTCTGCTCCATGCGAATTAATTGTAATTAAAAGCTCTTCATTACTTATTGAAACTGTAGACACTGTATTACTTCCTTCCCATTTTTTAATATAGTTTTACCTAATATATTGTAACAGATTCCCAAATTGCAGACAATGAAAAAAGGCAGAGCGCTTTTTACTCTGCCTTCTTTCATTAATTTGTTGGGTGTAACTTTGCTTCTAATTCATTTGAAATTGCAAGATTATAGATATATGCATTACTGATTTCATCCAAGAATACTTCTTTTCCCTCTTCGGATAAAGAAATACTTGCTAACTTATTATGGTAAGCCATTACATAAGTTCTGATATCACCTAGATTTTCAAATTTATAGTAGTTTAAACCTTCTTCAGTAATATTGTATTTTAATCCTAGTAAGGCATTAAATGTTCTACCACCAAATAAATCTGCTAAAAATCTAGTATACGCATACGCCGGTAATAACTCTGGATGATTTTCACTGATTTCACCAATTCTAGCAACACAAGCCTTAGTGGATGCTAATACTTGGATTTCATCTTTTTTCTCTTTTAATAGGAATTCAAGATCCTTTTCCATTAATTCAGAACGATATAATTCTGGAGTAACAAACTGGGATACTACTTCGTTCTCCTTGTTTTTTTCTAACCCTTCTTCAATTGCTTGGTACATTGCTTTTAGGTTTAATATATATTCGGCATATCCTTCTACAGAAGCATTTCCATCTACAAGACGTTTGATATATCCAGAATGCTCTGCTGCACTGTGTAATAAACTTGTCTTTTCTCTAATTTTCATCATATATTGCATAAATTTTTCCTCATTATTCTAATTGACTAAACAATAAATTGATAACAGTTCTCATTACTGTTATATGCCTATCATAATATAAGAGAAGACTTTCGTCAATATTTGTAAATGAGAACTTTTCTCCTTGGGACATACGAAAAAAGGACCGCTACCTATTTCCAGGTAACGGCCCTTCTCTCTATAGTCACTCTATTTAGTTTGTACCAAATTCAGATAATTGAAGACCTTCGTTACGTTCAAGTACTGTTTGAATACTCCATTTGTGGATGAATAATAATAATGGATTTCCTTTTAAGTCCTTGATTTTCTTTGTATCGGAAGTAACGCGAAGAGCTGGGATATCCACTTCTTCCTCGTTTGTAATCCAACGAATGTGTTCATAACCAAGTGGCTCAAGACGGATTTCTACATTATATTCATTTTCAAGACGATATTTTAATACATCAAATTGAAGGGTACCAACTACACCAACGATAATTTCTTCCATACCAGTGTTAAACTCTTGGAAGATCTGGATTGCACCTTCTTGGGCAATCTGAGAAATACCTTTGATAAATTGTTTTCTCTTCATTGTATCTACTTGTCTTACTTTTGCAAAATGTTCTGGTGCGAATGTTGGAATACCTTCGTATCTGAATTTCTTATTCGGACTTACGATTGTATCACCGATTGAGAATAGGCCTGGATCGAAGACACCAATGATATCTCCTGCAAATGCTTCTTCTACATGCTTTCTTTCGTCTGCCATCATTTGTTGTGGCTGGCTTAAGCGCATTTTCTTACCACCTTGAACATGGAATACATCCATTCCTGCCTCAAACTTACCGGAACAGATTCTCATAAATGCGATTCTATCACGGTGAGCTTTGTTCATATTCGCTTGGATCTTGAATACGAATGCGGAGAAATCTTCGCCCATTGGATCGATAATTCCTTCATCCGACTTACGTGGAAGTGGAGTGGAAGTCATATTTAAAAAGTGATTTAAAAATGTTTCAACACCGAAGTTTGTTAATGCGGAACCAAAGAATACTGGAGATAACTTACCTTGGCTTACAAGGTCGATATCAAATTCATCACTTGCACCATCAAGTAATTCGATTTCATCATTTAAGATGTCGTGGTATTCTTTTGTGATTAAGTCATCTAATGCTGGATCACCAAGTTCTGCTTCTACTGTATCAACTTCTTTTTGTCCATTGTTTGCAGCTGTAAAACGACTGATTTTCTTTGTTTGACGGTCATATACACCTTTAAAGTTTTTACCGCAGCCGATTGGCCAGTTTACTGGACATGTTTTAATTCCAAGTACTTCTTCGATTTCACCAAGTAATTCAAATGGATCTGTTGCTTCACGGTCCATCTTATTGATAAATGTGAAGATTGGAATATTACGCATTACACATACTTTGAAAAGTTTCTTTGTCTGTGCTTCAACACCTTTGGAAGCATCGATAACCATTACTGCTGAATCTGCTGCCATAAGCGTACGGTACGTATCTTCGGAGAAATCCTGGTGACCTGGCGTATCAAGAATGTTGATGCAATATCCATCATAGTTAAATTGTAATACGGAAGAAGTAACAGAGATACCTCTTTCTTTTTCGATTTCCATCCAGTCAGATACTGCATGTTTCGCTGTCTTTTTACCTTTTACAGAACCTGCAAGGTTAATTGCACCACCGTATAATAGGAATTTTTCTGTTAATGTTGTCTTACCTGCATCGGGATGGGAAATAATCGCGAACGTTCTTCTTTTTGTAATTTCATCTCTCAAATTAGCCAAGGGAAATGCCTCCTCATTTTCTTACTCATTTATGTTAAAATTTGTAGTTTTTTAATAAGTTTCGTATATTTGCAAAACAGTTTCATTCTATCCTCTTATGTCACGTTTGTCAAGGCATGGATACTAATGGAAAGGAGGCGTTTTCTTATCATAAAATGAAGATTACTTTTAAGAAAAATTAGATTTAGGTTACGAGAAATCAATAGGAGGGCGTGCATACCGCTATTTTCCCCTTCCTCTACAGATAAGGCGTGGTACATTTTGCTGTCAGACACCTTCGGTGTTTGTCCTCAAAACATACCACGCCTTATCTATAACATCAGAGGGAAAACAGACTGGTATTGCACTGTCCCTCCTATTGATTTTTGTAGGCTGTGAGATTTTTCTTAAAAGCAATCGATGCAGTCTATGGAAGTAAATGCCCGTTTTACAGGAATAGCAAAGCTATTCCTACCCCAAAAGAAAAGCTTCACAAAAGCCCAAAACCTTGTTTTTATTATGTACATAATTTAGATATTTAAACGATTAGTGTGAAGGTGATACTAAAGAAACAGCCAATAGCTATCAACATAATCTTCTAATCATTCACTCCCATAGCAACAATTACGGTTTCTTTTTCATCTAGCCAGTCGGAGCTTTGGCTGCTTAGCATGCTCCAGGATACTTTCTCAAATGTTACGTTTTTATTGTTGGTCAAGACAGTATACCAGCTTGAACATTCTGCATTTGGAAGTGTTCCTGTAAGCTTAATTTTATATTTATATGTATATTTATTGGTTGAGAACGTCCCATCCTCATTTTTCGTATAGTCTAGAAACTGTCCTTGTTTTTCACCTTCTTGCTCCTTTAGCTGCATCTGCACTTTTGACTTTTGTGTTTCTGCTGGTCTTTGTATTTCTGCTTCTTGAGTGGCTTTTAACTCTGCACTCACTACCGGTTTGTTTGTACTCTCCTTGTTTTGACTACAACCTCCTATTAACATACACCCTACTACCAACATTACTGCTACAACTTTTCTCCTCATAAGCTCTCCTTTCGTTTATGTGATCTAACTTTATAACCTGCTCTTATTATATCAAAAAAATAGAACATTTCCTTCTATTCAGACAGAAACATTCTATTTTCATCATTTAAAACTAGTTTATGTGAACTCTATTTTGATGCTGTAGGAGCTTGAGTTACTTTTACTTTTTCTACTTTATCATTTTCTAAAATATAGATTTTTTGTAAAAATCCAGTTACTACCTTCCCTTTTACAATAGCAAATACCACACAAGCCCCACCTAGATTGAGAATTACATCATCGATATCATAGCTCCCTGTTCTAGTCAGTACTTGAGCTATTTCAATAACATAAATGATCAATAATGTAATTCCCACAAAACGTCCCCATGTCTTAACTTTTTTGAATAAGGCTGGTAAGAATACCCCCATTGGCATAAATAACATAAGGTTCCCCAACAAGTTCTCTACGATAATACTTGTATTAATCGTATCCTCCTGATAAAACCTTATATATTCTCGTATCGTACGAAGTGGCATAAAATTACAGTTTCTCGCTATGTAGTCTTGTAATCTGGTTTCTGAAAAGGCAATACTACCTCTTTGTCCTAAGAATAAAATGGATGTAAGGATTATGAGATAGGCTGCAAACACTACCCATTCCACACCTGTTACAAACCTTCTTCTTTGTCTCTCCTCTGACAGGCCACAAACCATAAATATCGTTCCTACAATCATCGGAACTCCAATAATGAGACCACTTCCAATTACTCCAGACATATCAAACCTTCCGCCTTGCAACATTCCCATAGCCATATAAAGAATTAGTAAGCAGCTAACTGTAAGTCCAATTCCACCTACTACCTTAAACATCTTACCTCTCATTAAAATTATTCCTTCCTAAATTTAATGTCATTTTATGTAAATCTGTTACTTGGTCATCTAACAGGCCTTACTTAATTAGTCTATCCTATACTTCCTCTTTCATCAATACTATTAATTCTTTCGTGTGTCACAAAAAAAGCTGCCACGATAACGTGGCAGCCTATCTTATAAACTATTTAGTTGCTGCTGTTGCAGTAGGAGCAGGAGTTGCTGTAGCAACTACTTTTTCTACTTTATCATTTTTCACTAAGAAAGCACCAACTTTGTTGTAAAGAAGCTCGTCTTTAATGCTAAGAGTAGCGCCTTCACCATAAGAAGTCTTTAATGCTTCTTCATCTGCTACTTGATAAGAAGCTAAGTAGTCAGGTAATTTGTTTTTGTATTCTTCATCAGTTACAGAAATATTTTCTGCTTTTGCGATTGCTTGAACAACCATAACTTGTTTTAACATATCTTGAGCACTCTTAGTAACGACTTCGCTGTCCCAAGTTTCTGTTGTGTAGTTATTTGCTGTAATGAAATCAGCTAAAGCCATACCATAGTAGTATTTAGCAATATTTGTGTAGTAGCTTGTTACTAAGCTCTTGTAGTAATCCATTTGATCTTGAGGATACTCTGTGATTTCAGCTTTTGCAATTGCAGCTTGAATTGCATTTTTAGCTTCCCCTTGAACTTTGCTTTCTGTTGCTTGCATTTCAAGAGTCTTTCTAACTTCTTTCTTGTATTCTGCTACCGTCTTAGAAGTCTTAGATAATGTATCTTTAACATATTTATCAGTTAATTTAGGAACATTTTGTTTTGAAATGGAATTGATCGTAACAGTAAATACTGCATCTTTTCCTGCTAAATCTGCATTACCGTAGTTTTCTGGGAATTTAAGTTTTAAATCAAACTTGTCACCCTTTTTGTGACCGATAAGTCCTGCTTCGAAACCTTCAATAAATTGATTGGATCCAATTTGTAAGTCAGTAGCTTTTGCTGAACCACCATCAAATTCTTTTCCATCAATCTTACCAACGTAATCCATGTTTACTTGGTCTAAATTCTTAGCTTTGTATTTTGCATCTTGAGCATCCCAAGTAGCTTTTTCTTTTAAAGTAGCTTCGATTTGTTCCTCAACTTGTTTATCGGTAACTGTATCGCTTACTTCTTCAATTGTTAAGCCTTTATATTGTCCTAATTTCACATAACCTGTTAAATCTGCGGATAAAACTTTCACTTCATCAATATTTGCTGTTGCGCTTGGGCTTGCTGTCGCATTAGCATCTGCATTGCCCTTGTCGTCCTTTTTTGAACTACAAGCAAGCATAGAACAGCTTAAAACTGCTGTTAAGGTAAGTAGTACTATTTTCTTTTTCATTGTACATTCCTTTCTTCCCTACATTTATTTTTTCTCATGTTTTACTTTTCATTATTATTGCCATATGTGGTTAAGCTATACAGTATCTAATCTGAAATAAAACAAAAAACAATACTATCCTTTTATAACATATTTTGCTATAAAAAGATAGTATTGCTCTGTTAAATTTATTTAGTTTTCACATTTTCTGTAAATTAAGCTCCTAGAACTTTGATTTGGTGAAACAGTAATCTTGTTTCATCTCTAGGGATCATATTTCGTTTTGTTTCCTGGACAAAGCTCCAGTAGAAAATAAGATTTTTTCCAAACTCCAGTTCCGTTGAAGCCCTCTTCTTAAGTTGTTTTGCATAATCAATCAATGTAAGTGTTTCTTCTTTTGTCATATAGTCTTCATCACCAAAAATCTCTATGCTTTCATCGCGAAAAATAATAGTTTCGTTTACTCTATGCTTCTTTTTGAGATTCTCAATCTTACCTTCCACTGCTTCAATTACAATGCGATCGTAAGACAAATCAATCGTCCCACTTTTTGTTGCCGTGTAATACGGGTAGTAGATAAGCATCCTTTTATGCTCAAGGTTTTTATATTCAGACGAAATATATGCTTTCGCCTCATTGGAAGTAATCCCTATGCGCCCATAGATCTTACCTTGTTTTTCACCGTATGGCTCGTTCTTTACTGTCCATAAAATGGAATCATCTAACGTAGAAGTTGTATAACACTGTTCCCAAGGTATCGTCGGTAAGTCTAAGTAATCAAGGATATAAGAATTTTGTAATACATACATACTATTCTCCTTTTTTCGACTTAAGGTGATTACTAATAGTATTCCTTATTGTTATAAAGGTATGCGAACTAGAGTTAGTATTATGAGCCCAAAACAGTAAGCTTATGGCTATTTTTATATTATTTTTTTTATAAAATAAAGGCAGCAAGGATTGGGATGGTAACAAGGGATACTACAGTCCCGATAAATGTTCCTTTTGCTACTAATGTTCCATCTGCATCATACTCATTGCATAGTAAGGTTACATTGCTGGCTGTTGGCATTGCAGTTATCACGACAAGCACTCCAAGCAGCATCTTGTCCTTTATTGCAATGGAAAATAAAAAGAAAATCAAAATTGGGAACAGCAACATCTTAATGAATGCAAACGCATACATCCTCCAATCAAGAAAGACATCTTTTAAAGGAACCAACGCTAGATTGGAACCGATCGTTACCATGGCCAACGGCGTCGTAATGCTTCCTAATAAAGAAACGGTCTCATTGATTACCCCAGGTGTCTTTATCCCTAAAAAATAAATAATCAAGGTAAGTATCGATGCCACTGACACCGGATTTATTACTTTTTCTAACTCAATCTTACTTTCTGTCTCTCCACTAATCAATAACACTCCATACGTATAAACAAGCAAGTTAAATGGAATGATAAAGATACCTATGTAAAACACTGCACTTGGCCCATAGATTGAATTAATCACCGGTATTCCCATAAATCCAAGGTTTGTAAAGACAAGCATTGCCTGATAGATTTTCTTTTCTGTATGAAAGAACGGCACTACCAGAATAATTACCTTTACAAGCAATGGCACTAATATAAAGTAAGCAGTTCCAATTCCAATTACATAAAGGGTGTGCAGCTTTGTTCCTACAATCTGTCCACTGGTCACTGTATTTAAGATCAATGCTGGATTGGCAACATAGATTACTACTCTTGACATCACTTTATTACTTTCTTCTGTAAATACTTTCGCTTTTCCTGTCACATATCCTACAAGGATCATCAGAAATAAAACGATCATCTGGCTAATTATTTTTGCCATATCCATGGTAAATCTTCCTCCAAATTATATTATCTGACTTTTTTAGTTTCCTTTTATACTATAATTTTTTTTTGTAATAAATGCAATAAAATCATTGACAAAACGAGCCATATACCCATATACTATGTTCTGAACAAAGTATTTAAATAACTTAATAAGTTCTTCGGGGTAGGGTGCAAGTCCCAACCGGCGGTAACAGTCCGCGACCCGCATAGCAATATGTGGCTGATTTGGTGTAATTCCAAAACCGACAGTAAAGTCTGGATGAGAGAAGATAACGCGATTGTTTTTTGACCTCGGAATTTTTGTATATTCCGGGATTTTTTTATTTTTAAGGCAATCAAACCCGGAGAAGTTGCACATACTATTGGCAACTTCTTTTTTCTTCTAAAGAGCTTACAATTGTTCGTAACTTATTTTTAGGAGGATGATCTTTATGAATCAAACACGTGTTTTTAGCACAAGAAATCTAGTTTTAATGGGAATGCTCGGTGCACTATCTGCTGTACTTATGCTTTTTAAATTCCCGGTACCATTTGCACTTGGTTTTTATACCATCGACTTTAGCGAAGTTCCTGTCTTAATTGGTGCATTTGCGCTTAGTCCTGTTGCCGGTATCATTATCGAATTAATTAAAAACCTACTTAATCTGATTATCAATGGTACACAAACGGCAGGTGTTGGAGAACTGGCTAACTTTATTTCTGGTTCCATCTTAGTATTTACTGCTGCAACAATTTACCGTCGCAAGCCTTCCAGAAATGGTGCAGTCATTGGTCTGACTGTTGCAACCATCGTTATGTCCATTGCTTCCTGCTTTATTAACTATTTTATTACGCTTCCTGTTTACTTCGTTGCATTCGGAATGAACTGGGATACGATTATGAATATGTCAAAAGCAATTAATGGCTCCATTACAAATCCGCTTACTTTCTTAGTACTTTCCGTACTTCCATTCAACTTATTAAAATGTGGATTATCGTCATTGATCACATTGCTATTATATAAACATGTATCACCAATCTTAAAAGGCTCTATTCGTTAGGAACCTTAAGACATAGAAAACTCGAAATGGCTTTTACACTCATAAGGCAGTTTACTGCCTGTAAGTGTAAAAGCCATTTTTTATTTTACCGAGTCAACCAGTTGCCTTGCAAATACCTTTAGCTTTTTATCACTTTCCTTAATTAATGCTCTTGCTATATCAACCATATTCAGTATTGCTTCCGTAGACACATCATCCATGTCCGGAATATTTCCCTCTACATGTTTCTCAATTCTAACATACTGACTGGAACGGTTCAGATTATCAAAAATCTGCCTTACTTCATAGTCAGCCGTCCCCTCACTTCCATCCATAATAATATTCAAGATTGGAAAAGCCCATTTTGTATAGCCCCAATGTTTTACAGAATTATAGTCATAGTACTTAGGACTTGATGCATTTCCAATGCTAAGAAGCATCGTATCCTTAATGTCATGAGGCGTGGAAAGCTTCAGGCTTTCAATTAAAAGGCACATAGATGGGTTATTCGCTACCACACCTCCATCGATATGGCAGTTATTTGGACAATGCTCATTATAAATCTGCCTTGGTGGGAAATAGGTTGGCGCTGCTGTCGATGCTAGCACGATATCCCGAATTAAATAATTATTTTTTTCCCATTCCTTCGTAGATAAGGAACTAAACATGACTGCTTTCCGATTGGATGTATTATAGGAAGTATAGAGACTTTCTTTTCTCATATCATTTAACGTAAGATCCTGAAAATACTTGATGAGTAGCTTTTCAAACTGCTTACTCGTGTATTTTGAACCAAATAATCCGAATAATGTATTGATTGGATACAATGTTCGCTTCTTAAAGATCTCTTTCCCATGGTCTTTATATAATCTAACGATTTCACTGGCTGAAAATTTTGCATTTCCGCAATCATCGGGAGTAAGAAGCAATGCAGCAATAATGGCACCGGTACTAGTTCCTCCAATTAAATCAAAATAATCACTAATCACAGCATTGTCATTTTTAGAATAAATCTTTAGTAATTCCTCTAAACGTTCTAATACCATGGCCGATATAATGCCTTTCATTCCTCCGCCATCAATTGACAAAACTCGTATCATAGAAACACCCTGTAATCTTCTTATTACTAGTATATGCAAAAGAAGTTTTTTGGTGAATATGGTAAAAATTACATGTATGTTTTTTATGTTGTCTTATTGACAGGTATTTTGTCATTTAATAGAATAGATATCATCACTTTATCAATTTAAAGCTTTAAACAAATAATAAAAAAAGAGGTCATACTAGATAAATGTACCTAGTGACCCGTGGAGGAAAATATTATGAACACAACAGAACGTGGTAGCTTCTCCGGCAAACTTGGTTACATATTAACTGTAGCCGGTTCAGCCGTTGGGCTAGGAAACATCTGGCGTTTCCCTTATCTGGCTGCAAAATATGGCGGCGGAATCTTTTTACTTGTATATATTATTTTAGCGGTAACCTTTGGTTACACTTTAGTCCTTGCAGAGACAGCACTTGGCCGTAAGACAGGAAAAAGTGCAATTGCTGCTTTTGGAGACTTAAATAAGAAATCAAAGGGTATGGGCTTTATCAATGCAATCATTCCAATCTTCATCGTGCCTTACTACTGCGTAATCGGCGGATGGGTATTAAAATACTTCTCTGTCTACATGACAGGTGGTGCCATGAAAGCGGCAGAAGACACTTACTTTACCGGATACGTTTCCAATGTAAGCGAGCCAATCGTATGGACAGTGGTATTTATTGCTGCATCCTTACTATTTGTATTCCTTGGGGTAAAAGGGATTGAAAAGGCTAGTAAATTTGCAATGCCAATCCTTGCAGTCTTATCTTTAATTATTGCAATTTACTCTGTAACAAGACCAGGATCTTTAGAAGGACTTAAGTTCTATCTAATTCCTAACTTTAATAACTTCTCGTTTATGACAATCGTAGCGGCTTTAGGTCAGATGTTTTATTCTCTTTCCATTGCCATGGGAATCCTATTTGCCTACGGTTCTTATATGAATAAGAAGATTGATATGGAAAGCAGTATTAAACAAATTGAAATCTTCGATATTGGTATCGCATTTATCGCAGGCCTTATGATTATTCCAGCGGTATTCTCCTTCTCTGGTGGAGATCCTGCTGCATTAAATGCAGGTCCTGGACTTATGTTTGTTACTCTTCCTAAAGTATTTGCAAGCATGAAATTAGGCGGAGTGATTGGTGGTACTTTCTTTGTACTTGTTTTCTTTGCTGCCCTTACCAGCGCAATTTCCCTTATGGAAGCTAGTATTGCTTTCTTTATGGATGGATTTAAACTTAGCAGAAAAGCAAGCTGTGCAATTATGGCTTGTATCACTCTTGTAATTGCAGTTCCTTGCAGTCTTGGATTTGGTTTATGGGATGGTGTTACGTTACTTGGAATGGGAATTTTAGATTTCTTCGATTTCATGACAAACTCAATCTTAATGCCAATCGCAGCACTTCTTACTTGTATCTTTATTGCAAAAGTTGTTGGCGTTAAGACAATTGTTGAAGAAGTAAAATGCTCTGGTGAATTTAAACGTGAAAAATTATTTACAATTACAATCACATACCTTGCACCAGCCTTCTTACTAATCATCCTAGTGAGCTCAATCCTAAGCGCAATGGGCTTCATCAAAATGTAGTTAGACTTTTGCTCTTAAAGAATGTTGAAATTACGTTTAAGAAAAATCAACCTAATATAGCGAAATAGCAATAGGGGGCCGTGCATACCACTGTATTTTCCTTCCTCTACAGACAAAGCAATGATTTTTGCTGTCAGACACCTTACGGTGTCTGACAGCAAAAATCATTACGCCTTGCCTGTAATGTCAGAGAAAATACATTTGGTATAGCACGGTCCCCCTATTGCTATTCTGAAGTCTATGAGATTTTTCTTAAACATAATTAATGAACACTTTGATTGCAAAAGTCCCTTTACAAGGATATCCAAAGGATATCCTCACCCAAAAGAAAAGCTTCCTAAGCTCAAAAACATAAAAGATAAAATATTCTCAACCTACAAAAAAGCCATGAAAGACAATAGCATTGCTATGTGATCTTTCATGGCTTTTTTTTAATCTATCCGTGCGATAGCCTATCTCGTGATAGAAACTACTTCGTAACCGGCATCTGTGATGGCTTTTTTAATTACTTCATCAGATAGGTCAGCTTCTTTGATGTAAGCTGCTTTATCTTCTAGGCTTACTTCTACTTGGTCTCCTGCAAGTCCTTTTAATACTTTTTCAACTGTTCCTGTGCAATGTCCGCACATCATTCCTTCAATACTAACTTTAATCATATCTTCTTCCTCCTTAATTGGTTGTTGTTCTACTACATTCTGCATAGGTTCTATGCTTACTGTATTCAGATTTGTTACTTCATTTCTATGATAATCACTTTTGAAAAGTCGTAAGCGAAGTGCATTACTTACTACACATACACTGCTTAGACTCATTGCAGCTGCACCAAACATTGGATTTAACTTTAATCCGAAGAATGGATATAATACGCCGGCTGCCAGTGGAATACCAACACTGTTATAGAAAAATGCCCAGAATAAATTTTCTTTGATATTACGGATTACTGCCTTGCTTAAACGGATTGCTGTTACTGCATCCAGTAAATCATTTTTCATTAAGACAATGTCCGCACTTTCAATGGCTACATCTGTTCCTGCTCCAATTGCCAAGCCTACATCGGCTCTCGCAAGAGCTGGTGCATCATTTACACCATCTCCCACCATGGCAACCTTTCTTCCTTCTTTTTGCAGTCTTGCAATTTCCTGCTCTTTTTCCTGAGGAAGAACTTCTGCAATAACCGTATCAATATCTAGCTGACTACGAATTGCTTCCGCTGTCTTCTTATTATCACCGGTAAGCATAATGACCTTGATGCCAAGAGCTTTTAATTCCTCGATAGCTGCCTTGCTTGTTGGTTTTACGATATCGGCAACTGCAATTACACCGATCACTTCTGTATCATTTGCAAATAATAATGGTGTCTTACCATCCTTTGCATACTGGTCTAGCTGCTCTTTTACATGTGCTGTGGAAATCTTCATTTCTTCCATCAGTCTCTCATTACCGGCATAATATAAGACTCCGTCAATCTTACCAGATAAGCCTTTTCCTGTAATGGATAAGAAGTCGTCTACTTTATGCTCTTCATAGTTTCGTTCCTTTGCATAAGCAAGAATTGCTTCTGCCAATGGATGTTCACTCTTTGCCTCTAGGGATGCTGCAACCTGGATTAGCTCAGCTTCCTCCATACTGGAAAGGCAGTATACATCGGTTACCTGAGGCTTTCCTTCGGTAATCGTTCCTGTCTTATCAAGTACCACGCTATCAATGCTGTGAGCTGTTTCTAATGCCTCACCAGACTTAATTAGGATACCATGCTCTGCACCCTTTCCTGTTCCCACCATAATTGCTACTGGAGTTGCTAGGCCAAGGGCACATGGACAAGAGATTACAAGTACACTGATTGCAATGGATAATGCAAATTCAAAGGTTGCTCCGCTAAGTAACCATACGGCACCTGCTACTAGGGCAATTGTAATGACTACCGGTACAAAGATGCCTGCAATCTTATCTGCCAGCTTGGCAATCGGTGCCTTACTGGAACTTGCTTCTTCTACTAAATGAATGATTTGTGAAAATGTAGTATCATCTCCTACTTTGGTTGCCTGTACTCGAATAAATCCTGCCTTATTAATAGTAGCCGCAATGACATTGCTTCCCTTTTCTTTTTCCACCGGAATGCTCTCTCCGGTAATTGCTGCTTCGTCAATGCTTGTGGTTCCTTCAATAATAATACCGTCCACAGGAACGCTTTGTCCTGGTTTTACAACTACGATATCACCTTTTGCTACTTCATTTGCCGGAACTTCTACCTGTTTTCCATCACGCTCGACAATTGCTGTCTTTGGAGCCAAGTCCATTAATTTTGTAATTGCCTCGCTAGTCTTACCCTTAGATCTTGTTTCTAAATATTTTCCTAAGGTAATCAGCGCTAAGATCATGGCTGCGGACTCAAAGTAGAGATCCATATGATAGGTTTCTACGATATCCATTCTGCCTGCTCCGATACCATAAGACATTCTGTAAATGGCAAATACTCCGTATACCAAGCTTGCTAAGGAGCCAATGGCAATCAGAGAGTCCATATTTGGTGCTAGATGAAATAGTGTCTTAAATCCTTTTATAAAATACTGTCTGTTTACATATACGATTGGCAGACATAATAAGAACTGGGTAAATGCAAAGCTGACCATATTACCATGCCCCGTTAAGAAGCTTGGTAATGGTGCTCCCACCATATGTCCCATGGAAACGTACATTAATGGAATTAAGAATGCGAAACTTACATATAAACGCATTCTCATATTAGCAAGCTGTTCGCCTACCACATCTTTTCGTTCCTCTTTCCTTGCACTACTTTTTCCTGTAACTGCTTCCTCTTGTATAGAAGCTCCATATCCTGCACCTACTACTGCATGGATAATGTCATCATCACTGATTACCTGGTCATCATATTCCACCTGCATGGAATTGGTAAGCAGGTTTACTTGTACCTGGTTGGTACCATTTAATTTTGATACGGTCTTCTCCACTCTGGAGGAACAGGCCGAACACGTCATCCCTGTTACATCAAATTTTTGTTTCATAAGCATATCTGCCTTTCTATTAAAAAACCTATTTATTCAGTTTATCAAGTACTTTGATTAGTTCATCAATCTTTTCTTCTTGCTCTTCTTTGGTCTTTGCCTCAAGCACACAGCTTTTTAAATGCGCTGATACAATTTCCTTATTGGCTCTTCGAAGAACAGCCTCAGTTGCCATCATCTGATGGCTGATATCGATACAATAACGATCTTCTTCCACCATTTTTAATATTCCATCAATTTGTCCTCTTGCTGTCTTTAACAAACGGGAAATCTGTTTATGATCTGCTTTCATTATAAAATCATCCTCTCTTAATACCCCCAGGGGGTGTAGGTATATAGTAGTCCAATTCCTTTATTTTGTCAAATGAGATTTTTATCCTATTATTCTTAGTATCTAAATTCCGTCTTAATTTATCCGAAATGAATCAATACAAGTCCAAGAAACTTCGGCGCATCCTTACGCCCTTCTTTTAGGGCGTTTTTTAATTGATAGGTGTTTCCTATCAATTAAAAAAGGTGCCCTGCTCCAACCAATCCAATGGCTGAAGCAAAGCTCCTTTATTTTTATATAGTCATTATTTCATAGTTATTATTTTGTAGCGTCAGGGCTTGCAGTAACTGCTGTCGGACTTGGGCTAACCTCTGCCTCATCCTCTGTCGTTTGTTTCTGCTTTAATTCGTAGGCCCATTGTAAGCCTTCATTTTTATCAATGATTGCATTATAGACAAGCTTGTTATAATCTACTAATTCTGCATTTTCACGTATTTCATTGGCATCATAATACTTACCACTTGCATCGATATATCCATTTTTATTAATTACAGGATATTTATTAAATAAATCCATAAGGTATTTATTATATGCAGTCATTGGAAGATTTGCTTCCTGTAAAAATAGAGAGGATAAATAGTTGTTGCTAATTAAATTAACATTTTTAGATTCCATCTCTTGGTTGCTCCAGATAAAGAATGGAACTACATATCTCTTTTGAAGGTCTTCCACACTTAAATTATTGATTTCACCACCTAATAGTTCCTCAAAGAAACCGGAATAAAGGTTTGGCTGATGGTCTCCAAAGAATACGATATACGTTTCTTCGTCAACATTGGAGAAATAGTTAATTAACGTCTTAAGCGCCTCATCCGTCTGGCTGACACAGGATAAATATTCTTCTGCATCTGCATACTCTGTGCCACCTTCTAACTTAATGTTATACTCCATATCTCCAGTATCATAAGCACTGTGATTTTGCATCGTTACATTGAAGAGATAGAATGGCTTTTCCTGATCTCTCTCTTCATATAGACTGATTACTTTTTCAAAATCAGTTTCATCCGTAATATAGCTTCTTAAATATTCTGGATTCTCGATGGAATCCATTGCAAGATATTCATCAAATCCTAATAGTGGATACACAATTTCCCTGCGGTACGTATTTCTACGGTATGCATGGAAGGAAGTTGCAGAGTATCCAAGGCTCTTTAATGTTCTTGTAAAGGAGTTGGTATCTCCTTGAATGTATTGTTGGTATGGAACGGTTCCTGCCGGAAGGAATGCAGTCGGATTACTGCTTTGGAACTCATATTCTGAGTTTGCCGTTGTTCCACCAAGTACAGAACTATACGTATATCCCTTAATAATATTCTTATTTAAAGAATTCAAATAAGGAAGTACCTCTTTATTTGTCTTATAGTCTCCAACTTTGGTAAGATCTGAAAATGCCTCATCCATAATTACAATGATATTTGGCGTACGAGTTGTATCTGCCTCATCACTTTCATATCCTTCTAATACCTTGTTTGCCGCATCAACAGAATATCCTTCTGGCTTCTCTACCTGCATTGCAAGCAAGTTTAATGAAAATCCGTTTAATGCACCAAACGTACGGTATGTTCCGATTGGCATCCATAAATCAAGATTCCCATGATTTAATCGTTCATTTCCAATTACCATTGGCACAGTTAATATAGCCACTGCCAAATAAGAAAGATTAAATACTTTTCTATTTTTCTTATTTGGTTTTTCGTCTTTTATTCGTAAGATAAAGGTCATCGTAAACATGGCCACGAAAATACCTTCTGCAATATAATATGGCATTAAGTAGCTATAGTTTGCAGATACTTCGCTGGCAGTATGAATTAAATAAATATCTGCAGGAAGTACAGGGGATCCCCTGAATAGGATTAAGTATCCATTGATCAATCCTAATATAACCCAGATTGCTAACGTAATCAGCAATGCCGGTTTTATTTTTTTCGTTATAATATAAAGAATGCCTGAAACTATAAATACAAAGATCATATTCATAATCCAGTTCCATGGCTTAATTTCAAATACATTTGTCTTAGATAATGTTTCTAGTGTCGCGAATATTAACCACATTGTGATAAAGTACATAGTGTATGTGAACTTAACCGGGTGTCTTTCTTTCAATGCTTTTAATGGTTTGATCTTGTCATAATTAAAGAATTGAAGTACTGTAAATATCCCTATCAATAGGATAAAGACTGCTCCTGTTACCTTTCCTGGTCTGGAATCATTGGCAGGGAATAAGTAAATACAGTCATGAAGAATTACCATAGCGATAGTAATCAAAGCATATTTCTTTTTCTCTTTCTGATCGGTAATCATTAGCCCATATCGATACATAAGCGTCATCACATAGAGGATTGCTATGATCGTTACATAGATATAAATTCCATGTGCCCGATAGCCTGGCAAGTTACGATAAAAGCCATAAATTCCGGTTCCTATATAAATACTTTCAAGCAAGTAGTATCCAATTTTCTTAAGATACTTGATCCCTGTTTCTCTAATCTGATCTTTTTTGTTGTATAATTTAATCCCAGCAAAAATATATACATAGGCTGCTATTACAAATAATAAACTGTATATATTGTGGGGAAGAATACGTTTTATATCAATAATCGCTACGACTATTGTTACTAGTAATGCCAGTACGGCATCATTAAATTTCTTTAGATTTGACATAATTACTCCTTCTTTATGTACTTCTAAATGAGTTATTCGCACAAGCTCTAATTATAATAGCTTTATTTTTAAATATCAACTAAATCCAACAATCCCCAGTATAAAATTACAATATTTTTATATATTTTTCATACTAATTTAAGTCATTATACAATATTTTCCTTTTTTCCATTTTATCAGTATCTATCTTTATAAGCAATAGTTTTCTCTGCCATAAAAGTGCCATAACTTCTTGATTTTACTGAGTCTCTATCTTATAAAAAACTTCTTAAAACAAGAAGAATCATATTCTGCGTTTTTTAATTACTAGAGGATTTTGAGACAAATTCCTCGTAATCAAAAAAGGAGGTCCGTACAATACCGAAGCATGCACGCCCTCCTACTCTATTTATTTCTATTTTTATTTGATCACGAAAACATAAGTGCCTTCACGTTTGGAGATTAAGAATTCCTCAACCACCTTAAAGCCATATCTTGGTGCGAAACGTCTTACCAAGTCTTTATCATGACTGTAAAGAATGATTGTCGCATCTTCTTTTAAATGCTCTGGAGCTTTCTTAAAGAAGGATAAGTAAACTTCTTCAATCTCTTCTTGTGTCTTTCTTCCGATTGCAAACGGCATATTCGTAATGATTTCATCAAATAAATACTCATGTTTGAAATCAAAGAAATCACGGTTAATATAATGGATGATCTGACGGGCAGCTTCCGTATTCACTCTTGCCTTGTCGATTGCATCTCCATAAATATCAATACCGTACGTAGTATTTGCCTTTACTGCCTTATGACGTTCGATTAACATCGTACCGACACCACAGAATGGATCAAGTACTTGTGCATCTTCCTTCATGTAAGGCTTTGCAAGTTCTACCGTTAATGCCGCATTAGTAGGACGAATGCTTGTTGCAAGCACTTCCTTGCGGTAATTGAAACGTTTATCCTCAATTGTGTAAAGCTTTACAAGGGTATTGAAGGTTCCTTCCTTATTTTCGATTAAACGAAGTTCCACTTCATAATTACTTGTCGTGTTTACAAGTTTTCGGTTGCTTAAGCGTTCAATTTCACCACTTAATTTCTTTGTAAATGCACTCTTTTTGGATAGCTCCCATTTTGTCTTTAATTCAATTCTAAAGTAGAATGGTACTTTTCCTTTGTGTCTTGCTGTTAAGAAGTCTAAAAGCTCGCTGTTTACAATCTGGCTTGCACACTCTTCAATATCATTGGATAGTACTTTCATACCTTCCACAACGAATAATAAGTCATCAAAGGTACGAACTTCTAACACTTCTTCTAAATCTTCTGTCTTTGCCATGACACCCGCATTAAATGCCTTTGTCTTTGCATTTACTAACTGTTTCTCTGTTGCTTCAATTTGATCTCTATTTGTAAGCAATACAAGAGTAGATGGTTCATGGAAGCCGATAAACTTATGATGCTTGATGCCTTCCATAGCTACTACAAGATCGCTTAACGCACGCATTTCTTCTGTGATATGCTTTTTATTTTCATCCGTTAAGGTAATCTTGCTTAGCTCTTCTAAACGTTCTTTAAATTCCTCTACATACTCACGGTAATCAAATTCTTTAATTGCCGTAAGATAAGAACTCTTTACAAATAACTTGTCTTCACGGTTATAAGCAGCAACTAGTGGTGCAAGGTCAGCCTTTAACCCTAAGTCACCCATAAGCAATGCTGCATTTTTACGTACTTTGGCATCCTCATGGAACAGTAGCTCTTGAAATACTTGTTCTTGGTCTCCAATATTGTAAAGGAGGGCATGTTTTGCCCCTGGCTCCTTTAGCTCTTGTCTTAACTTACTTAAGTTTTGACGTACGTCATTTTGTTGTATTATTTGTTCGAACGTATCACGAATCATATTTTCTCCTATTACTCTTTTCTTATTAAGTTACTTAAACTTCAACATACTCTGCGATGGCATGTTCTACTGCTTCTAGCAACTTCTGTCCTTCTACAAATGGGTTCTTGATCCAGTCAGTTGACCAGATTCTATAGATATTCCAGCCGATATCCTTTAATACAGTCTGACGAAGACGTTCTCTTTCACGTACTGTTCTTGCTGCATAATAAGTTTCTCCATCACACTCGATTCCAAGCACATAGTGTCCTGGTTTCGCTGGATGCATAACTGCAAGGTCAATTCGGTATCCGGATTTACCAACTTTACGTTCTACCGTGTAATTATGACTTACAAGGTATTCGTAAATAGAATCTTCAAACGGTGCTAACTGCATGGTATCTTCACCTTTTACCTGTTCGCTTCCGCTCATGGCATATACCATGTAATCGTGAAGCATCTTCACGCCTTCTCCTGTAATTGTCTCCAGGTTCATGTCTTGTGGCAGGATGGAGCCTACTAACTTGACGTTGTATTTTGCTCTTGTGATCGCAACATTTAAACGGCGGTATCCGTCTTTCTTACTAAGAGGGCCGAAGTTCATGTTAAATGTTCCGTTTGCATCCTTGCCGTAGGCGATACTAAAGATAATCGTATCTCGTTCATCCCCTTGGACATTTTCTAAGTTCTTTACAAAGAATGGCTCTTGTTTATTTTCATCGAAGAACTCTTCGTATTCATTAGTCTCTAAGCGGATTTCGCTAAGGGCATGCTCGATTTCCTGTTTCTGTGCATCACTGAATGTGATAACTCCAAGGGATCGCTCTTTATGCTCTCTTGCCTGCTCTAATACTAATTCCACGACTTTTCTTGCTTCGATCGGATTGTTTTTCTTTCCGCCTCGATCATACACACCATCTTCTACATAATAATATTCTACCCCACTATTCGGTTTATTTACCACGGTCGATGGGAAAGTTATTAAATTATGATTGTAAATGGCATCATTAGAGAAGGCGATCAAGCTTTCATAACGACTTCTGTAATGCCAGCGAAGGGTACGTTCTGGAAGAACTAACTGTGCTTCCTCTAAGATCGATTCGCACATTGGTCGTACTTCTCCTGTTACTGCATCATTTGAAGTTCCTTCCTTGCTTGCAACGAAGAAGCTGGTTGGTGGAAGCTGTTTGATATCTCCGGCAATGATTACCTGAGAACCACGTAAAATTGCACCGATCGCATCTTCCGGACGAACCTGGCTTGCTTCATCAAAGATGACAAGGTCAAACTTATATTTATCTTGTGCCAAGAATAAGCTTACGGTAAGCGGTGACATCATAAAGCATGGCTTTAAGGATAATAACAAGTTTGGAATGGTTGCAAATAACTTACGAAGCGGCATGCGGTGTTTCTTGCTTAACTCTCGTTTTAAAATGCCGATTTCATCATTTGCGCCAAAGCTTGTATCCATATCCGGTATATTTTGAAGCAGACGCTCTCTTACTCGAAGTTTTGCAATTTCAAGCTGTTTCACATCTAACTTATCAAATTCATTTCTTGTCTCTTCCAGCATATCGCCCTGGAAGTTTGCTACTGTTTCAAAGCGAGGCACCATCTGGTCAAGCCATAACTGATAGAAACGTTTTAAGAAGGAATCCGTAATAATTGTCGGATTCATGCTTAACTCTTCTACTTCATTTACAAACTCGCCAAGACCTTGTCTCTTAAGTGTCTCTTTGGATTTGAGGTAGTTACACCATTGTTCTAGATAAGAGTCATTATCTTGCATCTTTTCTAACTGCATTTGGATCGTAGTAAGCTTCTTGTCCGCAAGTGATGCATTAAATAAGGAATCGAACCACTCAAACAGGCCTTCCATATCATTTACAAGATAAAGAAGGTAATCGCTTGTCTGCTTTAATGTTTCTGCATAGGACTCATCCATACAAATGCGCATAAATGCTTCGCTTACTTTATAACCATCGCCCATGTTCTTACAGTCTTTAATCCAAACCAGGCCTTTGATAATATGGTTCCAGTTTGTCTTAAGTCCATCATACTTTTGTTTAAACAGACGTTTTAAGGTTACTTGCTGCTCCCCTAATTCTTCAATAATAGTGTTATAACGTTTTAACTTCTTGAGTGCCTGAAGGCCATCATTATATGGCATGCTGGAGTGTGGTGGAATGCATAGGATACCAAAGATCTGGCTTATAATTGTAAGCTTTTCAATCAAGCTGTTTACGTTATCATAAATTTCTTTTACATTGGTTTGACCAATCTTCTCCCCAAATCGGAAGATATTATCCAGTTTTTCCAGATGATCCATGGTAATTACATGAGAAAGAGTAACTCTTGCTTCTTTTAACTCTTCCGTTACCACATCCCCATTGATTAATAACTCTCTTATGGTTTGTGGTACTGCTTCTTCGCCATAGAAATCAAGGATCTTTCTAAAGTCATTTAAATGTCTTTGTACTTGGGTATAATCCGTATTGCCGTCGTTGTAATAACAGCCGAGGAAACGTTTTAACCAGTCTTTTCTCTCTTCTGCAAAGATTACATTTTCCTGGTAGGCAAGTACCTTACGGATAATGGTAACCATGTCCTCTTCTTCAAGACGAGTCGTTTGGTCTAAGTATAAGGAACGCATTAGTTCCATATCTCTACGGTAATCTTTCTTTAAGATACGTGTTACACCAACGTATTCACATTCGAAACGGTAAAGCATTTCTTCTGCATCAATGTCTAAGATTCCCGGTGCAAACTCATTTAATAAGTCTGCTTCCATTTGATTAAGTGCTTCTAATGTATCCTGTACTTCTAGCATCTTATTGTAGTTTGACTTCCATTTTGTTACATCAAACCATTGTATCGTTGGTCTTGGATTTAAGCTTAATAATTCTAATAAGGTAAGCTCGTCACGATAACCATATAACGTCTTTGCAGTCTCTGTTTCTAATACGCCACTTACTTTTTTAGCGGCTTCCATTGCTTCTTCTAATAGTTTTTTCTCTTGGAATAATACTTTTAGAAGGTTGTCCATGCTGGCAATTACGTCATTATTGGATTTAAAGTTAACTACATGTAATAAGGCCTTTGCCTGTTCCATTGTTTCCGTTAATAAGGCAACCCCTTCGGACGCATCTACTTGTTCATAATCTACTTCGAACATCTTATCAAGCGTCTTCTTAATGGAATTAAACTCTTCTTGTTTTAACTCTTCACGCTTAGCAAGCTGAAGTGCTTCTTCAATATTAGCAATAGTAAGTAACTCGCTCTCTGCCTTTGGTGCTTTCTTAGAAAGCTTTAATACTTCTAAGAGCTGGTATGCCCCGCGTAATGTTGGCGTCGTGCGAATCTTATATTCTTCCATAATTGCAGCCATTGTATCATTAAGTACGGAAATCTTTTCACATAACATAGCTGCTTTTTTCTCGATTTCTTTCTTACGGTCATAACCGCTGTCATCGATCACACTTCCATACCATGGATGTTCCTGTAATGGAAGATCGAATTTCTCTAATACTTTTTCATATTCGGAAACTAAATAAATTAACTGATGAAGTTTTTCATCTGTAATTTCTTCTACTTTATCTAAATGGAATTCCATATTTGGGCGAAGGTATAGCTTCGCTAAATGGCCATTTACTTCATAAATGGACTGGTGTAATGGCTCGCATACGGTATGAAGATCAATTGCATATTGGTTTAGCTGCTTTCTTTCTTCCTTTAGTAAGTCAAGCTGATACATCGTATCCTTATATGTCTTCTCTTTTTCCATATGAAGTGTTTCATTTAATTCATCCAACACTTCTTTCTTATCCGCTTTGTGGGAGTGTAATGGGAGGCAGAACTCATCCAATCCGGCATCGCTTAAGCGTTTATATACCACTTCAAGTGCTGCCATCTTTTCTGATACAAATAACACTTTCTTATCTCTTGCAAGTGCTTCTGTAATGATGTTCGTGATTGTCTGGCTCTTTCCTGTTCCCGGCGGTCCTTGCAATACGAAACTAATTCCCTTATTAGAATATAGTATTGCATCCTGTTGTGATGCATCAGCATCTAAAATCTGAAATGTATCCGATGGCTTGCTTAATGCATCATGATTGTAATCAATCAGTGCCTTATCCAGTACCGGAAGCGCATCATGATCTCCTGCAAATGCTCGTAGCACAGGATGGTTCATAATCTCTTCTTTATGTGCTTCAATATCTTCATAAAGCTTCATTTTTGCATAGGTAAATAGACTCAGGGACGATTCCTTGTCTACTGTCCATCCGAACTCTTCTACGCTTTTTTCTACTTCTTGAAGGTATTCCATAATGTTCGTGTGCTGACTGTATTCCGGCAACACGATGCCAAAATCTTTATTTAATTTATAACATAATGTCGGGTTTAAAATGCAGTCCTCAGTATGGTAAGAAAGTTCATATGGACTATTTAACTCCTCTTGCTTTGCCAATACCGGCACTAATACAAGTGGCGCACGACTAAAGTCGCTGTCTCCTTCTTCCTTCCAGTTTAAGAAGCCGAATGCTAAGAACAAAGTATGAAGACCTTGCTCTTCCCCGATCATCTTTGCTTTCTCTTTTAATAATTTTAATATGTTTCGCTCCTCATTTTCGGTGCGATTTGATTGTATAGTATTGTTACCTGCTTCACGCGCAAAAACAAATGTTTTATTTTGTTCCACTAAATAATCATATATATAATCAAGATCAGGTGAAACAATACGAAGACTTCCACGTTTTGTATCACGGTAATGAAGTAAACGGTTTTGCTTCCCCAAATCTAATAAATGTTTCTTCCACTGCTCAATTAATGTAGTAACGTCAGTCATGATTGTCCTCCATGTCCATCATTTGCTGTCTTATTTTTTATTTTCTCCCCTTAGGTATTCAGTTCTTAATTATATAGAAAAATTGCCTAAAATGCAAAACAAAAAGAACGTTGGTTGTTCTTTTTTACACTTATTGTTATAATATGAAGTATAATTTTTATTTTCTTCCAATTTATGTAAAGGAAAATAGGTGCGATATGAATTTAAATAAATCAACCATGAAGCAAATCATGTTTTTGATCACGTTCACGGTGCTTCTTTTTATAGGAGTCCAAAAAATCACCTCGGTGTACGGCATGATCAGATACATCGCGGCATTGTTTATGCCATTTATCATCGGTGGCTGCTTTGCTTTTGTAATCAATATTCCAATGAACTTTATTGAAACGTATCTTTTGCCAAAAGTAAAGAATAAGACGTTTCAGCAGTTTCATCGTGCGGTAAGCTTAACCCTTTCTCTTTTAATCGTGTTATGCATTATCCTAACGCTGAGCCTTTTAATCATTCCGGAATTTATTGATAAAGTTGGAGTGTTAATCAATAACTTTAGTTTTTATATTGAGACCATCGGTTCCAGGATTAATGAATACTCTAGTAAAAATGAACAGATGCATGAATGGTTACAAGAACTTAATCTGGATTGGTCCACGATTGGTTCAAATGCCACTAGGTACATAAAAGAGTTTTGTGATACCTTATTTGCATCCACATTCAATATTATTTCAACCATTATCAATGGACTGATGAACTTAATGATCAGCATTATGTTTGCGCTTTATCTTCTTAGTCGAAAAGAGGATATTATCAGCGATGGGAAACAAGTATTATACGGTTATGTGCCATTTAAGTTTGCAACAAAGATCCACCGTTTCTTAGTGGTCTGCAACCAGACGTTCCATAACTTTATCACTGGCCAATGCTTAGAGGCGATTATCCAGTTTACGTTATTCTTTATCTTATTAACGTTTTTAAACTATCCTTATGCATTGCTAATCAGCTTATTTATCAGCTTTATGTCATTGATACCGATCCTTGGCTCCTATATCTCCAGTTATACTTCCGCCTTCTTGATCCTTATGATCAATCCGTGGAAAGCACTGTTCTTCTTAATCTTATTTATGATAGTGCAGCAACTGGACTCCAGCTTTATCTATCCAAAGGTAGTTGGAAACTCCGTAGGACTTCCTCCTATGTGGGTCATTATGGCCGTTACCATTGGTGGACGACTTCTTGGAATTATCGGTATGGTTACCTTTATTCCACTTGCTTCAATCCTCTACCATTACGTAGGTGAAGGTGCAAGAAAACGTCTCGATAAAAAGCAGCTCGACATAGAAGAAATCAAAGTCGAAGACCCCTTCAACGAAACAGTAAAACGCAAACTAAAACAAAAAGAAAAAGCAAAGTAAAGATAGTAAAAAAGCCCCCTGAATATCGGTGGGCTTTTTTTATTTTATGTGCTTTAGCCTGTTGCGCGTGTCTACTATCTTGAGATGCTGGCTTTGCAACAGAGGCTTATAGCCTCTGAGCAAACCACCCATTTTACTCCTCTTGAATGTAGCCAACGATGTTGTGGGCATGGTCTGATATTCTCTCAAGATTTGAGATAAAGTCCATATACACAACGCCATTTTCAGCAGTACATAGGCTCTTTGACAATCTTTTGATATGCTCATCACGAAGCATTCTCTGCATTGCATCAACTTTATCCTCATACTCATTTACAGTCTCAGCCAGTGCAACATTCTCCGTCATACGACACTCTAAAGCAGTCTCAACTGCCTTGATGACATAGCTGCAGATCTCATCCAATCCTGCATTTGCAGCCGGGCTAAACGTTAGTCCATCTCTGATTTTATCCTCTGCAAGCTCCACCAGATTTTCAGAATGGTCACCCATACGCTCAATATCATTTACGGTATATAGTAAATTCTTAATCTTACCATGCTGTCTCTCATTTAAATTCAAATTATCTACCCAAACCAAATACTCGGTCAGGACTTTTTCCAGTTCATTAATTTCCTTTTCCCGCTCAAATACGGATTTTATCATTTCCTTGTCATTATTCATAAATGCATAGATTGCATGTTCCGTATTATCTAGCGTTATATTTCCCATTTCTACTACTTCTTTGATACCAGCTTCTATTGCAAAGTTAGGTGTATCATAGAGACGGTGATCTAAGCGGCCTTTCATCTGTGTTACCAAATCCACCGGCTTCTCCTCTTCCTTATCATCTTTAATAATGATTTGAGAAAGCTTTACAAGCACTTTGGCAAATGGGAATAAGATCAACGTATTTGCCACATTAAATACGGTATGGAAGATAGAAATCTCTACTGTATTAATCGTAGCATTGGCCCAAGGCCGGTTAAATGAAAACAAAATAAACATAATGATGCCGAAAATAACTGCACCCGCCACATTAAATAATAAATGGATTACTGCAGCACGTTTTGCATTCTTTTGTGCTCCTGCACAACTGATTAATGCAGTTACACATGTTCCAATATTCTGCCCCAATGTAATAAAGATTGCAGAATACCAGTTTACAATGCCATTGATCGCCAGTGTCTGCAAAATACTTACGGATGCTGAAGAACTCTGTATAATTGCAGTGACTACCGTACCAACCAGAATTGCCAGAATTGGATTTTTACCTAGCACTGAAAATGCACTTACAAATAATTGTGAATCGCGATATGGCTTGATTGCACTGCTCATAAAGCTTAAACCAATAAATAGGACGCCAAAACCAACCAGGATATTACCAACATCCCGTTTTCCTTCTTTATGGCTAAACATTAATAAAAAGGAACCAATACCAACAATCAATGGTGCAAAGAACTCTGGCTTAAAAACCGATCCCCACTGATTCATGGAAACAATCCATGCCGTAATGGTTGTACCAATATTGGCACCCATAATGACACCAACCGCTTGTATAAGAGAAAGCATTCCTGCATTAACAAATCCAACGACCATTACAGTTGTTGCAGAGCTGCTCTGAATTAATGCTGTAATTAATGCACCAACCAATACTCCCATTAATCGATTATTCGTTAAAAAACCCATAAGCTTTTTGGTCTTGCTTCCTGTTGATTTTTGCAAGCCATCTGCCATGGAATTCATACCATATAAAAATAGCCCTAGACCGCCGATAAACTCAAATAGATTACCTATACCCTGAATCGACATAATTTACCTCCTAACTCCATACTAAGAATAATATGGATGTTTCGGAGTTTTTTTATACCTAGCTATACTAGCTAGGTATAAAAAAAAGAGCCTACAGTTTTGCTGGCTCCTTTTTTTATATAATGGACTGTATGTTTTTTTTGTATATACCTTTTTGTATCAATATACCCTATTAACTACTAAGAAAAAATGAAAATACTTTGCTTTACATCGAGCCTCCTTTCCTTTTTTATTCGGACATTTTATATGGATATACCAAGTGCAAAGCATGGATAATAATTGGGGCATTATTATTAGTTTCACTTTTTTTAGTTGTGCGGATATTAATAGACTATATTTGCATGAGTAATACTCATTTGATACTTCACTTAATACTATAACAGACTCGTTTTTCCCGTTTCTAACCAATTCATGAGAAAAAACTTATAAATTTATTATGAATTCCTTATTATTCTTAAGAATTGATCTTACTCTAAGTTTCCTGCCGTATCTTCAAGGAAATGAGTAGCCTTCTGGTCAGCATCATGAAGTGCCCAGATAATCGGATACTTTTCAATGGCATTGCTTAACGTAAGCATATTGGAATCATCTGTATATCCCATATGCCAGCGGATTGCATAACGCTCTACCGGCTCTAAACGCATAAACTCATCAATCATCATAACGGACTTCTCACCATGTCCATAAGGGATCTTATCAACTACCTCGTAACTTGGGTATTGGTACCATTGATTATTATCATCCTTCTTCCATTTCATTACCGTATGATAAAAATGAGTCTTACAGATATCATGAAGAAGTGCCATAATGATCATATTTTCCTTTGTAATCTCTTGTACGACCTTGCCGCACACCATATATAAATACATTCCATCACGTTCCACTAACGTTTCTTCTAAACAATGAAATACATTCAGGCTGTGCTGTAAAAGGCCCCCCTCCACACTCAAATGAAATCTTGTACTGGCAGGTGCCGTATACATATCGCTAGCCTTTATGTATTTCATAAGTGCATCGATACCGGGACGTGTCACCTGTCCCATCAGCTCCTCAAACTCTTTTCTATTCTGTTCCATTGGAATCATTCTTTTTCTCTCCTTTATTAAAACGTAATCCTTATCTATTATAATAACGGACCTCAAAAGAGGACACAATATACAAATTTACACGAATTCACTATATGCTGTGGACATCGGAAAGTCCCATCACTTCTTTAGTAAAGTTTGCTTTTATAATATTGGTAGAGAGGTAAAAAACCGTAACGGTATCCCCCTCTGTAATATACGCTACTCTGCACTTGAAATACGCATTTACTACAATCTTATACTCAAATATGGTCCGATTTCTATATTTTGCTCCCCGTACCGTCTTAATCTTATATCCCTTTTCTCGTATCATAAGTTCCGTATCTTCATATATCTTCGTTCGTATTGTGTCGGCAAACATCTCATGAAGCTTAAAGAACCTTTCCACCTGTTTATTTTCCTCAATAACGACGTGCATGGCATACCTCCTCAATACTATTCCACTCATAAAAATGGACTACCCTGCTGTTTGGAAACTCTCTTTTTCTTAATTTCTTAAGTAACTTTTCCATTTCTGCTAAAGACAGCTGAGAAAAAACTTCATGATAAAATCCATCCTCATATACTGTATACGTCTCTCCATTTTTTACAATCATGACACCTCTGTCCCTCTTGTGTGTCCTTGTATCCAGGCACTTTCCCGGTTCAAGGTGCTTTGCCTTCCTTACTGCATCCTCCACAAAATTCTCAATCAGAATCATAATGACCCACCTTTCTTACAGTAGTATTCCTTATAAATCTCCATTCATGTATTAGAATTTACACTCTGTCTAAACAGGTGTCTTGTCATGTGTAAAGTCTTGTGGTATACTGCACTAGATGTAAAGACACATTGAGAAATATTGTAAATTACGTTTTTACGAAGGGAGAAGTTATGATGCCTCAAATGATAGACGAGATTAACGCACTGAAAAAGGAAAAGAATGCAGTCATTCTCGCTCACTACTACGTAAATGATGATGTACAGGCAATTGCCGATTACATCGGAGACTCTTTTTACTTAAGCAAGATTGCAACCCAGGTAAAGGAAGATACCATTGTATTCTGTGGCGTATCCTTTATGGGAGAAAGTGCAAAGATCCTAAATCCAACCAAGACGGTACTTATGCCAGATGAAAGCGCCGATTGTCCAATGGCCCATATGGCTGACGTTGATAAGATTGAAGCCATGAGAAAACAGTACGATGACCTGGCTGTTGTATGTTACATAAACTCTACAAGTGAATTAAAGGCACACTCCGACGTGTGTGTGACCTCTTCCAATGCAGTCAAGATTGTAAATGCATTGCCAAATAAGAATATTTATTTTATCCCGGATGAGCACCTTGGCCAGTTTGTTGCCAAACAATGTCCGGATAAACATTTTATCTTTAATGACGGGTTCTGCCATGTCCATACAAGTATCAGCGTAGAAAATCTAAAAAAAGCCAAAGCCGCAAAGCCAGATGCACTAATTCTTGCCCATCCGGAATGTAAGTTAGATGTCCTTGCCATGGCTGACTATATCGGCAGTACCTCCGGAATTATCGATTATGCGACAAACAGCGATGCAAAGGAATTTATTATTTGCACCGAAATGGGTGTCCTTTATAAGTTAAAACAAAAAAATCCTGACAAGCGTTTCTACTCTGTAGGAATTCGTCAGTTTTGTCCAAATATGAAACGTATTACCGTAGAGAAAGTAAAAAATGCTCTACTCAATAATGAAACACAAGTTCAAGTGACCGAGGAAAGACGAAAAGAAGCCCTTCTTCCACTTACAAAAATGTTAGAACTTGCGAAGTAGGTGAAAATATGAAAAATGAAGCAGATGTAATTATTGTCGGATGTGGTGTTGCAGGGCTGTTTTGTGCCCTGAACCTGCCAAGGGACAAACAAATCCTTATGATTACAAAAGATGCGCTAGATCACAGTGATTCCTTCCTTGCACAAGGCGGGATCTGTGTAATGCGAGATGAAGATGACTATGATGGTTATTTTGAGGATACCATGAAAGCCGGTCATTATGAAAATGATCCAGACTCCGTGGAAGTAATGATCCGTTCTTCCAGGGAAATTATCAACGATCTGATTGGATATGGGGTTGACTTTGAACAGGAAAATGGTCAACTGCTCTATACAAGGGAAGGTGCCCATCGTGTAAACCGTATCCTGTTCCATAAAGACATAACCGGAAAAGAAATTACAAGAAAACTGCTCGCTGCAGTTCAAACTCTTGATAATGTAACAATCAAGGACTACTGCACCATGGTAGATATTATTGAAGAAGATAACACTTGCTATGGCGTCGTTGTTCGTAACCAGGATGATTCTATTGAACTGCTTACTGCACCTTATACCGTATTTGCCTGCGGCGGAATTGGCGGCCTGTTTGATAACAGCACAAACTTCCCTCATCTTACCGGAGATGCCTTAGCTATTTCCTTAAATCATGAGATTGAATTAGAAAATCCAGATTACATACAGATCCATCCAACCACTCTTTATTCCACCAAGCCAGGCAGACGTTTCCTTATTTCTGAATCCGTGCGCGGAGAAGGTGCAATCCTGCTAAATAAGAATAAAGAGCGTTTTGTCAATGAACTTCTTCCTCGTGATATCGTTACAAGAGAAATCCATAAGCAGATGAAGAAAGATAATATGCCATATGTATGGCTTTCCATGGCTCCTATTGATCAAGAAGAAATTATGGGGCATTTTCCTAATATCTATGCCAAATGCATGGAAGAAGGCTATGATCCAACCAAAGAATGTATTCCTGTCGTTCCAAGCCAGCATTATTTTATGGGCGGCATTCATGTAGACTTAAACAGCCGCACCACCATGGACAACCTCTATGCTGTTGGTGAGACTAGCTGTAACGGCGTACATGGTGCCAATCGTTTAGCAAGCAACTCACTTCTTGAAAGCCTTGTATTTGCAAAACGTGCAGCACATGAAATGACCGAACAGTTCCCTATGAGCTCCCATAACTATGCCAAGGCTCTGGCAAATGATGTTACTTCCTCTATCACACTTGCTGACTATGAGGACAAAGAGGCTCTTGCCGCCACCTATAAACAAATGATATTAGAAGAAATAGAAAGGATGAAGAAAGAACATGAACAATCAAATCACCATGAAGTTAAACGCAGATCCGTTAATTATGCAGGCGCTTAGAGAAGATATTACAAGTGAAGATATCACTACTAATGCAGTAATGCCAAACAGACAAGACGGCGAAGTAGACCTGATCTGTAAACAGGATGGCATCATTGCCGGCCTATGGGTATTCTCCCGTGTATTTGAATTATTAGATGATACTGTAACTGTAGAACTCTATGTAGAAGATGGCGATGCAGTGACTAAAGGCCAGCTTATGGGCAAGGTCAAAGGCAATATTCGTGTTCTTCTTTCCGGCGAACGTGTTGCCCTTAACTATTTACAGCGTATGAGCGGTATTGCCACTTATACTAATTCCATTGCCAAACTATTAGAAGGCAGCAAGACCAAATTATTAGATACTAGAAAAACAACTCCAAATATGCGTATCTTTGAGAAATACTCCGTAAAAGTAGGAGGCGGCCACAACCACCGTTATAACTTATCCGATGGTATTTTATTAAAAGATAACCATATTGGTGCTGCCGGCAGTATCACAAAGGCCATTGCCATGGCGAAAGATTACGCTTCTTTTGTTCGTAAGATTGAAGTGGAAGTAGAGACCTTAGATATGGTAAAAGAAGCCGTAGAGGCCGGTGCTGATATCATTATGTTAGATAATATGTCCCATGATGTAATGAAGGAAGCAATCAGATTAATCGATGGCAGAGCTTTAACGGAATGTTCCGGAAATGTGACAAAAGAGAATATTGAAACCATCATTGATCTTGGAGTTGATTATGTTTCCAGTGGTGCCCTTACCCACTCTGCTCCAATTATGGACATTTCCTTAAAAAACCTGCATGCTGTTTCCTAGTCCCTTTGCAATATCATTATTTTATTAAGAAAGGAACCTTGTATTATGACTGGTATGAAACGGCGAGAGCTAATTCTTGCTTCCTTACAAAACAGTACGGTTCCTATTTCTGGATCTGAACTTGCTAAGCAGTTTACTGTCAGTCGTCAGATAATCGTGCAGGACATTGCCGTGCTTCGTGCTGCTGGCGACACGATCATTTCCACCAATAAAGGATATTTACTTAGGCAAAAAACCGTACATAAGCGTATTATTAAACTAGTCCACGGTGAAGACCGTATTGAAGAAGAACTTACGACTATTGTAGATCTTGGCGGCAAGGTGGAAGACATCTTCTTTTTCCATAAAGTCTATGGAAAATTAAGAGCCCAGCTTTCCATAAAATCACGTCACGATATTCAGGAATTCTTGCACGAATATCAGAGTGATGATGATAATCCGATTAAATCGATAACACTATCTACTCATTACCAGACAATCCTTGCGGACTCTGATGAGACCTTAACTCTTATCGAAGATACTCTAAAGGCAAAGCACCTTGCTGTGTAAACTAAAAAATCCCTCCTGATGTGCTCACATACTGTTTTCGTTGTGATACTCATTCTGAGGGATTTTTCTTTTTTATATTCCAAAATAAATCATATACTTCTTCTGTTCTATTGCCCTATTTACTTAACTTAGCGCCAATTTGAAATGCTTCTTCTAAATTCTTTGGAAACTCTTTCTCATGGACTTCTTTTTTATGTTCCTCACTCCATGCTCCCATTTCATACTTGGAATAATCCTTTACCTGGAGAGTATCGCAACATGGATATACTTCTACTGAGCCGCCAAATCGTTCAAATTCGCCAAT
Source organism: bacterium (assembly GCA_030539495.1). Classification (GTDB taxonomy): domain Bacteria; phylum Bacillota; class Clostridia; order Lachnospirales; family Lachnospiraceae; genus KM106-2. The sequence continues at coordinate 1,220 of JAUNRX010000024.1, read as the reverse complement.
CTGATCTTGGAATTTAACTCGGTAAACCTCATCATAGTATTGTTTTGGTGCATTCATTGTCAGAATAATTCCTACATTTAATTTCCCTTTAAATAAACAGGAATAATCATTATAGGAAAGTGTCACAAAGTCCATTCTTTCTAAAAGTGCATGGAAGTGACTGGAGGTATCACCTAGATAGATTGGTGAACCAATTAAGATTGTATCAGCCTCAAAAATACGATCAAGTACAGGTGAAAGCTCGTCCTTCCAATAACATTTACATGGCTCTGCACCTTTTCTCTTACAAGCCATACAGCTTCTGCAACCAGTGAAGTTCAGATCATATAAATCAATATATTCTGTTTCTGCTCCAACCGACTCAGCTCCCTTTTGAGCAGACTTTAACAGCTTTGCCGTATTACTATTTTTTCTTGGACTAGCATTTATAATAATTGTTTTCATACACTTATTCCTCTTTTCTTTTATTCTTATCTTTCACAAAATAACATATTCCTTTATTAACTTCATTAGACATATTTTTAATATGTCTAATTTTTATACTTTTCATATATCTGTCAAAAAAGTATAATACTAAAGATAAGGAGGTACTCAGATGTCATTAAAAAACAGAACAAAAACTATGTATGCAGAAGCTCTGCAGGACATGCTACAAACACAAACATTTGAAAAAATTCAAGTGAAAGATTTATGTGAGAAGTGTGAGACCAGACGCCAAACCTTTTACTATCATTTTAAAGATAAATATGATCTTGTGGCATGGATCTTTAATCAGGATTATGCTGCAGTTTTCTGCCAGCCTGATTGCAGATTTTCAGAAAAAAAACTTGCTGAGATCCTTGAACGGATAAAGTCCAAAAAATCTTTTTATAAAAAGACCTTAAATGAATATTCTCAAAATTCCATTCAAAAATATATCCAGGACTTTGATGTGCAAGCAGGCATTACTGTTGTAACATCCGCATTTAATACGGATACGGTCACAGACGAACAGCTCTATGCAATTAAATATCATTCCTATGGATGTATTGGCATGCTGATCGAATGGCTTTCCAATGACCTGCCTCTAAATGCTGAAGCGTTTGCTCATTATCAGTATCAGACAATGCCTGATTTTTTACGTCATGCCTATCATAGTTATCCTATTGCAGATTAAATAACTAATAATGTATTTCATCCCCCCTAAGTTGCAACTCATCCTGTATTTATTGTTCAAAACC
>JAUNRX010000023.1 GCA_030539495.1 bacterium | reverse complement strand
GCCGCAAACCCTTGTATTTAAAGGGCTTACGACTTTTATTTTACCACTCATAAGGCGTATTCTGATAAACATAATAATTAATCCAGTTGCAATAAAGCGCATTCGAAGCACTTCTCCAAGATAATTTCGGAGTCTTCTCCGGATCATCCCCCGGATAATAATTCACTGGTTTCTTAATCTCAAGCCCCTTGGCAATATCTCTCTTATATTCCTTATCCAACGTAACCCTATCATATTCCAAATGTCCGGTTACAAAGATTTGCTTACCATCTTCACTCATCACTAAAAACACCCCGGCCTCGTCCGATTCAGCCAACACTGTCAGATGCTCATTTGCCATAATATCTTCTCGTTTGTTATATGTATATCGAGATTGAGGAGCAAAGAAGTAATCGTCAAACCCTCTTACCAACGGCTCTTTATGATGCAATAACCTATGCTCATACACGCCAAACAGCTTCTCTTCCATCTCATACTTCTGAATACCAAAGTGATAGTATAGACCTGCCTGGGCACCCCAGCATAAATGCAGCGTACTTGTTACATGAGTCTTCGACCATTCCATGATTTTCTCAAGTTCATCCCAATACGCCACCTCTTCAAAAGGCATTTGCTCAACAGGTGCACCTGTAATAATCAGCCCATCAAACTTCTGCTCACAAATATCTTCGTAGGTCATATAGAATTTCTCCAGATGACTTTGCGCTGTGTTCTTGCCTGTGTAACTTGCTGTTGTCAAAAACGTCAAATCCAGCTGCAAAGGAGTATTGGATAACTGGCGAAGGATCTGAACTTCCGTATCCTCTTTCAACGGCATCAAGTTTAGGATTGCAATTCTTAACGGACGAATATCCTGTGACATGGCACGGTTTTCATCCATGATAAATATATTTTCATTTTCAAGAACTAATTTTGCAGGTAAATTATTTTGAACTTTAATAGGCATGCTAACGCCCTCCCATCTTTCGTTTCCATTCATGATTTTTGTCTATTATACTATATATTGGCAGTGCAGTTCAACAATGCATGGAAAATACTGCTTCTAAAAATAAGGTATCTTCGTCGCTTTGTCCGAGCCGATCCCGGTCTCGTAAGCCACATTTTCTTTTCGGGTGAATGCACATCCACGGCTTTCTGCTTCCAATAAATAAAAAAGCCCCCAAGTGATTGACCAAATAAGTCACACACATGGGAGCATCTTTATCATAAGGCCTAGGAAACTAAACTCCCTAAGCCTTACATAATTCTTTCTTCTATTGATTTAACATTTCTACAAACTCAGCTTCTGTGATAATTGGAATTTCAAGCTCTTTTGCTTTCTTATTCTTGGAAGAGTTGGACAGATTATCGTTGTTGATCAGATAATTTGTCTTGCTTGTAACGGAACCGGTTACCTTTCCGCCACGCTCTTCAATCACTGCCTGCACTTCCTTACGGTTCGCAAAATGCTCTACGGAACCTGTGATTACGAAGTTCAGTCCTTCAAAGATTTGTTTGGATGTTGCTTGTTCTTCCTTGGTAAATGTGATTTCTTTTAGTAAGTCGTCAACGATTACTACATTTTCCGGCTTCGCAAAGTATTTTACAAAGGTATCGGCAATGACATCACCGATGCCGTCGATGGATACAAGGCCTTCGAAATCAGCATTACGGATTAAGTCAATGTCATTTCCGTAGCGTTTGCAGATTAATTTGGCATTGGATAATCCTACGTTTGGAATTCCAAGACTGTAGATGAATTTCGCAATGGATACTTCTCTTGCCTTATTGATAGAGGCAATCAAGTTGTTAAAGGACTTCTCGCCGAAGCCTTCCATTGTCGTAATCTCTTCTTTATATTGTTCCAAATGGAATAGGTCTGCTAATTCTTTTACAAATCCTTTGGCGATTAATTTTTCAATCGTTGCTTCGCTTAGACCATCAATATTCATGGCATCACGGCTTACAAATAGGGTAAAGGATTTGATTTTCTTTGCAAGACAATCTGGATTAATGCAGTATAAGGACTTAATTCCATTATCATTTTTAATGGATGTCTCACCACCACAGACTGGGCAAGCGTCTGGAATTTCTAGATTGCCGCTTCTTGTCTTATTTTCAGCGATTTGAGGAATGATCATGTTGGCTTTGTATACTTCGATCGTATCACCAATGCCAAGCTCTAAGCTTTCCATAATGCTGATATTATGAACACTGGCACGAGCTACTGTCGTTCCTTCTAACTCTACCGGTTCGAAGATGGCTACTGGATTGATTAAGCCGGTTCTGGATGCACTCCATTCGATTTCCTTTAATGTTGTCTCTTTGATTTCATCACGCCATTTAAATGCGATGGAGTGACGTGGGAACTTGGCAGTTCTTCCTAGGGACTCACTGTATGCGATATCATCGTAGCTTAATACTAAGCCATCGCTTGGGAAATCATTCGTTTCAATCTTAGATGCAAACCAGGCTACCACTTCATCCATTGTGGATCTTGTCACGATTTTGCGTTCTACTACTTCAAAGCCCATGTTTTCTAACCACTCGAACTGTTTGTTACGGGAGTTTTCAAAGTCCACGCCATCTGCACTTACTAAGTTAAATGCCATAAAATGAACTCTTCGTTTTGCTGTGATTTCATTGTTTAGCTGACGAACGGAACCACTGCATAAGTTACGTGGATTTTTATATTTTGCATCTACGTCTTCGATCTCTGCATTGATACGTTCAAAATCAGAGTATTTAATTACTGCTTCCCCGCGGACAACTAGGCTTCCTTTGTGGGCAATGGATACCGGGATGTTTTTAAATACTTTGGCGTTGTTGGTAATAACTTCGCCGACTTCCCCATTTCCTCTTGTAACAGCTTTTACAAGCTTGCCATCTTCGTAAGTTAATACGATGGTAAGTCCGTCTAATTTCCAGGAGAGCACTCCTTCTTGTGTACCTAACCAGTCTTTTAATGTCTCAACTTCTTTTGTTTTATCAAGAGAAAGCATTGGAGACGCATGACGTTCTTTTGGAAGTTCACTAAGAACTTCATAACCAACACGAACTGTTGGGCTGTCAGATAAAGTAATTCCTGTTTCTTCTTCTAATTTCACAAGTTCGTCGTAAAGCTTGTCATACTCAAAGTTTGACATGATTTCATTTGCTTCCTGATAATACACCTTGCTTGCTTCGTTTAGGAGTTTTACTTTTTCCTTCATTACTTCTAGCACATCTTGCATAGGATACCTCCATTGTTCTATATAAACTCTATAATAAGCTCTTTAATTCTTCTAATTCTTGTGGAGTAACGTTACGATACGTTCCTGTCTTTAATCGACCTAATTTGATATTCATGACACGGATACGTTTTAAGCTTACTACATGGTAGCCAAAGTATTCGCACATACGGCGGATCTGGCGGTTTAATCCTTGTGTAAGGACGATGTTAAATGTTGTATCATCCACTGGAGTAACGACGCATGGTCTTGTTACTGTATCTAGGATTGGAACGCCTTCCTGCATGCCATCGATAAACTTCTGTGTCATCTTCTTATTTACTTTGACAACATATTCTTTCTCATGCATGTTGCTTCCGCGTAAGATCTTGTCCACGATTTCCCCTTGGTTTGTAAGTAAGATCAAGCCTTCGGAGTCCTTATCAAGTCTTCCAATTGGGTAAATTCTCTTGTCAAATTTTAAGAAGTCAACGATATTGTCCGGATCGCCTTTGAATGTTGTACATACAACGCCTCTTGGCTTGTTAAATGCGATTAATGTAAATTTCTTGTCTTTCTTGATTGCCTTTCCGTTTACGTAAATATCACTGTCTTCGTTTACTTTCATACCCATATCTGCAACGATGCCATCTACCATGATCTTTCCTGCTTCGATTAAGCGGTCAGCCTCACGTCTGGAGCAAACGCCCACGTTGCTTAAATATTTATTTATACGAATTCCATCGCTTGGATTGGAACCTTGATTCATAATTGTGTCCTCATTTCATGTATTCTTGCTGTATCTTACTCATTGTATTTTATTTATAAAGAAAATTCAAGGGGCAAGGAAGTTCTTACTTATTAAATGCGAAAAAGCCTCAGCCGACATTTCACCGGACTAAGGCTTTTTTCTTATTTAATGTTATATCTGCTATTGTTATGCCTTGATTTTCTCGGCCATTTCTAATAATACCGTCAGCTCTTCGGCAATTTCTTCAGATGTACTGCTGTTACTTCGTTGAATTTCAACTGTCTTGTCGGATTGTGCCGCTACTTCCTCACTCATGGCAGAGAGATTTAAAATATGTTCCTTAATGCCGTTGTTGGATACGGAAAGCTCTTCACATTTTTCCGCAAACTCTTTTGATGTAAGTGCTGCTTTATGCAAACATTCTGCAATTTCTTCAAAATTCTTTTCTGCTTCTACAACTAGTTTTGCCTCTTCATCCATTTTTTCTGCATTATTAATAACAATTTCAGAAATTCCGCCAATCTCTTCTAAGAATTCATTTAACATCTCGTCAATTTTAACAGTTGACTGTCTTGTTTCTTCCGCTAGCTTTCCAATTTCGTCAGCTACTACTGCAAATCCAGAGCCTGCTTCTCCTGCTCTTGCTGCTTCAATTGATGCATTTAATGCAAGCAAGTTGGTACTGGATGCAACATGCTGGATAGTTTCTGTAATCCCTTTTATATTTTCTACATTATGTTCGAATTGTTTCATTCGGTCTGTGATATTTTTACTATGTACAACGACTACATCTGTCATTTCTGACAATGTATCCATTTTATTCTTTCCTACTTCTGAAGATGTTACCGATTGATTGATTTGTTGACTAAATGTTTCAGCAATCTTTAGTATCTCTTCTGTAGCATCATTAATTGTCTCGGTAAGCAAGGTCTGCTGCTGTATGCTTTCCGCCGTATCATTGGTACTTTCTGAGATATTTTGAATGGCATACGTCGACTCTGTCATTGCCTGCTTTAAGTTATTTGCCAAGCTCTCAACGTTTTTGATGGCTTGCTCCATTTTTGAAGATGCTTCACTTAAAAATGTAATCTTTTCGACTTGTTCCTTTTTCTGCTGCTCAATCTGTTCAGTATCCATTGCTGCAAATTTTGTCTGTGTCTTATTGACAAAGTCCCAAATTAACGCATAAATGATTAACACCATAATAATTAAAACCAATTCATATGGTTCGCTTCGATCCATAACTACACGAATGACTGCTACTGTTGTCGTACCAAAAGACAAGGATGCAATAACTGCCCTTGTAAGTTTGATATCATGATAAATGATTACTGTACTGCTGGCAATAAATGCACTGGAAATAATCATCAAATCATCCGTGAATAATAGCCATCCTAAATAGGTAAATCCATAATAGGCTGCCAATATATAGCGAATAAGTACACTTTCTGGCTTCCTATAATAAATTATAAAGAATCCAGCTATTCCAATAATGGCACATACAAGCATTACATAAAAGAGTTTTGCTTCCCCGCCTCCTGATTGCCACTCTACCAAGCACATTGCAGGTATCGCTGCTAACAGGATACTAACCACATAAATCATAATATGGTTGATCATTTTTTCTCTTGTATTCATTTGTTCCCTCCTGATGTTTATACTCATCTCCTATATTATACCATTTTTACCATTATTTCTACATGTTTCGTATTCTTTTTTCATTTTTTTAGTATTTTCTATTCCAAATGCTTTCCTATACCCACTCCCAGAAAAGTAGACTTTTTATATGAATAAAGTGTGCTTCGACACGTTCCGATGTATTAAAAAAGCCTATGCTTTCCTTCTTTTATCAAAGGAAAGCATAGGCTTTTTATCGTTCTATTATTTCGCAGCTGGTGTTGCAGCTGGTGCTTCTGTCGCTTGAGCAGCTGGTGTTGCCGCAGTTTGAGGAGCTGCTGGTGCCTGAGTTGCTTTTGTCGCAGCTGATTCTTGGGCGTTGAATTTAGTAATTAACTCTTTTAACTTCACATCCTTATTTGCAGCTTCTGATAAGTTTGCATTTGCTGTTGAAATAAGTTGTTTTACATCATCTCTAGCAAGTGCTTCTTTTCTAGCCATCTCTACTGCTGGATCTAAATCATTTAATAAAATTACTAATGTATCATCACTAGTTACAGAAACATATAATTGCATTAATCCTGGTGCTACCGTATCAATATTTACAAACTTAAGTTCATAATATACATAAACAATGTATCCGCCTTGTTCTGGAACACTAATTGTGTAGCAATCTACATTTTGGATTTTTTCAACGAATTCATATGGTTTTTGTACTTGCTCTTTCGTAAGTTCTTCGCCATTACTTACTGTATGTGCAATCACTTCCATATTGCCATCTTTTGATGCATTTAAATACTCAGTTACAAGGGTATTTACTTTTTCATACGCATTTTTCTTTAATGAAGTATCATTCGGATCATCCGTTGCCTGTGTATCTTGACCTGCTGTCTCAGTGCCACCTTGCTCTGTATTGTTTCCTGTTTCCTTATCAGAAGAACGATTGCTGACTACTGCTACGATAGCCACAATAATTACAAGTACAGCTGCTAAAATACCGATTGTTATCTTCTTATATTGTGAATTCTGCATTGATTCTTTGTTAAATTTCATCTTCATTGTAATCTCCTAACCATTTAATGTATAAACTATTTCTTTTCCTTGGTTATGTATTTACCCGTAATTTAGAGCAAACATTTTATCTTCTGCTTCTGTGTCAGTATGAGGTCTATACTATCAAATTCAGTCAAAAAAAGCAATAATATCATCCATTTTTATCTCGTTTTCAAAAATTGTACTTATTTTGACATATTTTAAAACGCTGATTTTAATTCTTACTTTACTTTTTATGGACTTTACCATATAATACATTTAGATATGCATCTATAGCTCAGTGGATAGAGCGGTGGCCTCCGGAGCCGCGTCTTGCATGGGTTCGACTCCCATTAGATGCGTTTTTTTTATGCCCTTTTTTACGTTAACTTCAACTTCTTTCCATTCTAGACTTCACGATTTTATTATTCGTCTTATATTTTCCACTTATCATGTAGTTTTTCTATGTAAATAGCAAGCACGCTCGTAGTTTTCCATTTTAACCCAATTCTTCTTCACTTTTCTATTATCCCTTGCTATAATAAAGACAGTTAATAAAGCTTCTTAAAAAACAAATTTTTCTCCTCACTCCTTGTACTTTCTTGTACAAGAACCGGTTTGCAAAGTACAAACCATCTAATAATACCTTCTACATAAAATCCCTAGAACGGCTTCCCTCCGTCTAGGGATTTTTCTTGTTTCTTACCTGCGCCAAGCTGGTCTCGTTAGCGTCATACTCCTTTCAACTAAGTGCATATAAAAAAATAAGCCCAGCATTTGCTCTCTTCACAAATGCTGGACTTTTCATTCTTCTATCGTTTTGTTCCTAAAAAGAATAAGGCTACGGTTCCCGGACCAGAATGTGCTCCGATCACAGGATCCAATATATGAATTAATACATCTTTTACATGTAACTTTTCTTTGACTTGGTTTGCTACATATTCTGCATCTTTCAGGCAATCTCCATGAGAAATAAATACTACCTGTTCTTCCGGATTGGTTACGGTCTCTTCCATATGCTTCACTAGGCCATCTAGTGACTTTCTTCTTCCTCTGACCTTTTCCATAACGATCAGTCTTCCTTCATCATCCACATGCATGACCGGCTTAATGCTCAACATGCTTCCTACAATGGCACTTGCAGCCGATACTCTTCCGCCACGGAGCAAGAAGAATAAATCATCTACAGTAAACCAATGACATAGATGGAGGCGGTTATCTAATAACCACTGATATACTTCTTCCATCGTCTTGCCTTCTCTTTTTAATGTGCATGCATAGTATACGAGAAGTCCTTCTCCCAATGCAGCAGCTAACGTATCCACAGTAAGTATCTTTCTTTGTGGGTATTCCTCACGCAGCTGATCTGCTACCATTGCCACTGCCTGATAAGTTCCGCTTAGTCCGGAAGAAAATCCAATGTATAGGATATCTTCCCCTGCATCCAGTAATTTTCTCATATAGGATTCGCAAAACTCCACATTGATTAAGGATGTGGTGATATTTTCTTTTTCACGCATGCGCTTGTAAAATTGAGCTAAATCTGTAGTCTCACCTTTTACATAACCGTAGTACTCCTGGTCCTTGATTCGAAATACCAAGGACAATATATGTAAATCAAATTCATCAATCATAGTCTCTGGTAAGTTTGCGGATGAATCTGTAATAATTGCATATGACATGTTATCTCCTCCTTGTTCTCACAACTACTGTTGCTCGCTACCCATTCTATTTTAAAATACTTTGTTTCGCGGTGCAACTTAAATTCTAAAGCAGCACCGCATTCTTTCTCTTTGACTATACTCCCCAATCCTTCTTGATTTCATTCAATAATTGCATTTCCTTGGATGTATCGATTCCGGGATTGGCATCTGGGTGGAACTTTTTCGCAAGCACCTTATAAAACTTAGATAACATATCCTTGTCTTCTTCCGAATAGCTGCTCTTTCCTCCTCCAAAAAAATCTGAGGAACCTGAGAAGTTTCTCCAAGCTTCTTTATTTTTTCTTTTACTATTCTGGCTAAACTTTTCACGCTCTTTAATTTGCTCATGGACTTTATTTAAATAGTCGGCATCCTTTAGCTCTCCAAACACATTATAGATATGATCGTATTTTGCCTGATCAACACCTAGTTCCAAGGAAAACTTCTTCTTTGCCTTTTTATAATTTTCTATAATCTGCTGATTTTTCTTATTTTCTAAGTATTCTTCGGTCTGTTCAAACTCAAAGCGTATCTTCGCCTTTAGATCATCCAACTTTTCTTTGATTACTTCCCATACTTTCTCGGCAGTTGTATTCATCTCCTTGGCAATCTGTTCGATTAATCGGTCTCCAATACAGTCTTCAATACTGAAATCTACAAAATCATAATAAGTCATCGTAGCAACCGGACATTCTTTGCCGCTATCTTCTACCACGATAATCCGATAAGCTTTTTTATTCGTGCGCTCAAATCGTTCGGAACTCATTCGGTACGTATACGTCTTTCCCTGTTCTCCACCATTTAACCACTCGAATTCATCCACGATTACTTTCTTAGGAGCGCCTCTACTTGTCACCTGATTTAGCTCGAATTCTTCAATCTTACACTGCATTGCCACACTTCCTTTCCTCTGCTGCTTACTACTATACTCCCCCAATTCATCAATTTCATTCGATGATTTTTTCAACAGAGCAAGTGCCACTCTTAAAACAATGCAATAAAAAACTTAATTTTCACTTGTATCATTGCAAATAATGCTTTATTATTATGTAAAAGTACTGACGAAAGGACGTGAACCTATCTATGGAGTCCAATATAGAAGGTGTAAAATCAGGCTATCTCTATCAAGACTACCGTGTCTTCCATATCAAAGAAAGGTCAAACAAGCTCTATGACTACCATTACCATGAATTTAATAAGATCATCATTTTCCTGTCCGGAGATGTCACCTATCATATTGAAGGTAAATCCTACCGCTTAAAACCATGGGATGTACTGCTTGTAAATAATCATGATGTTCACAAGCCAGTGATTGATTCCAATACGTTATATGATCGTATCGTTATCTGGGTGGATAATGAGTTTTTAAAGAAGTATAGTGAAAAAGACTGTGACCTTACTACGTGTTTTAAGCTAGCCGACAAAAAAAGCTTTAACCTAATACGACTCGACTCTGACTTAAAAGAGACGTTACAGCGAATTATCAATACGTTAGATGCTTCCTTTAACTCCAGCGAGTATGGAAGCCGCCTGCTGTCACAGTCCTTATTTTTCGAATTACTCATCTATCTTAACCGTATCCATATCAATAACAGCTATATTTACGATCAAAGTTCCCTAGAATATGATACTCAGATTATCGAGATCACAAAATATATTAAAAATAATCTTGGAAATGATCTTTCTGTAGATACCATTGCCAAAGAGTTCTATTTAAGCAAACATTATCTAATGCACAAGTTCAAATCTAAGACTGGGTATACGCTGCATAGCTATATTCAAAATAAGCGTCTCTTTAAAAGTATCGATTTAATTAAAGAGGGCATGCCAATTACAAGTGCAGCATCCCTTTGCGGTTTCCAAGATTATTCTACATTTCTTCGAGTATTTCGTAAAACCTACCACTGTTCTCCAAGGGAATTCTTTAAATCCAAGGAGGAGCAATAACCTAGAGGCTGCGTACCAACACCCATGTATGGGACTCAATCTGGTAACGCAGCTTTATCATTTGCTTGCAATTATCATTTCTAATGTTACAGCAAAATAACATCGCTGCAATTCCTGCATACTTTTCCTCTTTTGTATATAAAATATCTTCAATCTTGTGTGTATGAAGCATATGGTCTCCATCCTCCAAGCGAATATAAGTTGGCTTAATCCCGCCAATCGTATTAAATGTGGCTAATACATCTACTGGAACATTCATTAAAACTTCACATCCTTATAATTAACTTTCCTCTTTTCCGGAGGGATGCCTCCACTCATATGATAAATCTTACTTCCCACAAAACTGGCCCTCATCACAGAATCTGCACCATAGCGGTCCCTAATGGAGTCAATTGCCTTATCCAAAGCTGCAAGCTTCTCATTCTTTTCCATATCGAAAAGATTTAACTGGCGCATACCACTATCCTCTTCCACTTTGCTTGTATGCACTCCAAGGTGACGGATCGGTGCCTGGTTCCATAACTGGTCAAATAATTTACATGCTGCCTGATAAATCTCACTTGTTCCATTGGTCGCTTCATATAAGGTCATCTGATGGGAACATCGATTAAATTCATAATCTACAATATCTACTGCAACTACTCTTGCCAGCATATTGTCCTCTCTAAGTCTGGCTGCCACGGTCTCACTTAGTCCTAACAGTACCAGCTTTGCCGTAATCGCATCTTCTACGTCAAAAGCAATGGTCGTCGAATTGCCATAGCCCTTATTAGCCACGGTCTGGCTGGATACTAAAGAAACATCAATTCCATTTGCAAAGTCATGGATCAGCTCTCCATGCTTTTTCAAATGGGAGCTTAAGATAGAAACCTCCGTCTGTGCAAGGTCACCAATCGTGTTGATGCCAAGGTTCTTTAACTTCTTCTTGGTTGCCCTTCCTACAAAAAATAAATCTCCTACCGGAAGGGGCCACATCTTACGAGGTACTTCATCTGGAAAAAGGGTATGGACCCGGTCTGGCTTGGTAAAATCCGATGCCATCTTTGCTAGTAGCTTGTTACTGGACACACCGATATTTACCGTAAAGCCTAATTCTTCTTTAATCCGCTCGCGGATCAGGTTTGCAGCTACTACAGGAGTTCCGTATAATGCAATGGTCTCTGACATATCGCAAAAGGCCTCATCAATACTGTACTGCTCCACGCATGGTGAAAACTCACGTAAAATCTTCATAAATGCCTTGGAACTAGTTGCGTATAAATCATAGTGAGGTGGAACCAGTTTTAGCGTAGGACACAACTTGGTTGCCTCGCTAATCATATCGCCGGTTCTTACACCATAGCGCTTTGCCGGAATGGAACGTGCTAATATAATGCCATGGCGTTTTTTAACATCTCCTGCCACAGCAGATGGAATTTCCCGAAGGTCATGCGTATCCCCTAATACATGCAGGCGATATACCGCTTCCCAACTTAAAAAAGCGGAATTCACATCAATATGAAAGATTACACGTTCCAACGTTCTCACCTCAGATTCTGTTTGCTCATTTCCTGTGCCAAGTCCGTTCCACCTGGCGATACCATTGTTACCGATTGCCAAACTCTCCCTACTCTTCTAATATGCCCTGATTATAACAGAACATACGTTCGATGTCAATAGGACTCATCCGACTCTCATTTTCTTTAATGCCTCAGGTATTTTTGCTAAGATGCCACTGGTCTTTTCACGCTCCTTTAACCAGGATTCCCGGTCCTTTTCTGCAATGACCAAAGGCATCCGGTTATGAACTTCACGCATCGAATCATTGGCTGCCGTTGTTATAATTACAAAATGGTTCTGCCCCTTATATTCATTATAAATTCCACCAACATACATAACCTCAGAACTATCCTTGAATAAATACTTATTTTTCTGCTCATCCCATTCATAAAATCCGGTCATTGGGATTAAACATCTTCTTGTCACCATACTGTCCTTAAATGTCTTCTTTTCAAATACGGTCTCCGAACGGGCATTGATAATCACTCCCTTGCCCTGAAATCCTGGGAATCCCCATACCGAAAGCTCCGGAACAATCTTTGTTTCCTCAGCTCGTAAAATTGCTGCCGTATCGGTTGGATAGACATCTCCATGCTTAATCCGATTTCCTGGATGTTTCTGATTTAACTCATGTAAAATTTTCTTTAACTCTTTCTGACCCTCAAAATCTACATTAAACCTACCACACATAACAAATACCTCCATAAAACACTAGTTTCCTCATTATTATAGACAAAGTAAAAGCGGATATTCGAAATCCGCTTTTACTACTACTCTTTATAACTTTGTCAACTGCTTCTCAGATAGCTTCATCTTGCTCTCTGCTTCTCTGGCAAGCATAATCATCTCATCGTCAAAACCATAGTGTCTGACTTCCTGCAAGGTTCGCTTTAAAGATAAGTAACAATGCTCCTCTAGTCCATCCACAGAACCAATGGCTGCAAGTCCCTTTATAATCGTACGAAGCATGGTCAAGTCATTGGATGCAATACAGCTCTGAATGGAGTCCACCGTATAATTTACAACATCCTCATTGATCAATTGCTTATTTTCTGCCAGTCTGTAATACACGGCCTCAAATACCTGGGTGCTTACGGTGGAACATTTCATGCTTAAGAATAAGTCCAGCGTCACTTTGCTAAATGGTGCCAATTCAAAGATTGCCATATAGATACTCTTCTCATAGTACGAAAAATATCCGGTCTGAAGGATGTTAAGCAGATACGCACTTCCCTCCTGATCCCATTTTGCAATATAACGGATGGCCTCCTTTAGCACAGTAGCCTCATTTCGAAATCCATAGTACATCTGGCTAAAATGTTTCTTACATTCATATAGCAGCGCCACACGCTCTTCTTTGGAAAATCCATCGGATAGCTCAAAGGCTACCGCATACAAATACCCTCGATAGGGATCATTTAACCCCAGATATGACAGCTCATTCATAATAGGCCAATAAAAGTCTCGCTTATTGTCTGCACGGCGGATGGTCTCAAAGCTCTGTTTCACTTTCATCTTAAATTCGTATTTTTCTTTTTTATTTGACATATGTACTAACATCTTCAGATTATTTAACTCACTCTTCGCATTTAACACCTGATTCTCTACCGTAATAATCTTAGATGCCTTGGTCTTAATTTTATCTGCATTCTTCTTATTTGTATCAATGCTCATCAGAGTGCGTGTCTCAATATGCCCGCTGACAAACGCCTCCAGCTTCATCATTCGAAGATTATCGATAGAAACGATAAAGGAAATCTCCGTTCCTGCAGGATACGTACGGTCAAAGGTCACAATCCGATCTGCAATCCTACGGTTCGGCATATTCTTCGTATTACCACGTCCAAGGAAAATCTCAACCATCATGGAATCGCTGGTCTTGGCAAGATAATATTTCTCTGCGATTACTCCGGAACAATAAGGTAACTTGGTACCTGCATCGATTAACTTGGATACATATTCTCCGCTCACTCCTAGATTTACCGTATCATTTAAAATGGTTCCGGTCATAAAGACAGGCTTACTGGGTTTCTCTGCTTCCGTACTCTTTGTGACGTTATATTTATGCAGACAATAGTGATAATACACGGCACCTCTTGCAACAGATAAATCAGGATCGGCCGTCACCAAGGACTCTAATCCAAAGAATTCATCAATTCTCTTCTTAATTGGGAAAAACCTGGTCATACCGCCATTTAAAATAACTGCATCAATCTTTACATCACTTCCTGCCTTGGCAAGCACATCAAGGATTGGGTAAATGATATTGCTCATCTCCGACTCTTTGATGGAGTCGATTCGCTTGACATCCGCTAAGGACAACGAGGTTCCCATCAGTGGCGCGATAATATCTTCTAACTCCTGGATCGTAAGCTCATCAGAATAACTATAGCTGTCATATAGGTTGATCTCGCTGATGTCGTAATAATAATCGTTATCCAACGTCTTCCCCATCTCTTTGGCATGCTTATAATCATCGGTCATCTCAATCTTCACACGCTCTGCCCTGGTACGAAGCTTGCTCATGACTTCCTCTTTCCTTCGGTCATGGATCGACAGCTTATACATATTAACAAAACGCTTATACATAGCCTTGGCGATTAGCTCATCAAAATTATCTCCGCCAATCTGGGTATACCTTGAAATAGCCAGATCTTCGATATTCATCATAGTACCATTAATATAGCCAACCTTGTGGATCGTAACATCAAGGGTGCCCCCTCCAAGGTCAAAGACAAGCACATTCTTTGGTGTGGAGAAATCAATAATGTCCGATGGGATTTCCCCTAATTCCTGCATATGGACTAAATCATAAATTACAGCCTTTGGCTCATATAACAAGATCTCATGCTCATTATTTACATCGATACCTGCCAGCTTAGCTGCACGTAACGTAGCCTGACACTGATCCGAATCAAAGGATGCCGGTATGGTGATAATTGCATCCGTAATCTCATCTAAAAACAGCCTCGTCTTTGCACTGGTAAGCATAGTTCGTAAAATCTGCGCTGATACCTGACTCGGCGTCTTATCCTCAATTTCCTCCGCCAACTTTAATGGCTCATTTTTCCCCATCTGGGACTTCACTGACTTACATACATAACCATAACGGACGCCATAACGGCTCTTTGCATAATCACCTACCTCTGGAATAATTTCATTTGTCCTTGGATCTTTATTATAAAATACTACACTAGGTAAAATCTTTCCTCTTGCTCTTCCTCCATTTTCGATCTTTCGATCCACTTCCACGATTAAGCACTTCACCGTCTCATTGTTGGTGATATTGGCATAGGAAATCACAGAATTCGTGGTCCCAAGATCAATTCCAAAATAATAATTCTTCATGTTATTCCCTCCCTATAACTCTGTAACAGTTGGCAAGGAAATGACGACATCCTGGTACTTCCACCCAGGCTGTGTAACCTTAACTTTTTTAACATCATAATCGTCAATAAATGGCTCTCCTTGATAATTCATCAAAGCCACCTCTTCATATGTTGCCTGAAAAGTCCGATTTACTTTGTCAATTGGTTCAATTCCATAACTATTGATAAACCGAATAAATTGTTTAAAAATAATAGTAAGAGGGACTAATTCCGATGGAACCTTCGTTCGATTCTTTCGTAAATTGGTGAGTACATCCTCTACCACTAACATGCTATCTAAAAGGTTTCCAAATTCTTTGGAATTTAAGGCACTAAAGAACTCACTGACGGCCATATTTCTTGCATCAATTGCACTAATTTCCACACTTTCTTTTAATTCGTCAAATAAGGACTGTACCATATCCAAAGTATTCTTATAGTTTTCTAATTGGAATTTCAATGTCTCAATTTGTTTTACGTGGTCCTCAATCCCCTCAGTATCCTCATTTTGATTTGTAAACTCCAATGCCTTTCTTGTCTTTTCAATTACCTCCTTGGTTGATTTCTTATACTGGAATCCCATACTTTTACTTACATCTACAAAGATGGTCGAAAGCATCTTGCTGCAAAATCCCTCTAGAAAGTTTTCCAGGATTGCAAGCAAATGTTCACTCTTAAACTCCTTTTCAAATACATATAAATACACAAATAAGTATTTTGCTTTAAAATACATCCTCTTTTCTTCAATATCCCGTTCCACAAGGTTATCAATATACCGTTTCATATAGATCGTTGACTGGTTCTCTCCGTCCAAAAATCCCTTAAAGTCCTTGGCTGCCCGTTTTACATTTCCTGCAATATATCTGCATTTTCCCGGTGTATTTAAATTCACTGCACGAAGCAGGCTCTCAAACTTATCAAAGGAATAGCTCTTATTATATTCCTTAAATGCCTCATACTGTTCGAGCTTTGAACCACCCGGTAACTCCATTGCCACCTTCATGGCATACCATTCGTTCTTTTTCTTTTCATCCAGCGTAAGATTTTTCTCCTTAATTTTAGCAAACTCTGTCTCGATTACTTTATTATAGATATTAAAATATTTCATACTGCCCTCCTAAATCTATGCTAATCAAAAGAGTAGACTCTTTTGTCTTTACACTGAATACACTCTCCAAAATACCTTCCCTGTAGTTTCAAATCATCCATAAAGCATAACATGTCGCTATGGGGTTCCGAGTGAACCACGAACACTTTCTTTGGCCCAAATAAATAGACTGTATTGATCAGTTCGGCAAAGGATGCGTGTAACGAATACTTATCCACATTGATGCATTGATATCCCTCATGCTCCATCTGGCTGATTAAGACATGTCTTCCTTTCGGTCGGTCCACATATCCTGTAATCTTCTCGCTGTAAATGTAATATCCAAGATTGGAAAAGCCATCGGCAATCAGTTCGGAATCCTTATCCAGATAAATTTTCGTATCTACTTTCATAATCTTAAGTGCATAGAATAGATCCAGATGCTTTGCTATGCTAGTTGACTTTAATAATACATTGGCTCCATTTTTCAGTAGTTTTCGTATCTTTTTATCTAACTCCTTATAATTAAAATGATTCTGTACCCGATACCGATATCCATTTGTCCCATTTAAAATCAGAATATCCGGCCGTAATCCATCAAAATGTGGCTTATTCATTCCAAGAATGGTCTCAAAACTAAAATCTCCGGTATATAAAATGGATTGTTCTTGTCCTTCTATGTACGTCATTGTCGCCCCTGCCATATGCCCCGCAGGATATAATGTAATTTTTACTCCTTTTCGCTCGATTGGATGCAATACACTAACTTCCTCAATGCGATTTAATATCTCTTCCATTTTCACTAATTTTGCTTTCTTTATCTTTTCATCGTCATAATGGGTAATACATCTACCAAAGTCTACAAGCTGCATGCGAATAAGATCTTTTGTCGTCTTTGATGCAATAATAGTAGCATTTTTCGCTTGCCCAGCAATATAGAGAAGGGACCCTATATGGTCAAAATGCGCATGGCTTAAGATAATTAAGTCCATTTCATCCAGACTGTTCACGTGGCCTTCATACACAATGGAGGAATAGTCCGGATACACTTCAGAAATCCCTTTTTTCGCTCCTGCATCTAAAATAATCTTGACCCCGGACAAATTAACAAAGTAACTGGATACTCCGATATGATTTGCACCCGCAATTGGATAGAGATAGTTTTTCACACTCGTACACCTCCCTTCAAATGCAACAATATTTTATCATACGAAAGTATGATATTTTGGCGAAACGAAAAAAGATACGAACTAAATTAGAGCCTATAATCCTCTAATTTACTCGTATCTCTTTCTAATTCGGTATCATTCTGACAATACCTGCATAGTCATTTATCCAGCTTTATTTTAGCATAACAGGGGTACTCCTACAAGCAATTGCCTATATATTTTCAATCTGCCAGTCGATTGGTTCTACCCCATGTTCTTTTAAGAACTCATTTGTCTTACTGAATGGCTTGCTGCCGAAAAATCCTCGATAAGAGGATAATGGACTTGGATGCGGTGCTTCCAAAATCAAGTGCTTTGGATTGGTAAGCATCTTCTTTTTGGATTGTGCCGGTTTTCCCCAAAGAATGCAGACAATTGGGCGATCTTCATTATTTACTGCATGGATGACTGCATCGGTAAACTGCTCCCAGCCATGTCCACGATGGGAATTCGGTTCATGGGCACGAACCGTTAATACGGTGTTTAAAAGTAACACGCCTTGATCCGCCCATTTTTTTAAATATCCGTTGTTCGGTATCTCACAGCCCAAATCATCGTGTAATTCTTTGTAAATATTCACCAAAGACGGTGGTAATTGTTGTTGTTCCGGAAGAACGGAAAAGCTTAACCCATGTGCCTGATGAGCATTATGATAAGGATCCTGCCCTAAGATCAATACCTTCACCTTGCTTAATGGTGTAAAATGAAACGCATTGAAGATATCCTGTGCTGGCGGATAAATCACATGAGTCTTATATTCTTCATTTACAAATTTATATAACTCTGCATAATAAGGCTTATGAAATTCTCCTTCTATTGCATGTCTCCAGTCATTTTTTATAATTTCCATCTTGTATTACCTCGATTATCACTTTTTTCCTACTATTTCTACTAAATTATAGTCCATCTATCTTATAAATTGCAAATACCGTTTCTAATGTGATTTTTTCAATATCTGCTTCCCTAGTAACAGTATGATAGATTACTTTAATTTTATCCCCTTGAATAAGCGTTGCACTGCCCTATCTCTATTCTACAGTACTAATATATTCCGGCTTGTCACCAAAAAGAAACAGAGTTGCTACATTTCTTCTTTCTCGTCTAATAACTCATGAAATTCCGCTTTTTCAAATGGCTGAATGGAGATATAAGATTTATTTGGGTTTGCAAATACAAATGTCTTATCGACACTTTCTACATAGTTTTGCATCTTATCATTGGTTGCACTGATAATCGCCTGGAAGCCTAATTTACGAATTAATTCTACGCAGCTTGCCACCTTTTCTCCATCCATCTTGGAAAATGCTTCATCTAAGATTACAAGTCTTGGAGTCACTCGTCTTCTAACATTTTTACGCAGACTGATCTTATATACTTCTGCAAAACTTGCAAGTAATGCAACGTATAATGGGTTTTGTCCTTCCCCACCGGAGTTCTTCGTTAACATCTTGCTAAGTCTCATTGGAGCCATGCCTTCGATGATCTGTTCCATATCAAAAGAAAGGTACGTTCTATAATCTGCATATTTCTCAATGTTTCTTCTTGCTTCTTCTAACTGTTCTTTGTCACAGTCTTCCGGCGGCATAAAGATATCGATCAATTCATTGATTAAGTCATTGTACTTATCTTCATGATTTGCAGAGAATAAGTCGATCTGGTTGTCCATATGGTTGGAAAGGCGTTTTGGATTGATTTCTAAGTTTTCATCCATAAACATGGTATAGAACTTGCCATCTTCCCCTTTATTCTTCTCAATTACAAATCGATATTTTTCCTTACCAAAGTCTGTCTTCTTAAGGATCTGATTTAAATCTTCTTTTTGCTGTAATGCTTCTTTGATTGCATCTCGAATTTTATAGACAAAGTCAGTCTTAAAGTGGTCTACTGCTTTTTTCGCCTGTTCTCCCGCTTTATTCATAAATTCTGACAGCTTTTCACTGGATAACTTCACATAAAGGTTTTCATACATCGTATTTTCCTTGGCTGTGATGGAGAACCCTCTAAATCCATATTGATTTAAGTATTGTTCTCTCTCTACGGTCAATGCTGTAAAGGCTGCTTCATTGATGTCTGCTTCCTTCTTGATCAAGCCTTCTAGCATGCTTCGCACGCGCTCTAAGGAATGCACTTCATTCTTCTTGATAAATGCCTGATATTCTTTATTCTTTTCACCATTAAACTCAAATGCCTTATTTGTCTCATTGTGTTGCTCCATCAAGATGACAAATTGTGATTTTAAGCTTTCTAACTCGCGTTCTTTTGTCTGTTTATCGGACATGGCAGAAGATAATTTTTTCGAATACGTATCCACTTCTTCCTGAAGGCGAACTTCTTCCTCTTTCCATAAAGATAAGTCTTTTGTCTTAAGCTCGTTGATTTTGGCATTGATATCCGTAATTTTAACTTCTAGAGAAGCAATCTTATGGATATCTTCTAAATATCCCATATAGTACGCATTGTCTTTATCCAGGTATTCTAATGCCAATACGGAACTGATTTTCTCTATCGCTTCTCCCATTGGAGCAAGTCTTTCCTGCATTGTTTCATACTGTTCAGTTAAGATTTTTAATCTTCTTTGGATGGAAGACTGACCGATATAAGCAAATTTATGATAATGCTTTGGATCGATATGCTTGATGCTGTAATTATGGTAAAGTACGCAGTCTTTTGTAATTCCGCTTCGTTGTTTACGAAGTTCTTCCATGGTGTCACATTTGATCACAGATCCCATTAAGAAATCTACATATGCCTGGACATAAGGAAGGTCAGTTATGATTTCCTCGCTAAGTGCATTTTTAAGAGGCTCTCTCTTATTGTCCACGACTCTTTCCGTATCGATCATTACAATCTTGTGATAACGTTTGGCATCCATTTTTTCATAAATAGCCATGGCCTGTTTTACAAACTTCGGTTCCACGCAAAGTGCAAGCTTGTTATTGCTCATAAAGCCTTCCACTGCATTTAACCAGGCTTCTTCCTTCACATCGATTAAATCTGCTAAGATATTTACTTCAACATCGCTTCCCGTTTCCTTTTTCAGCTCTGCTGCAATAAATTCTTTTGCTTCCACAAGCTCTTTCTGATATGCTTTCTTACCACTTTGAAGCGTTGTAAGCTCTCTCTTGGTCTCCGCACATTCTTCTTTTAACTGGTTGTAAGCCGCTTTCTTCTCATCAATGGTTTTTAACTGTTCTTTACGAATGCCTGCAATTGTGGTACGGATCTGATTTAATTCTTCTTCCGTTACCGTTCCTGCCTCAACTCGTTCAAACAAAGGAAGCAAGGAAGAGACATCAATTCCGTCTACCAGTTTCCAGAACATAAGTCCTTGTACAATACGGTCATATTCTAACTTACTCTTATGGTAACGGGAAACAAGCTCGCTTAAGGA
Organism: bacterium; assembly: GCA_030539495.1. Taxonomy (GTDB): domain Bacteria; phylum Bacillota; class Clostridia; order Lachnospirales; family Lachnospiraceae; genus KM106-2. The sequence goes on along the minus strand of JAUNRX010000023.1, from coordinate 14,068 downwards.
CTTCTCTTCTGCTGCCAAATGGTCAAATCCGCTATTTTTAATTGCAGTCTTAACATTAACCTGTTCTTCCTGCAGACTCTTTACTTTTTGCTCAAACTCTACGACATTTGCCCCAAGCTCCCCTAAATCCGTCTTGTATGCTGCCTGTTTTGTCTGATTTGTATTTAATGCATCATTTAGGATGTCTAACTTTACTTGTTGTAACGAATACGTATACTGTGCAGCCGCACGGTTAGACGCATCATACACCTTGTATTTTTCATTAATCTTTTCTAAATACTCAATTTCCTGCTTTGTATCTTCCAACTTACGTTTTAAACGGACATATTGGATTACGCTTTCCTGCATGTCTTCAATATGGATGTCCTTTTCCACGCAGATAAATTCTTTTACGAAGTCCTCTAACTTAGTATCCATACGGAAACTGATTGCCTTCTTAAATAACATTGGGAACTTTCGTTCATCAAGTCCACCAAGATAAGTCTCATATAAACGGGTTCTGAACTTATCATTTGTTCTACTGAACCACCAGTCTTCCTGCTCATATCTTCTTGATAAATATTCTTTTACCTGGTTGCAAGTCATCGTCTTCTTTTCATAACGATAGCCATTTTCTAATAGCTGTCCTCTGTGCCAGAAGAAGAGACGGTCTGTATTGTTCGTACCAACCTCGACATCAAAGCTGACACCTACGGTTTGAAACTCGTTGGTAGATGTATTCTTAAACTCAACGGCAATGGTTGTGGAAAAGTTTTGATTTCTAAGGTAAGTTGCCTCACCGTTTTCCCCAACATTATTCATACCACGAAGATATTCGATCAACGTACGGTTCGAATCATCCTTTGCCGCCTTGTTAAAGAAGCTTCGTCCATCGGTATCCGCATATAATAATAACTGCATGGCATCCAGCACAGTGGACTTACCGGAACCGGAATGTCCTGTGAAGAAGTTAATATCCTGATTAAATGATAAGATCTGCTCGTTAATATAGTGCCAGTTATTTAAAGCCATACGAGTCATCAATAACCTGTTATTCATTTTCTTCCTCCTCTTCTGTTCCATACTGTTCTAAGATTGCTGCCACATCTTCCGGATTTAATACCATATGGATGGTTGGATAAATGATCAGCTTTGTCTCAGGCGTCACTTCTGCCATCGGATCTAATACTTCGATTACTTGGTAGCGCTTTAACACGGCTAACGTTCTCTTTAAGTCCGTTGGGCTGATCGATTTGTTTTCCCAGACATGAAATAACTGGATCTTTTCATAAACTTCCTGTAACGTCACGTAAATATGGATGGAATTCGATGCTTCCCCCATCTTCTCATCAAATAATAATTTTAATAAGAGTACGAATACGCTTGTTAACTTGCTGAATTTTTCTCCTTGTACGACGCTGGATTTTAATCCGATAATTCCGTACTGTGTATTTTCGATTACATCCACTCGTGCAATCTTAAAATATTCCTTGATAAAATCAAGATGCTTTTCACAAACTCGGTATGCTTTATTTAAATGATAACGGGAATTACGTTTATCATATTTCTTTTCCAGCACATAGGTCTGACTTTGTAATAACTGTATCGCATCGCTTAGTTCTTCTTGTTCTTCTAACATAAGCGTATTATAATATCCTGTCATCTGCGTTCTCCTTATGATTATTGTCACGTTTTCTAAATGTCATCTGAGGATAGCTGTAACTTTCTGTGGTAATCAGTTCTCCTGTCGCTTCTACCATATAAGGGCTCTTCTTACGAAGAGAATGGTCATACGCTAAGATTAAAAGTTCAAATTCCTCATCATTGGTAATTGGCGTCTGTGCCGTATCAAAGGTTCCTTCGCTCATATTCCTTAAGACAAAGGACTCAATCTGCTCTTTACTAAAACGATGTTTCTTACGATTTGCAAGCAATATCTCTTCTTTCGTAAGCATTTTCGCTTCTTCTAATACTTCAACCGTTTCTTCAAACGATTTTCGTTTCCCTCGTTTTGTATACATAAGGTCCTTGGCAAACATGGTATTGTCATGAATCTTTATTTTCTTTGCCACTTCACCTAATAACTCTTCTTGATTCTGATTACTAAATAAGTTAAGTACATTGACCACGCGGCCTGTCATATTCTCGTCATTATTTAATAGATACTCTAATCTTCTTACCGTCGCACGGACATATTTTGTATGTTCTGAGTCAATATAGGCAATTCTTCGCTCCATATTACCGATTCCACGTTCTACTGCGTCGATCATCTCGCTGATCTGCTCTTCAACGTCGCCTAGACTGGTTCCTTCTAAAATCATCTTTCTCTTTAAAAGTTCCAGACGCTCGTCATCTTCCTGAATTGCACGAAGCAACGTCTTAATATCATTTTTGTAGATATAGAAGTTGTCACTTGTCTTAAGAAGACTGTATTTACGGTCTACAATGGACTCTACATATCCATATAAATGCTCTTCCAAAAGATTTTCATAGGAATCCTTTTGTAATAAGGACTCAAAAAACTTGTCCATGTTATGAAGCATATCCTGAAGGGCACGGTTTAGGTTGGATGTATTGACCATAGCCGTCTTAAGTAATTCAATCCCCGCCTTCTTATCATGGTAGAACGAGTAAATATTGGTATAGACATTCTGGATATAAATATCCGTTTCGTTCTGTCCCGGATCTTTAATCTTGATCATTGCTTCAATAAAAATAGAGGCATAATCAGGAATGACAACATTTGTCTTAAACGTCTGATAATCCTCTACCTTGCGAAGCCATTTAAAGTATAGTAATTTAGCAAAAATCTGAGTCGCCACAGGCTCCGTCTTTTCCGCAACCATCTCTTCCTCTTCAGACAGGTCAAAGATACGATTGTTAAAACGATCATGTAGCAACTGGATGCATGTTTCTTTCGATAAGAAATAATCATTATAGAGATATTCCTCGTAAATCAGCAACAATGCTTCCATGTATATATATCGGTTCTTCGATTGAAATAAACCGAAAAACTGTTCTGGTATCTCTCTAAGTCGTTCCATACGTTCTCCTACTTTAGTTTTCTTTGTAATATTATATCACATTTTGTAGATTACAGCAAACTCCTGTTCGCCTAAAATTCCTGGCCCCCCCTATCTACCACTTGTATAGAACACAAAATAAAAGTAATAATTTTTTCTAAATGATACATAAAATTGATTTTAAGGATTTTATATGTAAAACACAATAGCATTGTTACGGAACCTCACAGCTATGTTTCGTGAAACTCCAGATATTTTAATAAAAATTCCTCCAAGACACTTCAACTGCGACAGCCCACTCGCCAGTCTTTTAGAAGGTATTGCCCTATAATACCTTCCTCCTGGCTGTCGCATCAATATCTACAGATAGGTTTTTATTAAAATAGTCTCAGCCTAACTAACATAACTGTGAGTTCCTAACAATGCTAACATGTACTTCATCTACCGTTACTGTCAGCCTAAACTATCCACTGAGGGCAGACACCCGCAGGTGTATGACAGCAGTGGATAGTTTAGGCTGTCTGTAGAGGTAGCGGAAGAACATTAGCATTGTTACGGAACCTCACAGCTATGTTTCGTGAAACTTCAGGTATTTTAATAAAAAGCTTTCATTATCTTCCCTGCGACAACCCGCCAAAAAGGCGGATAACAAAACGTCGCTAGCCTCGCATCTAGTTTCATTTTGCTACCCGCCTTATGGGGTGTAGATATATCAGAGAAAGTATATATCTACAACTATATATATGTTGAAATTTTCGAAAACATTCCTATATACGAAAACTTTTCTTAAAACTTTTTTACACGAATCCTCTCAATGCTTAAATTTCTACTCGATTGTTCTTTCTATGATATATATATACCTTATCTGACAGTACTTCGTCGATTGGAACTTGAGAACTATTGACCTCACAGACCATATTCCTTAACTCCTCTTTCCTTAAAGTTTCGTCATAGGGAACTAAAATCACCTCATGGATACTCGATGGTAAAATATATAAGTCGCTGTCTAAACGATTGGCGAATTCCTTGATTCCATCCCGATACAGCATTGCTGTGGCACCATTAATGCCTGTCTCATTACTTAATATGTACATCTTAGGAGCCGACTCATCTGGAAGCATCTGACTCATCATTTGGCGAAACATTTCATCGCCCTCACAGTCCCCGATCGGACATAATTCATAAAAATCACGTTTCATTAACTCGTAGATCACTTCTTCCATTGAAGAAATCTTAATTGGGAACAACCTTGTCGTATTCTTGATTGCAAGCTGCATCAATTCCTTTACCGTTACACCAAAACATTCTGCATGTTCATTGGTAATACGAATCGTTCCAATTCCATCCTCATCCTGCTTTACAAGGCAATGAAATGTAATTGCCAGATCAAGAAACCGGACAAAAGGTACCTCTTCTAGCAGCTTTGTATTCTTATTATAGTTGATTAGACGATAAATGATCTTGTCCTTAACCTGTTCAAAACTAAATTCAAACTGCTCATATTCAGGTGCCTGACTGCGTTTGCTTTCCTGATACATATTAATAATGTCATCAGCAATCGTATCCACGCTCTCACCGTCCATATACCTGCTGTAATAGGAATTTAAATAAATATTAGGAGAAATCGTATCTCCTTCCTTAAATAACACAATTCCATCCAGCACAACCGAATTATTTTTCTTAATCCGATTTACCTTTACCTCATATTCCTCGTCTACCTTAACGCGAATACAGTTTTTTACGTCATCCACAAATTGATTATACTCCATTTAACCTCTCCTACTCTTATTAAATTACAGATTGGCCTAAGAAAGCTAGGAACAAAAAAATTCACTTGTAATACATTTCTTTAAAACACATAAATAAAATTAGTTTGGAAAATTCGTCCGAACGGACAAGAATAATAGAATATGCTTAAACTACAAGAATCATGCTTTGGTAAGCCATTTGTTACATTAAGTGTAACAAGAAATCAGGCAGGATACAAACCGTATTCCTAACGTAACTACACGGAATAATACCATTGCCTTCCTTATTTACTGCTAAGAGACAGACAGACAGACCTGGCTTGGCAGATAGAATACCCAAATCAATACACTGGAGCACGCATATAAGACCCGATAAATCTCTGCCGGTACTGATACATACTGGGTTAAATTAAACAGTCCCACATTTACATCACAACATAGAAACAAGACAAGTCCAATAGTAAACAGCTTATTCTCCCTATGCACTAAGCTATAAATTACATTTCGAAGAAGACAGATAAAATAAAAGCTGGTAATCAGCAAAAGGAAATCCACTGACAGCCTAAGAATGCTAATTCCCACCACGACTGCTATCCAAAGTAAAAACGTGACTCCAAGATCCACCATCTGATATTTATGCAGACGATACCAATAACACAGCTGTACAACGACAAATGAACTGACGCCCCATTCGTTATACTCGGTCAGTAAAAGAAAGGTATCCGATATCAGAGTGAATCCAATTGCCAATCGAAGGACAAAGATATCTCGCTTATTTTCCTCGTTCTTTTCCATGAAACAAACGTAAAAAAAGCATAGAAGGATACCACTATACTTTAAATAAATAGAATTCTGCCTGGAGCTTATCCCAAACAGATCTATCAAAATAAAAGTACTGTATACTATTCCTTCTATGCCAATAAACATAGCCTTTTTCCAATTCCGTTCCACACTATGCACCTCTGATCACTTACTTCATCCAAGTCTCCAAATACCCCATTACCTCTGCTTCTTTTAGTGGGTTTCCAAATAGAAATCCTTGTACCAGTTTGGATGTGAAATCCTCCACCTTTTCTAGCTGTTCCGGCTCCTCAATACCCTCGTAGATTACTGTACAATCAAGCGTTTCAAATAAGCTTCCTAACTCCTTGATAAAAAGGGCATGCTTCTCATCTGTAGCAAGCGATTGTAAAAGTGAACGATCAAACTTGATAAAATCAAATCTTGATTCAAGGATACGGTTAAGCGCTCCCTTTTTAGAACCAAAGTTATCAAGACAAATGCCAACGCCCAATTCTCTAAGCTCTTTAATTCTCTGCACGACTAACTGTTCGTTGCTCTCAAAAGATATCTCTGAAATATCAAAAATCAGCTTTTCAGGAGCAACCTTACTTTCTTTTAAGATTAAATCAATATCAAATACTACATCGTAATCCAAGAGCTGACGCTCCGAAAGATTTACCATAAGTACCAAGTCCGAATACCCCTTCTTCTGCCACTCAGAAAGTGCCTTACAGGCTTTCTTTAAGAAACTAATACCTAATGGAACGATGATTCCGGACTCAATTGCTGCCTCTAGGAAATCTCCTGGACTTAATATGCCCTCTTCTCCATGATCCCAACGCAGTAAGGATTCAAATCCAATCACTTTGTGCTCTTGCACATCTAGGACTGGCTGATATACAGCAAAGAACTCATTCTTTTCAAAGGCAGTACGGACATCTGCCTGCATCTGGATCTGCTCCATCAACTTGGTCTTCAGTTCCTCGTTAAAATAATAATACTGACCCTTTCCTATTTCTCGCGCCTGATCCATGGCCGCATTGGCATATTTAATCGCCGTTGCAGCATTCTTAATCTCTTTCTCCAGCTTGCATACACCAATATCCATATTAACAAAATAGTCTTTTTCCGCCAAGGAAAATGGATAGTTGAATACGGTCATGATCTTTTTAATCTTCTCATCATACTCTGAAAAGTCCGTAATGTCTTTTGAAAGGATTACAAATTCATCACCGCTGATTCTTGCCATAAGATCATTTTCTGCAAGACTCTGCTTAATTCGATACGTAATATCGATTAAAAGTTCATCTCCATAGGTATAACCTAATGTATCATTTACTTCTTTTAGATTATCTACATCAAGATACATCAGCGCAATCTGGTCTTCCGGCCTCATTGACTTTAATATCTCATTAATTTCGTCCACAATGGCATCCCTGTTGGGCAGCTCTGTCAGTGTATCTACAAAGGCTAGCTTACGAAGACGTTCTTCGTTTTGTCTTGATTTATCATATAAGTTCATCAATTCTTTCTCTTGGTTTGACAGTACTTCATAACTATCCTCTAATTCTTCGTAGCTTGCCTCTAATTCTTTCTTATCTGCATGCACCTTATTTTTTCTTCTCCACATCGTAAAAAATAAAATAGCAAATATGATTACTCCAAGTGCCAAAACTAGTATTGTAATATCACTCTCCATCTTGCCACCTCCTATCAGCATGAACGCCACCTATTATTACTATTATACCACATTCTCTTGAAAATGAACAAAGCTGAAGGTGAGTCTTAAAACTCTTCCTTCAGCTTTCCTCGAATCTGTATTTTTATTTTTTATCTAGTTCTCTTTGTTGCTTAAGAACTCATCAATTGCTTTTGCTGCATGTTTTCCTGCACCCATGGCAAGGATTACGGTTGCGGCTCCTGTAACTGCATCTCCACCGGCATAAACAGCTTCTTTTGTTGTCTTACCAGTCTCTTCCTCTGCAATGATACATTTTCTCTTATTGATTTCTAGACCTTTTGTTGTAGAAGAAATTAATGGATTTGGACTAGTACCAAGAGACATGATTACCGTATCGACATCCATTTCAAATTCTGAACCTGGAATTTCAACCGGACGTCTTCTTCCGGAAGCATCTGGTTCGCCAAGTTCCATGCGAATACATCTGATTCCTTTTACCCAGCCTTTTTCATCTACTAAGATTTCGGTTGGGTTTGTTAATAAGTCCAAGATAATTCCTTCTTGTTTTGCATGGTGAACTTCTTCCACACGGGCTGGAAGTTCTTCTTCACTTCTTCTGTAAACGATATGTACTTCAGCACCTAAACGAAGAGCGGTTCTTGCTGCATCCATTGCAACGTTACCACCACCAACGACTGCAACTTTCTTTCCTGCAACGATTGGAGTATCATGATCTTCTCTAAATGCTTTCATTAAATTACTTCTTGTTAAGTATTCATTTGCGGAGAATACGCCATTGGCATTCTCACCTTTGATTCCCATAAATCTTGGAAGTCCAGCACCAGAACCAATAAATACAGCTTCAAAGCCTTCTTCATTTAATAACTGGTCAATGGTAATGGAACGTCCAACAATTACGTTTGTTTCAATCTTAACGCCTAAAGCTTCTACGTTTGCAACTTCTTTTGCAACTACTTTTTGTTTTGGTAAACGGAATTCAGGAATACCATATACTAAAACGCCGCCTGCTTCATGTAATGCTTCAAAGATTGTCACATCGTAACCAAGTTTTGCAAGGTCTCCGGCACAAGTAAGTCCGGATGGGCCAGAACCGATGACCGCTACTTTCTTACCATTCTTTACTTCTGCTTCTTTTGGTTTGATATTGTGTTCTGCTGCCCAGTCTGCAACGAAACGCTCTAACTTACCGATGGATACTGGGTCGCCCTTGATACCACGGATACATTTTGCTTCACATTGGGATTCTTGTGGACATACACGGCCACACACCGCTGGAAGTGCAGAGTATTTATTGATCACATGATATGCTGCTTCAATATTTCCTTCTGCTACCTCTTTGATAAATGCTGGAATGTCGATGGATACTGGACATCCGCTACGACATTTTGGATTTTTACATTGAAGACAACGTTTTGCTTCTGCCATTGCCTCTTCTAAATTATAACCATAACAAACTTCTTCAAAATTTGTAGCACGAACCTTTGGATCTTGCTCGCGAACTGGAACTCGTGTTAGTACGTCATTTGCTACCATTACTTGTCACCTCCGCAGCCACAACCACCATGATGATGAGTGGCACCTTCTTTTTCACGAAGAATTGCTCTTCCTTCTTCTGTTTTATACATTTGCTGACGTTTCATAGATTCATCAAAATCTACAAGATGGCCATCAAACTCAGGGCCGTCAACACATGCAAATTTAACTTCTCCGCCAACTGTCAGACGACATGCGCCACACATTCCTGTGCCATCAACCATAATTGGGTTCATGCTGACAATCGTTGGGATGTCTAATTCTTTTGTTAACAGACAGACAAATTTCATCATGATGACTGGTCCGATTGCTACTACAAGGTCATATTTTTTATGTTCGTCGTTCACTAAATGTTTGATGCAGTCATTTACGTTACCCTTCATACCGTAAGAACCGTCATCTGTTGTTATGTACACGTTATCTGCAACTTGTCTCATTGCATCTTCTAAGATAATAAGGTCTTTATTTCTTGCACCAATGATGCAGTCTGCCTTAATTCCTTTTTCACTTAAATATTTTACCTGAGGATAAACTGGAGCAGTTCCTACACCGCCTGCCACAAATAAAATATTCATCTTTTCTAATTCTTCTTGTGTCTTTTCCACAAGTTCGGATTCCTGTCCTAATGGTCCTACAAAGTCTCTAAAGCTGTCTCCAACTTCGAACTCAGCCATCTTTGTTGTTGATGCTCCTACTGCCTGGAATACGATCGTTACTGTCTGTGCTTCTCTATCATAATCACAGATTGTAAGAGGAATTCTCTCTCCGTTTTCATCCATCTTTACAATAATAAATTGCCCTGGATAACAGGATTTTGCAACTCTAGGAGCAACAACATCCATTAGGTAAATGGAATTTGATAATTGCTGTTTTTTTACTATTTTAAACATAATGCCCTCCATATACGATGATTTAGTAAATGAAATTCTTATATCTAGCATCTCCATTATAATTTAAAATTGTACAAAAATCCATACACTTTTTAACAAAATATCCATTTATACCTAATTTTTCATGCTTACTCTACCCAATTATCTATTCCTGATAAATAATTGTTTGAAAAGCGCTTGTCTTGGCTTACTTCTTCCCCAAACCATTCTGGCGCAACAAATGCATGGATTGCTTCCTCATCTTGGAATTCTACTTCTACAATTGTCAGCCCTTCTAAATGATCTTTAAAGATATCTAACTCTGCTTTTAGCCCATTTTCAAGAGGAATGATATAGCGGTCTTTTCTTACTAACTTATTATCTACCTTTTGTTTTAAATGTTCATAGCCTGTATCAGTAAGCGGTACTTCTACCTCATTGCATACTCTTGCAAGCTTGCTTAACTCCTTATCAATGCCGAATTTGGATTTATACGTTAAGATATACTCTTCATTGCTTTTTCTAATACGAACGATTGGGTTACTGCATAAATACCCTTGTTCGATTACTTTCTTTTCATATGTTTCTAGTGCTTCCGGTAAATGCTTTACACGGAATTTCTTTTCGATTTCCATAGTGGTCTCCTTTTTTATCTTCATTTAGGTATTATTTGTTATAACTACATGAAATATGTGAATTCTAATATAACTGAAAAATACCGGAAACACAAGCTTCCGGTATTTTTTGTACTAATCTAGATTAAAATCATTTCTTCGGCGAAGCTCACATTTGGCCATTCCGATGCCGGTGTCATTTTCTACTATAACATAAATCCATACACTTGACGAAGAATTAAGAAAGCTATGGTCAATCACCATGCTATATTCTTCCCCCGATGTAAGAGCTCCTAAGTCAATTTTATTGTTTGCTGTTCCTTTGTACACATTCGTAATTGGATTTAGTTCATTGTCTACCTTTACATAGATACTTGCTTTAAGTCTGCTGGAGTTTTTATTTGGATCACTTGGCACAAACTTTACTATTTTATCTGTTCCAATTATATTGCTAAATACATCTGCATCTACAAATGCTATGCTATCTCCTGTGCTGGTTGTAGTCACATCGACAAATTCTACCGTTGGAGCTTTTAAAGATAAGGTATATGCACCGATTAAGGTATTTACAAATAATTCAGCTTCTGCTTCATGACTATTCGTCAATGCGGTAGCGCCAATTCCGGAGTACCAGACAGTATCACAATGATATAGATAATAGTTGTTTTGAATATCATTTGGTGAAGTGCTATATAACAATCTTGCTGATGTCTTATCATTAATCTTCGTATTGTTTGTAAGCGCATAATATCCAACTACCTTTGTCATGTCTAACTGCCACGTTCCTGCATTTGCTTCTGCAATCGAAAGAAGGGATACTGACTTTTTCTCTGTGGTGGATGGAATCTCTTGATAAGTAAGCTTTCCATCCATATTATATGGATAGATGGTAACCGTTCCATTGTTCACCTGAGATATGCTATTTGTATAGAAGGTAGAATCCTTACTCCAGTCCTCCCCTTTGATATCACTATAGCTAAACATTGAATACTTCGAGTCTTGGATATTCTTATTTAAATAAGCATATGTATAGCCGCTTGTTGTAACTACATCCTTATTATTATTTAATACATAGGCTTTATCGCTGCCTTCTTTATAGCGTTTCATTCCAGATAACTCACGCAAGGTAGCATAGGCCTCTTTTGTCTTGTCATTACGATAACTTGATCGTTCCTGCAATACACTATTGGTAAAGACAACTGCCTTCTTCTGTCCAATAAATGCAATTAGATTATCAAGGGCACCATTTTGATTATCAATTTCCGGATAGTCATTGGAAAATCCAAGCACCACCAGATCATAGTTCATTAACTGATCTGTAAGATTACTACGCTTATCATTCTTATCTATCTTATACGCTTGTCCACCATTTGCCGGATCATAAAGTGCTACAAAGTCATCCACTTTACATGTCGTGACTTCCATTACGTATTCCTGCTGCGCACTGATCTTTTTTCCAATGTTCTGTCTTTCATTGGATAAATCCATTGTCGAGTTATTTGGCATAATCTGAAGTACTCGGATTTTCTCTTTTACTCCGTCGCTTCTTGTCTTTGCTCCTGATAGTGCTGTATAACCGCCGTTCTCCTCATCAAATCTTGCAATAACCTTAAATATCATTGCATTAGGCGTATCCGTCACCCTATTATAGGTCAACTTATACGTTCCATTTGCCGTAATATTATTTTGGGTTGTAACGGGACTCTTTTCAAGTACTCCATCCCCATCTAAATCTGCATATAACTCAATAACTTCTTTTTTCGTAGTCAATTCCGTAAGTCCTGTTATATTGACTTCTACTTCTAACTCTGATTTGTTGTATGTCGTACTTGCTATTTCTACTTTTGGGCGTTGTTTATTTACTGCTGTAATTAGGGTATTTCTACTTGACTGTACCGTTGTCTTCTTTATTGCTTTGGAGTTGGCTGTTACTGTCTCCATCAATGCATAGACATTGGATGCAGTATCTATGTTATTCTTGTCATATATGTTATCCGCCACAATTATTGGGTGTCCTGCTGCTACATATGCTGCAAGTTCTTCCTTTTTACTTGTGATGAAATCATTTCCTGAGTAATATTCGGTCGTTCCGTCCTTCTGCTTCAGCGAATCCCCTGTATGCATATAAATCTTACCATTATATGCACTATTGTTATTCTCGGTCGAAAGCCCTTCTGTATTATCTCCCATATAAATCAAATCATAAGTTCCAGCTAAATCGGTTCTTGTTGCATTGAACTCTTGGGATGTCATTCGGTCAATGGTGATAATATTGGACTCACATTGAAGCATCTCTGCAAACTCATTCTCTGTCACTCTAAACTCGTTAGATGGTTCAAGATCTAATATACGTATTGATGTTTTAGAAATTGTGCTTTGACTTTCATTTACTGAGTGTTTTACAAGTAAATACTTCAGTGCTTCTGCAACAGATATTTTATTAGTATTTGTAAAATATTCATTTACATCTTTACTATACTTGAAAGATTCCTTAATATAAGTACCATTTGTCTGAGAAACTAAATTAGACATACTAATATCCATCTTATTCCATTCTGTTCCTAAATAATTCGATTCTTCAACAATTGGTCCATCATTATTATATATAAATCCATTATTAAGTAAAATATTATTATATGCATGCATTGAATCTGCTTTCCAGTTTATATCCTGACCTAACTCATCATAGTCACCAAAAGTAGTCTCAAACCAATAGATGGCTGCATCGCCCTCTTGCAATTCATATTTTCCATTTTCTTTATTGACATATCGATAATAATCTGATCTAAATGTGTACGCATCCTTTTGATATAACATAAGATATAATTTCAACAAATTATTATTACTTCCATTTTGTGAAATTGTCCAAGAGTTTTTTACCAACTGCCTTATATTATTTGAATCAAGATATGTCTTTTTTATAGTTACTCTTTTAGATTCTTTCAATTCATTTCTAACTACATTGCTCTGCATAACAACCGGAACTCCGCCTACCTCAGATGAAAGTTCAAATATATATTTTGCTGCATTCCATGAAAGCCTCTGATCTTTATCATAGTAATATGGATCTGAGTGCATATTAGCATTGTACGAACTATCCTCAGCATTTACTAGCTTATTCTTATATTTAGAATTCAAATAATATCTCGTCTTCTCATAAGGAGATCCAACATCTGAGCATGTAATAAGAATTAAATCTGAATCTTTCAATATTTCAGGATTAGCATTCACCTCCGAAACCAGGTATGCATTATAGATTACTACAACCTTATTAAAAGTATCTAATTTCTTTTGCTCATCGTTTGAAATTGTATAATTACTATTATTCTTAAAATTGATGCACTGTTTTATATATTCTTCATTTTCACCTGACTCTTGTGCCTTTTCAATTTCGTACTCTAGTTTTTCCTTCACTGCTTGTTTCTCTAATAGTTGCTCTGTCATATCTAAACCTAAAGAGTAGCGTTTAAAGTACTCTTTACTATAAAACGCTGTAAGTTTTTTATTACCAACAGTAAAATCTACTGACGAAGTCAACTTTCCATAAATAACATTTCTAGGGTTATCACCACCATTAAACGTTGGCGCATTTCCCTCTGCTATCTTCTCCATATTGCGGTAATCTAAAATTTCTCCACCTTTAATCTGGTATCCAAACTGTGCAAACATTAAATATGGGACAATCTCAACTATCTCAAGCGGATTATCTTTGGTATACTGTGAAAAATCAACATTTTCTACAGAATTATTCTTCGTTCCATCCGATGCCAATATTTTAGTAACTTTATCTTCTCCAAAGACTAACTGGTAACTAAGC
>JAUNRX010000257.1 GCA_030539495.1 bacterium | reverse complement strand
TAAAAGAAGAGCATCTAGTTCTATGAACTAAATGCTCTTCTTTTTTATTTCTTTTAGACTAAATTTTACTATGTGGGTTTTGATATTGTCCATGCTTCTTTGTTGCCTCACTCTTTCCATACTGAATTGCAAATTTAGGGCATCTATGAAGGCATCCTAAGCACATGGTACATTCCTCTTTGATCCAAACCGGTTTGTTATCTTTCATTTCTATGGCATTTACCGGACACTTTTTCTCACATAATGTACAGCCGATACAAGAGTCGTCTACATGAAAATTCTTAGTCTTTCGCATTTGTTTATAATATCGTTTCATAATAGGTGATACAATAGCAGGCATTGCTCTCTTCATGCGCTTTGGAGTCTCTTTTGAAAGAATACGTTTTGCCACTTCTTTCATCTCCTTTTCTGCTGCCTCATTTTTTTTATTTACCACATCCGGATTCGATAAATCAAACATTGGAGTCCATGTATCTGGCATCTTAACACTGTAAAATGCATTAAATTCACGATTATTTTTTTGTCTTAACAATTTATTTGCATGTTGTCCGGTCATTCCCGGTGTCGTTCCATAGGTTGCCACAAAGAACATATACGTATCGTTACTCAACTTAAACTGTACCTTTTCCAAGAAATCAGTCACTACGCTTGGAAGCCCCCAAGCATAGGTTGGTGATATAATTCCAACTTGTTTCTCTGCAAGTAAATCCTGTTTCATACAATTTTCGGCTAACACATCCGTAATTGCCATAATCTGATCCTTTGTTATGTCCGCAATAATTTCTGCTACTCGTTTGCCATTCCCCGTTGCTGAAAAATAATAAATCATTTTTTCCACTTCTCCTTTTCTATAGACCCAATTAAAAACTGGATTGCTTCTGTTGCTTCCTTTTTGCTAATGCTGTTCTTTACAAAAAAACTTTGCTCTAAGATCAACTGTATCGTATTGCTGTAATGAGCAACTAAAATATCCTGTGACACCGGTAAATCCTTACTATATGGGCACTCGGACATTATACTTGTAACCTGCTCTTTCATATATTTCCAAAGACATGACATAAGAACTCCATCCGCAGGATTATATTGTTTTATCTGCTTAATTACATCCTTCTGTCCACTTAAATAATCATAAAACACTTCAAACAGAAACATGGTGCGTTCCTCCTCGGATAACTCATAACTGTATTCTATATTTATTACCCCTTGTACTAAGCTAAAACAATAGTTTAACAAGTCATAAATATCCTCGAAATAATTATAAAAGGTTGCTCTTGGATAATTGCATCGTTCACATAACTGATTTATCGTAATATCTTCAAAGGATTCTTCTTTAATAAGCTCCAAAAGTGTTTCTGAAAAGGCTGCAAGTGTACGTTTTGCGAAGCGATTTGTTTTCTTGGATAAATCATATTTCATATTATTACCTGTACTTCCTTTCCTGCTCTTTAAATAAATCTTTGTATTTATAACATTTGCATCTATTTACTGTTATACACATGTCTAACTGTTTTTCAGTATATATTACAACTAATAAAATAACAATTTACAATGTTTATCGTATATCCACACTTAGACATTTTCTTAAAATTGTCCAAGTTATT
>JAUNRX010000256.1 GCA_030539495.1 bacterium | reverse complement strand
AAAGACAGTTAAGAGTTGAAAGTGGAAAGTTGAGAGTTAAGGGTAACATTTCTACGAAATGTATAATAATTTATTTATAGCAAATCACGTAGTGATCTGCACCAAGTACTATCAACTATCAATTCTCAACTATCAACTGAATCAAGGGTGCCTCAGCTTGTGGAACGACAGAAGCAAGCTTTCAATTATGATTTGGAGGAATTAAGATTATGTTAAGATTTATGTATTCTGGAATAAGCGGAATGAAAGTTAATCAAAACAAATTAGACGTAGTTGGTAATAATATAGCAAACGTAAGTACAACTGCATTTAAGAGTTCAAGAGCACAATTTACTGATATGTTATATCAAAATGCATCATTATCATCAGCACCAACATCAAATAAGGGTGGTACAAACGCAAAGCAGGTTGGACTAGGTGCTCAGCTTTCAAGTGTAAATAAAGTAATGTCTCAAGGTAATGCATTATCAACAGGAAGATCTCTTGATGTATGTGTTGATGGGGAAGGATATCTAATCGTAGGATCAGGACCTGTAAACTATACTGATGAAGGTGGCCTTGGAATAGATAGTACTACTCAGGGAATAGGTACGGGCAGTGATATGACAATAAATTATACTAGAGACGGAAATCTGACTTTAGATAGAGATGGGAACCTATTGACTTCAGATGGACATAGGGTAATGGGATATTTATTGACTGATACGTCAACTGAAGGCAATAATGTCCATACATCAATAGAAGAAGATGCAGATGGAACTGTAAAAGCGTATTATGTTGATTCAGATGGAAAGCTTGCAGCTAGTATACCTGGAACTACAAATGCTGGTGGAAATGAAATTGTAAGAGAAAAATTATATGCATTAAAAATTCCAGATGTTGTATATGTACCTAATTCTACAGGTGACGGTGAGATAGCAGAAAAGGTAGCATCCTTTTCTATTGGTAAAGATGGTATTATTACTGCTATACTTGCAAACAGCCAAAAAACAGTATTAGGTCAGATTGCTACTGCTACATTTACTAATCCAGAAGGCTTAACAGCTTTAGGTGGTAATCTTTTTGAAGTATCTCCTAACTCAGGGAGTGAACTTATACAGACATCTATAAATGTAGATGAGGGTGTTACTGATGGTAGTACAAGAGATAACAGCAAGGCATTTGGAGATATAATACAGGGATGCCTTGAAGCATCAAATGTTGATTTGACAGAACAGTTTACTGATATGATCAGTGCAACAAGGTGTTTCCAAGCATCGTCAAAGCTAATTACGACAGGTGATGAAATACTTCAGACAATAACTGGACTTTTAAGATAATAAAACTTTTAGAAATTTAAACAAGAGATTAAACTTCATATTAACCGTTAATTCTTTTCAGAATATATAAATTGTATTTTACAGTATAAATTTAAACGAGGGATAAAATAAGAAAAAACGGGGGACAAAAGAATATGTTAAGATCGATGTACTCAGGAATAAGCGGAATGAAGGCAAACCAGACTAAGCTGGATGTAATAGGTAATAACATCGCGAATGTAAGTACAACTGCATTTAAAGCATCTAGTGCCAGATTTACGGATATGATTTATCAGAATTCAAGCT
>JAUNRX010000255.1 GCA_030539495.1 bacterium | reverse complement strand
TTTTAGTACCATAAAAGTGTAGTTGTTAGAGAGTAATTAACTCTGACACCTGCACTTATTTTTATATAATAAGGGGAGTAATTGGTCTGACGAGGCTCTTTTTGGATTAATCACATCCGACAATAAAAACCGTCAACCAACCCCTTATTATATGTATTCGCTTAAGCAGGTAGAGACACAATGTAGCTCTCGTGTAACCAACTAAAATGAATGGTAATAAGTGTGGATGGAAGCAATTACGAATCATTAACACAAGGAGGTTATGTATGATAAGCGTAGGTATTGATATTTCTAAAGGAAAAAGTACTGTATGTATTTTAAAACCATATGGACAGATTATTAGCAGTCCGTTTGAAATCAAACATTTGGAAAGTGATTTAGAAAGTCTTTCGCAGATGATTTTGAGATTGGATGGAGAAGTAAAAGTTACAATGGAAGCGACAGGTATTTATCATCTTCCAGTGCTGTATTATCTTCAAGAAAAAGGCATTTTTGTAGCTGTAATTAACCCCTTTGAGATGAAGGAATATGCGTGTAGAGGCATACGGAGAGTAAAAACAGATAAACAAGATGCAATCACAATATCCAACTATGGTATAGATAATTGGTTTCGATTGGAAGAACACACAAGAGCAGATGAAACGTATGCAGAGCTAAAGCTTCTAGGTAGGCAATATAGTCATTATATGGAAATGCATGTGAAAGCATTGCTTGAATTAACGCACATGTTGGATTACACAATGCCAGGGATTAAAGGGAAATTTAAAAGTTGGAATGAAGGAAATGGAAAAGATAAGTTAAGTGACTTTGTCGGAAGATACTGGCATTTTGACAATATCGTATCCATGAAAAAAGACGAATTTGTAGAAAACTATATCTCATGGGCTAAAGAAAACAAATACCATCAGAATAGCTCAAAAGCAATAGAAATCTATGAATTAGCATCTGATGGCATTGCAACTTTATCTTCCAATACCCCATCGACCAAAATGCTGGTATTAGAAGCTGTAAGGGTACTTCGAGAAATCAATAATACCTTAATGAAAATCATAACACGAATGAAAGAGTTAGCCAAGACACTTCCTGAATATGAAACTGTACGAGCTATGGGAGGTGTTGGTGAGGTGCTAGCACCTAAGCTAATAGCAGAAATTGGTAATGTAAGGCGATTTCATAATGGAAAAGCATTAATTGCCTATGCTGGTATAGATGCTCCACCGTATCAATCAGGACAATTTACAGGAACTAATCGAAAAATAAGCAAACGCGGATCAAAGTTGTTGCGAAAGATTGGTTACGAAACAATGAGAGTGCTCAAAACTCACAAAGAACCAGAGGATGCAGCAGTGTACAGATTTATTTTGAAAAAAGAAGCAGAAGGAAAATCGAAAAGACAATCAAAAATAGCTGGTTTAAATAAGTTTTTAAGAATCTACTATGCAAGAGTAAGTGAAGTATACAAAACGATATAGAAATATTTCTAATATCAAATGATGTAGGCTGATTGTAAAATCAGTCTATTTGTCGTGGAAAAATAGAAATAAATAAAAAATGTAAAACCTGCTAAAAAAATTCAATTTAGTACTTGATTTTTCTTAGCAGGTTTT
>JAUNRX010000254.1 GCA_030539495.1 bacterium | reverse complement strand
AATCATTGTAATTGAAAAAGGCAAGGGAGCCACCGCTCTCTTGCCTTTATTATTGCCTTATTTACCCACCATAAACATTTTTAGTTATTAGGTTTTAGAAATTCAAAACTAAATATATTACTCAGTTCAGCCCGTTCTTCTTCCCAATCTTCATTCTTCTGATAGATAAATTTATGATTCAGTTCATTTAACCAAAAGAATTCAGTATATTGCTGTTTGTCTACACCGTCTTCATATGAAATAGCTAACTTTATACTATTTTGTCCATCTTTTCGTTTTGCACTATAAACTGTTACCTCTTTAATATTGTGCCCTTTCTTAGTAAAGTCTTCTAATTCAGAAATAAATCTCTGTCTGCATAACTCTTTAAATGTATTAATTTCCATCTCCTTTACAATAACAGACTGCCCATCTTGATTAATCACCATCTCATCCTGCATATGATTATAAATTTCATCAATGTTCATGTAATCAAATACATCTGAAAATTCATTCTTGACTAATAACTTTTCAATATCTCTGCCTTTTATATAGTTTCCAGTATTCATGATACTTACATAACATCTTTCAAATTCTATCCCTGTCCCAGTAACTTTACAGACTATATACAATGCCATAATCATAATCAAAATAGTCGCTATAATTGATATTATCCATTTTCTCCGAAACCTTTTCATTGCTTTTTTCATTGTAAAAGTATCATTTTTCACTTTCTTATCTAAACAGTTTTCTTGAAATATATCATCTTTTATTATTGTAAGCTCAGTATTACACTTCTCACACTCTTGCAAGTGATGCTCCACTAATTCTTTACTCATTTCTGAACAGACTTCATCTGCATACAATGGGAGTAAATCAATAACCACCTCACATGGTAATTGATTTTGTATATTTTTACTCATTCTACATCCTCCAACTTTTCAATAATCATTTTCTTGGCCCTATAATACGTTACCTTTGCCCATGCCTCTGTTTTATCAAATATCGCTGCAATTTCCTTATGACTCAGTTCTCCAAATACTCTTAGCGTAAACACCTCTTTATATGGATCATCCATATTATGAATAATTCTATGTAGATGAAATGCTTGCTCCTTATTGAGTAGTCCTAATACAAAATCCTCTGAACTATTACATTCATTTACTTCTTTGACTGATTTTCGTTTTCTATGCTTTTCTTCATTTAAATATAGATTTTTAGCAATCTCACATAGCCATGTATACATACTACATTTCTCTTGAAATTGATTAATATGTACAATTGCTTTATAAAAAGTTTCTTGCGTTAACTCTTCAGCCCGATGGGTATCCTTCGTGAGCTTAAGCACATACTTATAAACCGATTCGGCATACATCTCAAATATTTCGGACTTATTTGTCACATTCTTTCTCCTTTTCTTCCGTTCTAATTATTAGACAATCAATTATTAAAAAGGTTACAAATTATTTATATAATAATTTATTATTTTCAACTCTCATTATGATAATATAGCATAAGCAGGTATATCTCTATCATTTTGATAGAAATCACCTGCTTTATTCTTATTATGATGCTCCACTTACTTGTGATACGGTTCTCTACCAGCCACTCAAAACCCTAATAAAAAAGAGTAGGCTGTCTCTAATGTTTTAAAC
>JAUNRX010000253.1 GCA_030539495.1 bacterium | reverse complement strand
CGACTTTGTCGACAAGCTGAAACACCTATAAGTAATTTATAGGTGTTTTTTATTATATATAAGATTATAGCTGTTCTTTAAATAGTTTTTGTTTCGTGAGGCCGAGAACTCCAGTCGCAATTATTGTTTGCATTAAGGAAGCTTTATCCAGCACAATGGCATTTGGCGGAGGTATTACCGTTTGGTTCTTCCTTGCTTCTTTGCTTGGCATGTTTAGATAAAAGGGTTATTTTTTGTAAGGCTGCGTAACTGTCTTGGGGTGCAGTCATAGATTTCTTTAAACATCTTATAAAAGAGTTTTTGATTATAGAATCCATGTCGATCCAAGATAGTACTGGTTGAGTCTTCCGTGTGGATTAGGTCATAGTAGATATGGTTAATACGCACTTGGTTTAAATAAGTCACAAAAGAGACTCCGGTGTTCTGTTTAAAGAAACGACAGAAATATTCTTTATTTAACAGCAGTTCATCCGCGGCATTTTGTAGAGTAATTGGTTCTTTATAATGGTCGTCTACATATTTTCCAATCTGATTCATACGATCTATATTTTTAATGTCCTTGATTGAAAGGGTCTCAGTAAGAGGAATACTAAAATGTTCAATCAGACAGGAAAGGATTTCAAGCACAAGGGCATTGCTCTTTAGTTCATAGGTCTTAGGCTGATTTACATAAAGTACGGTTAATTCTTTTAAATATTCACATAGCTGTGTGTAAGCAGGTCTCTGTTCCGGCAATAAATCTTCCGGCGAACATTCAATGCGGAGTAACTCGAGATCGGGTATGTACCTGCGCATGAAATTCTTTGATATATGAATGCTGATCCCCATGGTATGTGGAAGCGCATAGACTGCATCATGGATTTTAGAGGAGTCAATGACGATAACATCCAGTGGATCAACATGGTGTGGCGTTTGTTCAATATTGACATTGGCATTTCCATTTAGAATGTATAGGATTTCAAGTGCCAGATGCCAATGAAGAGAAGTATTTTGCTTCATAGTGACAAAAGAAATATTAAATCCAGTATCTAAAAGGGTGTCAACATTCTCATAGTTTGTTTTTCTTATCATTTGGTGTGTTTTCCTTTATATAGATGGGTATTTTGACAATAGGCCAGGAGATTTCATTATAGGTAGGAGAAATAAAAAAGTCAATATTGACTAAAAACAAGTTAAGATACTATCTATTTATAACTCTTTTATCATGTTATATTTATAACATAAACAAAACAGACAAGGAGACAACAAAGATGGTAAAAGACATGATGAAGAAAATTAAAGAAAGTTATTATGAAGTAGTATTAATTATGAGTAAGGGAACTTATCTTGGTGAATAATAAAAAATTAGAAAACAATAGAATAGTAAGTTTAAAGTAAGAGTGTTCTACGAATAATTAGTAGGATACTCTTTTTTGTATATTTAAGGAATTGCGTGGCAATTCCTTAAATATACAAAAAACGCTCCGCTAAGGATGCGCACTCACCAGAAAGGAGAATGTCGCTTGAAGCGACCTGGTTCGGCGCGAAAAAGCCACTTTGACTTAAGATATATGAGGACTGCGAGGTTGATGTGTCAAAGTTGCCTTTTGATATACAAAAAACGCTCCGCTAAGGATGCGCACTCACCAGAAAGGAGAATGTCGC
>JAUNRX010000136.1 GCA_030539495.1 bacterium | reverse complement strand
ATTATTTAGAATTTTCAAGGTTGTTTCACTGTTCAGTTATCAATGTTCTGTTTGTTGCTTCTTGTCGAAGCGACTTGTTTAGTATATCTCAATTAAATTTCTTTGTCAACGCTTTTTTATGTTTTTTTACGTTTTTTTATACTTTTCAATCTATTCGCTCTACTTTCTCTTTTAACTCTCTTCATTTAGTCTTATTAATCGTATAAATCTCCCCCAATGCCCTCCTATCTATCATAATAAAAAGCGACATGGTTTACCCACGTCGCTTTTTGCTATACTACTATTTCTTCTATAACCTCTCAAATCTTTCTGCTTCTTCTTGTAGACTTTTTGCAGTCTGTTCATTATAGTTACTCTGCTCATTGATTTGACGCATGTTCTCTACTAACTCGCCACTGCTGCTTGCTACATTAGCTATTCCTGTTGCACTTTCTTCGATAGATGCAGAAATTTCTTCAAATGCAGCTACCGTATCAGAAATCATTTCTTTTAGGTTACTTGCTTTGCTATTAAACTCTCCCATCACATGATCTACATAAACTGCATTATCACTATACTCCTTGCCGGATCTTACAAATTCCTCATAATCCTTTACAACAGATGTATTGATAAACTCTAATAATGAATTTGCACCCTCTGCCAAGGTTCCAACAGATTCAGTTACCAAGTTGCTGATTTCTTGGATATTATTTGCTGTCTCACGGCTACTGTCTGCTAATACTCGGATTTCATCGGCTACAACAGCAAATCCTTTTCCAGCCTCTCCTGCTCTTGCTGCTTCAATCGAAGCATTTAAAGCAAGAAGATTGGTTTGATTGGAAATACTTAAGATATCCTCTGTAAGCTCATTAATTCGATCTACTTTTTTACTATTAGAGAGCGCCACTTCAAGATTTTCTGAAATCTGTCCAATCATACCAACAGACTGTTCCCTTTGTTTTTGTGCACGCTCTTCCAACTCTTTTGCCTGTTGTTTCATTTCACCTGCATAGGTAAGAATTCCTTGAGATACCTTTCCCATATCGGTTACATCTTGATCTACAGCAGCCGTATTTTCTGTCAACGTAGCAATAGTCGCCGCAACTTCTTCCATACTTGCTGCTAATTCCTCCATTGTTGCAGATATTTCATTCGTATTTCCATCTGCTACTATAACACCTTGGTTAACCTTCGTAACAACTTCCATTATGCCATCAGCATCCACTACAATCTTTTTCATAATTCCTTGTAGAGTATCTAAAAACATATTGATTCCTTTTACTAATGCACCAATTTCATCCTCTGCATATACTTCAATTCGTTCGGTCAGATCACCTTTTTTATTTTCAATTCCTTCAACAATTTGATCTAATTTATTTGTTGCATTATGTAATGGTTTAATTATGTATTTATAAATAATTATTGTCATTGAAACAAGAGACACTATGATTAATACAAACATTACAGATGAAGTAATTATAGAACTCCAGAAGATTCCTTTCTCACTTTCTACTGCCTCATCTGCACCCTCTGTATTGGTGGCAATCATCTCTTGAATAGTATCTAAAATTGTATCCACTTCTGGTTTTAACTGTTCATTTACAATCTTTGTTGCTTCCTCATCATTATTCTTCTTGCTTTCTGTAATTACATTTGCATATATGGATACAAACTTCTCCTTCTCTTCTTGAAAGGCTTCAAATCGTTCCGTCTCTAGCCCTTCATCTAATGTCTTTTGGAACATTGTAACTGCATCTTCCATATCCTTTTCTAGTTCAGTCGTCTTAGTCTCAATTGTAGTCATTGCTGCATCATCCAATGCAAGTACATGACTTACTGATAAATATGCTAGCTCTTGAAAATTCTCCTCTACTTTCCGAAGATTAACAATGCTCTGTAAGTAGTTTTCACTGATTTCTCTGCTGCCGCTATGTAATCTTATTATTGCATAACTAGTAAGTAGACTTGTTACCAGACTAATGACTGCTACACCACTTAGTACAAGAGATACCTTCGCTCTAATACCTTTTTTCATTTTTTCTTTTTACTCCTTCTTTCTAGTAATTTAAACCTTCCTTATTGATATCGACTATTTTCTTATTATTCTTACAAAATAATGTAAATTTATTTATATTTCTCTTCTTCTTTTCCCTACTAAGTCTATCACATTCGTCATTATCTCTCATATAATATTAATAGTAATAGTAAAGTTACATAATTTAATATTATTATGAAAGGAGTATCGTTATGACTTCTACTAGTATTCTCCATTCCAATCCATCCTTATTAAGTCATAAATCAAACTATACACAAGTAATTCCTGTAGTACTTTCCACGAGCACTGAATTTCTGCCCTTTTTAGCAGTTACCATTCAATCTATTTCAGAACATGCCAACCCAAACTATCTTTATCATCTTCATGTATTCCATACTTCTGATTTTAATTTGGATCGGGCTTTAGGAATACAGAGGACACTAGCCCAAAACATTTGTATTACATTTATTGATGTAACCAATTATATCGAAAACCTGCATTTTTCAATTCCAAGCTATACCGCTGCCCCTGTCACCATAGAAACTTTCTTTCGCCTATTAGTTCCGGAGTTGATCACAGACTATGATAAGGTGATCTTTCTTGATAGTGATGTGCTTGTACTAAATGATTTAATTAAGCTATATAATCTTTCCTTAGGAAATAATCTAGTGGCCGGTGTAACTGAATATCTTCCTTCTGGTATGGATCTCTATGTACAAACAGAGCTTGGTATTGACCCTGAAACCTATATTAATGCAGGTGTTCTATTACTGGATTGTAAAGGGCTAAATGCCTTTGGATTTAAAGAAAAATACACGTCCATGCTATCTGTCCGTGTGCCTAATATTCTTGATCAGGATCTTATCAATCTTATCTGTAGAAACCGAATTTATTATTTAGACATCAAATGGAACTACCGCTGGCATATAGGAGTATCTCAGTTAATGGATATTGAAGTCCCTTATATCCTGCATTATCTTTCGATTAGGAAACCTTGGACTTTAGATAACCGTATGCTCTCAAAATACTTTTATCAGTATGCTGCTCTTACCTTATTTAATAATGAAATTCCACGAGTTAACGGTAAATAAAGCGTTCCTGTAATATCACCAAAACGCCTTGTTATCATATCTTAACTATAAAGTAACAAGGAGGAGCTATTGTATGAATACGAAACTCTTAGTCTGTACACATAAGAATATTACAATTCCACTTATTAATGGGCTTGATGAATATATGCTCATACAATGTGGTCCCATTTCAGATCCCGATTATGGATTTACAAGAGCAGACAGTTTAAATGATATGGGTGATCTTAACCAGTATCTCTCTCTGCTGCAAGCATACCATTGGGCCTGGAAATCTCTCACCTGTGATAACATAGGCATTATACAATATCGCCGACTTCTCTTTCATAAAAATAAACTGCTCACCAAGGAAATTGTCGAACCTCTGCTGAAAAATTATGATTTTCTTGTACCTAGATGTTTGCCTACCACAATGCCGATACAAATGAAATATTTATTGTATACCTCCGTTGTTACCTTTGATCTCCTATTCGATATATTGGACCAGGATTATCCTGAATATCTGCCTACCTACTATACAGTAATGAGTGAAAAGAAGCTGATTAATTTCAATATGATGGTCACCACAAAAGAAAACTTTGATTCCTACTGCACATGGCTATTTGATATTTTATTTAAATTTATAGACCTGCTCCAGCAAAAACCATATTCCAGCTATACTCCACCTAATAGTTTCGTATGTTCCTATGTGGCAGAGATCTTATTTAATGTGTATCTCTATTACCATAATTTTTCCTTCTGTAGCCTTAAGGTCAAAGTTTATGCCCCCGATGCATTTAATCCCAAATGATTTCAACTAAAAGAATGCCAAGAGTCTATTCTTTCTCTTAGCATTCTTTCTCTTATTCTGAATAAGATGACACAAAATTTACTTTTATTACATATTCTAACTATATAGTGATACGTAGGAGTTTTTTCTCATGGATACAAAACTTTTAGTCTGTACACATAAAGACGTATCAATTCCTTTCTTAGATGGAAAAGATGAATATACGATTATACAATCCGGTCCCGTATCTGCTCCTAACTTAGGCTTTATTCGAGCCGATAGCTTTTGTAATATTGGTTATTTAAATGAGTATTTTTCAGAAGTGGAAGTTCATTATTGGGCATGGAAGAATCTAAAATGTGATGTGATTGGAATTCTTCATTACCATCGTTTTCTCTGCTATGAAGATAAATTGATTACAAAGGATGTGATTGAAACACTCTTAGAGGACAATGACTTTTTAGTTCCGACCTATTATACTACTAAAGTTCCAATAAAGATGTTATTTATGAGATATTCCTCGCTTGTATCCTTTGATCTTTTGCACACCATTTTAAGTAAGAAATATCCTGAATATCTTTCTACCTACTATGATCTTATTGGAGAGCAACAGTTTATTAACTTTAATATTCTTGTATGTAAAAAATCACTGTTTGATTCTTATTGTGAATGGCTGTTTGGCATCCTTTTTGAATTTTTAGATAAAGTAAAAAAAGAGCCTTATTGTCAGTCTATCCCTCCAAGCAATCGAATTTGTGGATATCTGTCCGAAATACTATTTGGCGTGTACCTTTCTTATAATAACTATAAATATTTGAATCTCCCCTTAAAAATTTATGATGCAACAGAGTTTGACCGTTAGTGCTCTATGCTATCACGCTCTTACAAAATATGCATATTATAATTATAGATAAACTATATGGGGCAAATATGAAAAATATTGTTGATTATAAAAATATTCACAAAGGAAAACGTTGTTTTATTGTTGGAAATGGACCAAGTGTAAAAATAGAAGACTTGGATGTATTACATGAAAATAATGAAATCTGTTTTGGCTTTAATACCGTTTTTCGTGTATTTGATCGAACGAAATGGCGTCCTACTTATTATTGCGTTGCCGATCCCCACTTTATATCCGAGATGGGAAAAACAATTGCAGCACTGCCAATCGAAGATATCTTTTTTCTAAAATGGCCAAAACGCTTTTATCCAGATAATGTTCACGTTGTTAACTTTGACAAACAAGTCTTCTATCCTAATTTACCAGAGTTCTCTGAAGACATCTCCAAGGTTGCCTATTGGGGCGGCTGTGTTGTATATGATCTAGGATTTCAATTATCTTATTTTATGGGATTTAGTGAAGTCTATGTAATCGGAATTGATAACACCTATATCAATGCTGCTATTGATACGCGAAATCATTTTATTGATAATTACTTTGAGGACATTGATAACTTCAGCTTTAAAGTTCCATGGACAGAAAGACGTGCAATGGAAAATACTCTAGGTTATCGAAAAGCAGAACATTTCTCTAGAACACATGGCTTTAGAATTTATAATGCTACACGCGGTGGAGCAGTAAAAGAA
The DNA here is from genome assembly GCA_030539495.1 of bacterium. GTDB lineage: Bacteria > Bacillota > Clostridia > Lachnospirales > Lachnospiraceae > KM106-2. The sequence continues at coordinate 3,839 of JAUNRX010000136.1, read as the reverse complement.
TTTGAAAGAGTTAACTTTGATGATTTATTCTCTAAAAAATAATCCTAATGGTGACAAACATTGAGCTGGAAGTTATCACATGAACTTCCAGCTCTTATTCATTTATTTGGCTAGACTAGCAACCTGCTGATAGTCCTTCCAATGCTCTGTTGTAAAATATGTGGTTGGATCAATCTCCTTCTTTTCTATAGCCTCATGAAACTCCACTGCCATCTGCTGTATCACCTTTTGTTTTTCTTCTGAAGGCGTAATCGAATATACATACAGATAGTTGATATACTTGTAAAAATGATACATATTGATATAGGTGTGAAATCTTTCCTCATCTTTCTCTAAAAACTTCCGAATATAGTCATACTCACATCTTAGTTTTCTATAGGGTTCTTTTTCTCTGGACACAGAATTTTTATTATCTGTCCTATAAAAATATAATGCTCTATTTAAATAACACATGCGCTTTGCTAAAATAAGTACTTGAAATGTAAATCCGTTGTCTACAAAAGAGGTTTCTTTTGACTCATTTAGCCAAATATTATTGTTAATTATAAACTCTCTATTATACAGTCCTGACCAAACCGGCATACACATACTTAAAAAGTACTTATCTTTCTCAATATTGGATACCACATTATAATACTTGGACTGTATGATTTGACGCATATTATAAATTCGCCTTACTTTTCCACTTGGGTCATCTTTAAAATAAAAGTAATTATATTTCACTACATCCAATTGCTTTTCTTCTGCCTGATTATATAATATCTCACACATATATGAATCAATATAATCATCTGAATCAACACATCCTAAATACTTTCCTGTTGCGGCTTTAATTCCCACATTTGTATTATGCGCCTGCCCTAAGTTTTCTCCGGTAATGACTTTTATCCTTGAATCCTTCTTTGCATACTCCTCCAGTATTCTTCCGGAATCATCCGTCGATCCTCCATTAATACAAATAATCTCAATCTCTTTTAGTGTCTGATTTATAATAGACTCCAAACACTCTTGCAAATAGTTTTCCTGATTATATATTGTTACAATAATTGAAACTGCGGGCTTTTCCTTGTTATTCATCATACTATCTTCTCTTTATTACGGTTATTATATTGTATGTCAAATAGCAATACAGAGTTACGCTCTAGGCTAAGCAGACGTCAAAAACACTTTGGCCGCGCCGAAGGGGAATATCGCTGTTTTTTGCGGCATCTTCCTTTTCCCTGAGTGTGCATCCTTAGCGGAGCATTTTTTTATACATAGGAGGCTTCTTGAAGAGAAGTTTCCTGTGTATTAAAAAAGTGCCAAGAGAAAACACCATTTCCTCCTGGCACAAAATCTAACTAGATGATTGATTACATAGTTACATATCTAGGTGTTGTGATAAATTGAATCTTGCATTCTTTTGCAAACTGACCTAATGCAATTGCTAATGCCTGGTTAATTGCCTGATAAGTCTCATTTTTTGCAAATATCTCATACTCACTCCGGTAATAATTTCGCCTACTATCCGTAGAGAATCCATCCAGTCCTGCCAAATAGATTTCATCCGCTTCCGTAAATAATGTTAAGAGTTTTAACAACATCATACATGCATTATCCTCCACGTAAGGTACATCATTTAATAGTTTCTTATATGGAATAGATAAATAAAACCCATTGTTTGGTATATTGGACGTAGCTATAATACGATTTGCATTATTTACAATATCTATTGTTTCTGTCCGTCTTAAATTACTTAAAAAGATATAATCTTCCTTATAAATTCTACTGCTAAAATTAACACTAATTGTTATTCCATCATATTTTTCCATAAACTCATGGATTATTTTGCTTTCCTCTTCAATACTCTTTCCAGGTAATAGAATTAGTATTTTCTTATTCTTTCGTAGTGATTGGATTCTTTGGAACATAATGGGTTCTGTATCAATGTTTAGCATATATCTTCGGTATAACTTTTCAATATAATTCTGATCATAACTTACTCTTTTCTCTACATCCATTTCAGAAAAAATCTCATCTATATTTTCTAATTTTAATGTATTCTTATCACTTAGATAAGTGGCATAGTTGGGGTGAATATTATATGTTGATGATAAATAATATACTGCCGAATATCCCCAGAAACTCCTATGAAAAAAAGAATTAATTACCTCATCAATTGCCTGAAGCAGTAATTTGATCTGATACTCTGACTTCTTATTGCGGTTAAGATATTCTATGATCAATTCTGTATTTAAGTTGCCTGCTCCTCTTCCCATTCCCATCAGACTGGAATCTATAATTAACTGTCGATTGGTCTGTAATTGCAGCATCTTCTGTGCATTTGAATATGCTAACTGTTTATTGTTATGCGCGTGGTAACCAATGTAAATACCCTTTTTTAAATTGTGTTCCATAAGGTAAAAGTATCGTACAATATCCCGCCATTCCATTGCTCCGAAACTGTCTACTATATACAAGGCATAGGGCTCTAACTCATTGCAGTCATGAATTAACTCTAAAAACTCCTGATCGGTATAAGACAGTGAGACCATTGCCTGAAGAAATACTTTATATCCCTTTTCTTTAATCTTTTTACATTCTTCGATTGCCTGAAGCTTATTCTTTTTATGGAAGGCTACTCTTATCCCCTGTATTCCTTCCCCATTGTATCTTGGCAGCTGTTCTGCATCAAACTCACCATAGTTTAACATACAAACAAACATACTATTTGAGCTTAACTTTTGTAATATGCCATTGATCGTTTCTATGTGATTATACTTTGTATAGTCCTCTGTATAAATTCCTTTATTCGTTAAAAAGCCACATTCAATAATGTCAATCTTTGCTTCCGTCAGCTTGGATAATACTTTGATTATATTTTTCTCTCCAAACTTCCATTGGTTACAATATCCGCCATCTCTTAATGTACAATCTAAAACTTTACTATTATTCATAGACTACCCTTCCATTTCAGACTGTTTTTGTTTCTCCAATACCAAGCTGCGTACTCTTTCTAAATCTTTTATTGTATCTACTGCCACTGATGCCGTCTGCACTTCTACAAACTGAACTTCATAGCCATTTTCTATAAACCGCAAAAGCTCAATATCTTCAATCTGTTCAATCTTTGCCTTCCCGAATTCTTTCCCGTAGTCTGCATAAAACCTTAATGCTTCTTTTGTAAATCCATATACACAAACTTGTTTGTAGTACGTATAATCCAATTTTCCCTTTGGGTAAGGAGCCATTGCCCTAGTTAGATAGATTCCTCTTCCTTCTTTGTTGGTTATTACCTTAGGCACTGTGTTATTTACAACATCTACAGGATCCTTAATTGCCGTCATCAGATTACTCACTTGGAGTTTTTTATCTTTATAGAATGGAAGAATGGCCTGACAAATAACCTCAGGCTCTAATAATGGTTCGTCACCTTGAATATTTACATATAGGTCGGCATCTATCATCTCTGCTACTTCTGCAATTCGATCTGTCCCTGTCATATGTTGTGAAGAAGTCATCTTCACATTTATATTCTTTTGAGTACAAAATTCATAAATTCTAGTATCATCTGTCGCAATATAAACTTCAGCGAATTCTTTTACCTCTTTACAGTTCTCGTATACCCGCTCTACCATCTTTTTTCCGCATATATCACATAATGGTTTTCCTGGAAATCTTGATGACTTGTATCGAGCAGGTATTATCCCTACTACTTTCATTCCGCTAATTTCCTTGTATAATCTCTTAATACTATTATATACGCATAGATTCTACTTGTTACTGCATGTAGTAATAAAATTCGACACTAACTTATATTTTCTTATATCAATATACTTTCTTAGTACGGTGTTTTTATT
>JAUNRX010000135.1 GCA_030539495.1 bacterium | reverse complement strand
CGTATTGTACAATCAGACGGAACGTCATTTGTTAATACAATTATTACTAACTAATAAGGAGAAAACAATGAGTAAACCAATCGTAGCGATTGTGGGTCGTCCAAATGTAGGAAAATCCACTTTATTTAATACTCTTGCCGGAGATAAGATATCTATCGTTAAAGATACTCCAGGTGTAACAAGAGATAGAATATATGCAGAGGTAGACTGGTTAAACTATCAGTTTACATTAATTGATACCGGAGGTATCGAACCAGACACAAGCGACTTAATCTTATCCCATATGAGACAACAGGCGGAAATCGCCATTGCAACAGCTGATGTAATCATGTTCGTTGTAGATGTTAGACAAGGATTAGTAGATTCTGACTTCCAAGTTGCGAACATGCTTCGTAAATCCCACAAGCCAGTAATCTTAGTTGTAAACAAAGTAGATAACTTTGATAAATTTATGCCAGATGTATATGAATTCTACAACTTAGGAATTGGTGAACCATTCCCAGTCAGTGGTGCTTCAAAATTAGGTCTTGGTGACATGCTTGATGAAGTTGCAAAACACTTCGATCTTGAAAAATTAAAAGAAGAGGAAGAAGATGAAAGACCACGTGTTGCTATCGTAGGTAAGCCAAACGTAGGTAAATCTTCCCTTATCAATAAATTATTAGGTGAAGAACGTGTTATCGTATCTAACATTGCTGGTACAACACGTGATGCAGTTGATACAGAAGTAAAATACGGCGATAAAGAATATGTATTTATCGATACAGCAGGTCTTCGTCGTAAGAATAAAATCAAAGAAGAATTGGAACGTTATAGTATTATCCGTACTGTAACTGCGGTAGAACGCGCCGACGTTGTTATGGTTGTAATCGATGCAGAAGAAGGTGTTACTGAACAAGATGCAAAGATTGCAGGTATCGCACATGAACGTGGTAAAGGTATTATCGTAGTAGTAAATAAATGGGATGCCATTGAAAAAGACGATAAGACAATTTATAAATATTCACAAGAAATTCGTGACGTTCTTTCCTTCATGCCTTATGCAGAAATCTTGTTTATTTCCGCTAAGACAGGTCAACGTGTATTCAAGATGTTCGATTCTATCGAAACAGTAATTCAAAATAACCAATTACGTATTCAGACAGGTGTTCTTAACGAAATCATGATGGAAGCAACTGCAATGCATCAGCCACCTTCAGACAAAGGTAAGAGACTTAAGCTTTACTACATTACTCAAGTTGGAATTAAACCACCTACATTTGTTATCTTCGTAAATAGTAAAGAGTTAATGCATTATTCTTATACTCGTTATATTGAAAATAAAATCCGTGAAGCATTTGGTTTTGCAGGTACTTCACTGAAATTTATCATACGTGAAAGAAAGGGCGATGAATAGAAATGATACCAGAAATCGTGATATGTCTAATTGTTGGATATTGTTTTGGATGCTTTTCAACAGGTTACTTCTATGGAAAGACACAAAATGTCGATGTACGACAACATGGGAGCGGTAATATTGGTTCTACCAATACACTCCGAACATTAGGTGTAAAAGCGGGTATCATCACATTGCTCGGTGATGTTTTTAAATGTCTGTTACCTTGCGCCGTTTTAAGTATCTTATTCAAAGGCAAAGCGTTAAGCTATGACTTAGTAGTAGGATACACAGGACTTGGCGTGGTACTTGGTCACAACTTTCCTTTCTGGCTTAAATTCAAAGGCGGAAAGGGAATTGCGGCTATGTCTGGTGTGATCATCATGTTCAGCTTAAAGCTTACGTTAATCGATATTATCGTATTCGTTGCGATTGTAGCGTTAACTAGATATGTATCACTAGGCTCTTTAATCGTATCACTCAGTTTACCAATTTATGCAGCGATTGTTTGCAGAGGAGCTTCGGATTATATACATATAATCATTGTATATTGTATGTTCACTATCTTAGCTTTTTATAAACATCGTTCCAATATTGTACGTTTAGTAAGTGGGACAGAAAATAAAATCGGCCAAAAGGCAGATTAATTAGGAGGTTACTATGAGTAAAATAGGAGTTATAGGTGCAGGTGCCTGGGGTACCGCATTAGCGATCGTCTTAGCAGGTAAGGATCATGAGGTTACGCTTTGGACAAGATTTGAGTCAGAAGCTCTGTCTTTAAGAGAAAAGCGTGAACTTGTTGATCGTCTGCCAGGGGTCAAACTTCCTGAAAATATCTCATTTACTTCTAGTATGGAAGAGGTATGTACTGGCCAAGATATGTTAGTCTTAGCAGTTGCCTCTCCTTATATTCGTGCTACTGCGCATTCAATGAAGCCTTTCGTAAAAGATAAGCAAATTGTCGTTAACGTTGCAAAAGGAATTGAAGAAAATACGCTGTTTACTTTATCAGAAGTAATCGAAGATGAACTTCCAAATGCAGATGTTGCGGTTCTAAGCGGACCAAGTCATGCAGAGGAAGTAAGTAAAGGAATTCCAACGACAGTAGTAGTTGGTGCAAAGACAAAAGAGACTGCTCTTTATATTCAAGATTTATTTATGACAGATACGTTCCGTGTCTACACAAGTCCTGATATCATCAGCATCGAGCTTGGCGGTTCTTTGAAGAACGTCATTGCTCTTGCAGCCGGTATCACAGACGGGTTAGGCTTTGGAGATAACACAAAGGCGGCCCTTATGACAAGAGGAGTTGCGGAAATCAGTCGTCTTGGATTAAAGATGGGTGGAAATCTTGAAACCTTTGCAGGATTATCCGGTATCGGTGATTTAATCGTTACTTGTACAAGCAAGCACAGCCGTAACCGTAATGCCGGCTACCTAATTGGTAAAGGTTATACGATGCAGGCTGCCATGGATGAGGTAAAGCAGGTAGTAGAAGGTGTTTACGCTGCCAAAGCCGCTTTAAAGCTTGCAAAAAAATATGAAGTTAATATGCCGATCGTAGAGCAGATCAACAAAGTCTTATTTGAAGACGTTCCTGCACTCGAGGCAGTTAAGAACTTATTGCTTCGTGATAAGGTGAGTGAGTACCAAACACTTACTTGGGATGAAGAAGTGGTTCGTTAATAAAGAATAAAAAGACACCTATAAGGAAACTTATAGGTGTCTTTTTTGATTATTAGGAAATTTCTCTCGAAATCCCCTAATAATTAAAAAAAGCACCCTGAAAAACGGGTGCACGATGCACATTCAGGGGAAATGAAGATATCGCAAAAATAGCGACATTCTCCATCGACGCTGCAAGGCGTTTGTTTCGATAAACCTAAGTCCATGTTGGGCATATAGGTAATTTTTAAAGAAAAATACTCCAATATTCAGACTAAAATCCAAAAATAAGAAGAGAATTTTCCATATAGAAAATTTCTCTGTGAGAATGCCCACGAAATGTGTCGAAACCCGGGCACATAGAAGTGAAAAATTTCATATATGCCCAAATTGAGAAAAAATCAATAAAAATCTGCGGAAAATTGGGCAAGGAATCAAAAAAAATTTCTATATGCCCAAAGACTTGCACCCCAGCTTCGGCGCGGTAAAGTTTCTTCGACCTGAAGATTTTGCACCCTCATGAATAAAGGACGGGAGCCTAAGAGTGTTGAAGATACTTTGTTCTGCATTGCATAGTAATAATCAAATATATCGTTACATATAGTTTATTTGATGGAAAGATGATGATGTAAAAAATACATAACAATAAGTAAAGTGACTTACGAAAGCAGTGATCGAAATGGATATGAAAATGGAGGAATAAAAATGAAAAAAGGAGTCGCTAGTGTAGTTCGGTTGTTGGCACTTCTGCTGGGACTGCTATTATTTTTCTTTGGCATTTACAAGTGTGTAGGGGCCTGTATGGAAATAGCGAATTCTAAAATATATACGTTTAAAGCACCGTATAGTTCGTACGAACTAAGTATATTGAATGATAAGTGGATAGGACTCGGTTGTATTGTGGTTGGATTGATTATATTGATTGCCATGTTAACTATTATAATTTATAGAAATAAACATATACAGAATAGCGATGGACTATATTCTCAGACTAATATGGTTAAATGCAATAGTTGTGGCCTTTCTGTTAGCATAGGTCTGGCTATATGCCCACGATGTGGAATGGCGTTGTCGAATTATACGATGCCTGGTTCTATGAATAATTCAGCAGTGTCTCCACCGCAATCAGTATCGCAGCCTATGCCGCAATTTGTACAGCAATTTCGACCGAATTCAAACTCACAATCTGAACAGGAAACTCCAGCGCAACCTGTATCACAATTAATATCTCAGCCTATTCCACAAAATGCAGCGGAAACTAAGGCTGTTACGTTATATTGTACTAAGTGCGGGAATCCTATTGTAAGCGGTGATGCATATTGCGCTAAATGTGGAAATAAAGAGAATTTGATCTAACTAGATTTGTGTATTCACTGCCTAAAAGAAAATGCAAGGTTATACAGGAAATAAGTGGTACATTCAGCAATATACAGCTATAATTGAAACTATTTTAAAGAAAAAAGCCTTTATTTAGGTATAGTGTATCTGTAAATAAAGCCATACATTGACGTCTTTTCATTATTCTTCTCTTGTTTTAAATTAAACCTGTTCTTAGAGTTGAGATAAAGAATAGAACGTGTTATATATGTATTACAATGTAGTGTATTACGTAATAATGTTATATGAAAAGCCAATAAAAATAGTAGAAATAGAGTAAAAAAGTGAGGGGAAAGCCTGTAATTTAGAGAAAATCTATGCTAAAGACCATATTTTGGTTAGTTTAGTTTTTATAAACTTATGTGTTACATGGTAAGATACATAGATACAAGTGATAGAAGGCGTTTATGCTACCAAGGCTGTTCTAAAGCTTGCAAGAACATGTAAAGTCAACATGTCAATCGTAGAACAGATCAACAAAGTATTGTTTAAAGACGCTCCTGCGCTTGAGGAAGTTGAGTACTTGTTACATCGTGACAAAGTAGTGTTAAACACTTACTTTGGACGAAGAAAAGGTTCGTTAATAAATAATTTATGAAAAGGCATCTGTAAGGGGACTTATGGGTGCCTTTTTTAGTTTACGCAAACAACAAGTCAAAGTGATACTAGAATTACCTTGGTGACTGTCACGATAACGAGAGAAACTCGCAGAGTGTGTTTCTTCTCGTTTATAGGAAAATTCTATTAAAATCCCCTTTGAATTAAAAAAAGCCCTAAAAAGAAGGGCGTAGAATGCACACTCAGCTGCAAGGCGTATGTTGCTAATGCGACCAGCTTCGGTGCCCACAAGGTGAAAATATATTGGGAAAAGTGTCAAATTTATTGGGAAATAGGTTACTTATTTGATGTATATTAAGATAATTAAGATAATAGATTTATGAGCGAAAAATCCTAAAACAATGATTTGCAATTGAGGCTATCCGTTCAGAAACTATAGCTCTTTCAGGGGAGGATGTAAATTGAGAAGAAAAAACGTAAATAAGCTGTTGGCGGCAATATTAGCAGTGATCATGCTGATGTGTTGCGCTTGTAGCACAAAAAAAGATAAGGAAACAAGAAGTTATAATGATAAGCCAAATGAGAAAATTGCTTCGAACTTGAATTATCTGGGAGGCGTCGGAGCTATAAAAGTGAATGAATACGGAACAATCTATGATGATAGTGGTGTTTACATAAAGCCAACAGTAAGTAGTTTATTATATCGAATAGACGAGAATGGTGAGGCAAGTGTTGCGTGTGGCGATGTTACTTGTACCCATAGTGATACAAAGTGTAATGCATATAGTTCGGTAGGAAGCAACAGCAACTACTTTATTTTTAATGATGAGTTATATATGGGATATAATGAAGTGAATATATCGTCTGATGGAACTTCTGATACAACCGGTAAAATACTCCGAATTGATGGAAATGAAAGAAAAGAAGTATTTACGAATTCCGTCCCGGATGACATGGATTCCGAATTAAGGGCAGAAGCTACAAAGGAGATCAGTGAAACCAAAACCTATAATAGTAATTATATTTTGCTTATAGGAGATACGCATAATTATATACTAAATCAAAATTTTGAAATAATATACTGCTTTATGGATCTAGGAAAAGTATGTAAGGCACTTATTGTTGGAGACCGTCTGTATTATATAAATAATTTGTTCGAATTGGTTGAAGTAGATTTACGATCAAAGAAGCAAAGTATTATAGTCGAGCATAAAAAAGAAAAAATATCTGATTTTGCAATCGATGAATCTGAGAAAATGCTATACTATGCGACATTTGATGCAAAGATTTATAAAAGAAAGCTGTCAGAGGTAAAGAGTGCTGGAGAATATTTATTTAAAGGTAGTTTTTTGATGGATTTATATGGAGATACCCTGTACGCAGGCAAGAAGATCTATAATATAAAAACTGGGGAGATTAGGGATTGCGATGAATTTCTGGAAAGTTCTTATGGTTATGCAGTCACGAAAAATGCTCAGTATATGATTATGGGTGGAGAAGAAGAAGGAACTGAAGAAAAACTTACAGTATATATTATGAAGAATGGAAAGATCATTCAGAAGAAAGAAATACAATAAAAGAAATAGGGGATATGGCAGATGGAGATAAAAAAGATTTTAAAACGTCCTATTATGTTTGTAATAACCATTCTGGCTGTAATTGGAGTTCTTCTAATGTTGCTGTTTTACACATATAAAGGGAAAAACTCATATCAAGATAGTATAAGCCAACTATTACATCAGTATTCTGGAGAACTATCAGAAGCAGAACAAAAAAATATACTTGAAAAAAAGGAAGAACTAGAGGAGTATATATTTCAATTTAATGAAAATCATGTTCTGCCACAGGAATATAGTGAAGATAGCCTGAAAGTCGAAGTTAATCAATATAATGCACTTACGAAACAAATACAATATTATAAGGAACTTCAGGCGGATAGGAAGAAAGTTGTAGAAAATGTAGCGCGTGTAAGAAAGCTGGAAGAAAAAGCAGGAGTGCTAGGGCACTATAATAAAACTTTATATGATCAAATTGAAGCGGATTACAGTAAAGAAATCAGATGTGAAGTATATGATAATCAGGGTGTTACAACGTTATTTGATGTACTAGAACTGCATACATGGGACTTCTTGCTGGTATTATTATTTGTAATATTATATTGTGGTATGTTCTCTTATGAACATGAAAAAAGTGTGTTTAACTCTATTTATAGCTGTAGAGATGGACGTGGCAGTTTGTATATTAAGAAACTACGTGCTGCAATGACGATTACATTTGTATATTCAATCATTCTTATGACTGCATCAATTCTAATTGTGTATGTTCAGTACAAAATCACAGGAGTAAGTGAACCGCTTCAAACGATCCAGGAGTTTAAATACTATCCTTATAATTGGACGATATTACAAGGACTTCTATTTGTATGCAGCATGAAAGTAATTGCGTTGGAAGTTATGACGATATTTATATGTACTGTGTCTACGTTTTTTAAGAAAAGTGTTATTACAGCATTAGTTTGTGGAATTTTATTATTTGGCGGAATGGGATTTTATTATTATTGTAATTATATTATCTCGTACGGGGCAAATGTAACGGAGTTTGCATCCAATGTAATTGAAAAGATGAAGACAGCGGTATGTATACCATTCTTAGAGAGTGATACTTATTTTGAAATGTATGATGAAATCAATGTATTGGGAGATCCGTTGAATCGTATGTGGCTGAATCTCATTGTTACATTGTTAGTGGGAGCCGTGTTGTTTGGATTAGGACTATGGTCGTATAGTAAGAAGCAAAGAGAGTAGGAGGAGCCTATGATAGAATTTATTGAGGTAGAAAAGAGTTATGGGAAAAAACAAGTATTGAAACCTATTAATATTAAACTGGAGCATTCTATTTATGGGTTATTAGGTCCTAATGGTGCAGGAAAAAGCACATTGATGCGTATTATGGTCGATTTATCTAAGCCAACAAAGGGGAAAGTCGTATTTGATGGAAAAGAGGTACATGTATTAAATGAGGAGTACCGTGCGAGGTTGGGGTATTTGCCACAAGATACCGGATTTTATGGATATATGACGGGAGAAGAAATTCTGCGTTACTTCGCATGTTTAAAAGGAATAAAGAAAGAAATGCAGAATGAATGCATCAAACAAGCCTTAGAACGTGTTAATTTGTTGGAGGAACGTAAGAAAAAAGTGGGTAAATATTCAGGTGGAATGAAGAGGCGATTAGCAATTGCGGTGGCATTGATGAATGATCCTAGCGTAATTGTGCTTGATGAGCCGACGGTTGGACTTGATCCTAAGGAACGAGTGCAGTTTCGTGAGCTCTTAAAAACTATGAGCAAAGATCGAACCATTATTCTTTCGACTCATATTGTGTCCGATGTAGATGCATTAGCAGATCAAATTATTATGCTGAAAAATGGAGAAATAATCTGTAATGGCAAGACAGAGGAGATTGTTAATAGGGAAGAAGAAAAAGACAAAGAAGTGCACTCATTAGAAGATGTATATATGAAGTATTTCAAAGAGGTGTGATATGTGGAAGTTGGAATTGAAAAAAATGGTGCTTCGCCCTTATATACTTTTGTCTTTTTGTATTGCTGTGAGCTTATTTGCTGTCTATCTGGTTTATGAGCCTGGAAAGTTAGAATTTGAGCTGAATAAAGAAGTTTATAAAGAATATCTGAAGGTATTAGAAGGAGAAGCGACTTCTCAGAAATCGGAGTACATATCGAAAGAGTTAGAGAATGTTAATACTATAATAGGACAAGAAGATGAGAAAGAGGAACAATATTTATCATTTGAACTTGAAGCAGAAGAGTATAAGGAGTATCTTAAAGAACTAAAGATTGCAAAAGGAAAATTGGATACCTTGCTTTTTCTAGAGAAAAAAGCGAATTCGTTTGAAGTTGAAAGTGATAAGAATGTAGGATATTTTTATGAATTGGATGTTCAAAGGTATCTTCGTCAGACGATATGGAATCCCTTTTCATTGGCAATAGTTATCATTATATGCTTTTCTGTTTGCTTAGAAGATCGCATTGTAAAAACGGAAAGCATCATACAGACATGTAAGTATGGACGTTTTAAATTAGTACGGACTCGTATGACAGTGGCTGCTGTAATTGCACTTGGGATTACATTAATTATGGGAGGTCTCGAATGGGAGATTATATTAAGAAACTGTCCCAAAGAAGTATGGAGTTACAGTTTGCATAGTTTATGCGGATATGAGACAAATGCATTGAATGTTACAGTTGGAATGGTGCTTGTTGGTAAGGCAATAGTAAAATGTCTGGTTTGTATGATTACTGCGGCTGTGATAGGTTTGTTTCAAGTGCCAGTTTCGCGTTAATATCCGAA
>JAUNRX010000134.1 GCA_030539495.1 bacterium | reverse complement strand
GAAGAATACGAAGTTCATGAAAGAAGAACCGAATACAGCTAAAGCACCGATTGCCATTGGAATACCTGTTAATCCCATCATAGCTGTAAGAGCCATGGAGCTAAGTGGAGCAGTAGCAACTACTGTTAATACACCACCAAGGATGATACCCATTACGATTGGGCTAGCAGAAGAAGCTTTAACTAATACATCACCGATTGTTAATAAAGTGTTATCAACTACTGGTTGACATCCCATTGCGATACCACGTGCAAGTGGAGCAGCAACTAAGATGATTACGATTAAGTCTAAACCAGCTGGTACTTTTTTCTCAAGGAATTTAACAACGTAAGCTACAAGGTAACCAGCAATGAAACCTGGTAAGATACCGAAGCTTTGAACTGCAAGACCAGTAAGAACTGCGTATACTGGGGATACGCCAAGAGCTAAAGGTACAAGGATACCAGCAGCAACACCGCCAAGACTACCGTTAGCACCGCCAACGCCTTTTAAGAATTCAATGTTTAATACACCACCGAAGAATGCATCGTGGAATGCTTCAACTAAGAAAGATGCACAAGCAGCATTTGCAAGAGCACCCATAGCTTTCATACCGTTTGGTGCTTTGTAACTAAATAATGTGAATAAGCCTAATACACAAAGTAAAAGTACTGTTCCTAATAAAATATCCATTTTATATTGTCCTCCAATTAACTTTTAGTTAATAATTTTATATTAGTTTTTCTTACCGAAAACCTTTTCTTGTAAAGCTTTACCTGTAGGAGTTGCAGCACAACCGCCTAAAGCAGTTTCTCTTAACTCTTCTGGTAAACCTGTACCAACTTTATACATAGCAGCAACAGCTTCATCAAATGGAATCTTTGAATCTACGCCAGCCATTACTAAATCTGCTGTGCAAAGTGCGTTGATTGCACCGGATACATTTCTTTTTGCACAAGGAATTTCTACAAGTCCAGCAACTGGATCACATACAAGTCCTAATACATTTTTGAAAATGATTGCACCAGCATCTAATGCCATCTTAGGTGTACCACCCATTAATTCAACTACAGCTCCAGCAGCCATAGCAGATGCAGAACCACATTCTGCTTGACATCCACCTTCAGCACCTGCGAAAGTAGCGTTCATACCGATGATCATACCGATAGCAGCGGAAGCAAATAATCCGTCAACTAATTCGTCATCAGTTTTATTTAAAAGTTCTCCAGTTGTTAACATAACAGCTGGTAAGATACCGCAAGATCCAGCAGTAGGACATGCTACGATTTTACCCATTGCGCCGTTTACTTCTGAAGAAGAGATAGCCATAGCCATTGCCATTACAATACCTTTACCCATTAAAGGAGTTGCATTGTCATGGTATTGTTGAAGACGGAAAGCATCTCCACCAATTAAACCAGTAAGAGAGTAAACTTCTTTTTCTCTACCAGCAGTTGCACTTTCTCTCATTGCTTGAAGAGTTAAATGCATTTGAGCACGAAGTTCTTCACGAGTAGCGCCTTTTGCTTCCATTTCTTGACGGATTGCATATTCACCTAATGTGATGTTTTCTTCGCGACAGATTTCGATAAGTTCAAGACCAGTTCTAGCGATGTTCATAATTAGTTACCCCCTAATGAATTAATAACGATTACACGGTTGATGCCGTCAATGTTTTCAATGCCTTTAATGATGTCTTCCGTAACAGCACTATCAACTTCGAATGTCATTGTTGCATCTTTACCTTTTTGACTTCTAACAAGAGTCATATGAGCGATGTTAATATCGTTTTCAAAGAATAATGTAGATACTTTGGAAACTGTACCTGGTACGTCATCGTGACAAGTAATGATTGTTGGATATTCTCCAGTAATCTTAACTTTGTTTCCGTTGATTTCGTTGATTTCAACAAGACCACCGCCGATGGAAGAACCAAGAACTTCCCATTCAATATCATCACAATCTGTAATAATAAATTTAACTGTATTTGGATGTACCTGACCTAAGTCGGCTGGTACGAAATTAAGTTTAATACCTTGAGATTCAGCAAGTTCGATTGATGTTCTTAATCTTGCATCATCTGGAGCCATTCCTAAAAGACCTGCAACAAGTGCACGATCTGTTCCGTGTCCTTTATATGTTTCTTTAAAAGAACCATGAAGTAAGAAAGTAACTTCTTTAAATTCTTTATTTACAACTGTCTTTGCAATTTTACCAAGTCTGGCAGCACCAGCTGTATGTGAAGATGATGGACCAATCATAATTGGACCTAATACGTCGAATACCCCTATATTTGCCATAATTCTTATCCTTTCAATTTTGTAAACATTTATGTTACAAAAAATTACGTTTACTTACGTTTTATTACTTTTTTCAACTTATGTTGTGAGTATACAACATAAAAATCCGTTTGTATATAATTTTTGCGCAATTCCATAAACTGTCAGAATAAGATAGCCAAAATTACAAATAATAAACAAAAATGTCAAATTAAATGTACAATACGCACAAAACAGATTGTATACAAACGAAAACAATATAAAACGGGTGGGTATTATGTACATTGTGTTATAAAAAATACATAAAATTGTTTATAAATGTAAACAAAATAGACAAAAGTTGACTTTTTATATAAAAAATAGATTGAATATTGCTATTTATATAAGAAGAAACGCGAATTGTATACTAGATAAATAGTTTAAAGGTGAAAAGCATAAAAATATAAAGGATAGGTCTTTTAGAGATGTATTAAATACGATATACTAATTTAGATAAAAGAAATAATAAGGAGTAAAGGTATGAAAAAAAGATTAAGTATTATTCTTGTAGCCTTATTCATGGCTATATTACTGCCTAATCAGGTAAAAGCAGCACAAAATACCAAAGAAGTTGAAATATCGCAGCCGTTATCGGATTGGATTGTTGATGAAGCGACGAATACAATCTATGGATTATCCATCAGCGAAAAAAGTCTACTATTTATTGATGCAACAACGCTTGAAGAGCAGGAGACACTTTATTTAGGGCTAGAACCTGTTGATATGATTAAAGATGACAATATGATATACATATCATTAAAATCAACCAAGAAAGTTCTTATAGTTGATACACAGAAGAAAAAGATAATAGGTAATATTCGCCCGACTAACGAAATTCTTAATATGGTTAAGGTTGGGAAAAAACTATACTACACATCAAACTATGATTTATATGTTTATGATTTAATAGAAGAAACTGATACGAAACTTACGTCTCTTCCACAAAGACAGACAGAGCTGGCATATGACAGTGAGCAGGAATTACTTTATCTTGCAGGTCAAGGAACTACCGGATCTAATATGTATTACTATAGTATTAAAGAGAAAAAAGTAGTTTCAAAAACGAATTATGACAAGAATTATGGCTTTTGGTTTCCTGATAAAGGAGTAAGATTTGATGGGACGCATGTATATTATGCATCCAGACAGTTCGATAAATCAGATGCAACAAGATTCACTGGAGACTATGGAAAGAATGATGATATCTTATATGTTACGGATGACTTAGTATATAGTACAACCAGTGTATATAATAAAGAAACACATGCAAAGCTTGGAGATTATCAGAAAGAAGCTAAGCTAGTATGGGGAAATGATACAACGGTACTACAATATACAAAATATGAAGGTACAATTAAGAGAAGCAGCAGTAATGGAGAAAAGATAACTGCCAATACCATTTTTGATGTGATCGATGGAAAAAAGAGCCCGCAGCTACAGGAAAACACGCAAAGTAAGAAACCTTTAAAGGGTGTTGCTACATTAGAGATGAACAGCAAGCTTGATAAATTAGTCTTAGATGAACGTGAGAACGTATTGCTTGCATGTTCTAATAAAAATAAAGCATTATTTTTTATAAATGCAGCCACACTAGATTTAGAGAAGACAATGCAGTTTAAAAGCTATCCAACCGATTTGCTTATAGAAGATGGGTATTTATATGTTGCATTTGCAGATGCCCATTACATTTTAGTGATTGATTTTAAGAAACGAGAGATTGTAGATACCCTTTATACGACATCAGAACCTTATCAGATCGTAAAGGAAGGAAAGAACATCTATTACACGGAAGAGTCTCAACACTGTGGTGTCTATAAATACAGTCTTGAAAGCAAGACAGATAAGAGACTATTATCGGCATATTATCCGGTATTAGCAATTAATAAGGAAGATCATATTTTATACGTTGGAGAATCTCATTCATCAGGTTCCAATTTATATTATTATAGTACATCAAGAGAGGAACTGATTGGTAAGTCAGATTATGATAATGGATACGGCTTCTGGTATCCGGAACGTCAAATTGAATTTGATGGAGAGTATGTGTATTATGCGGACTACGTAATTAATAAGTTAGACCCAACAGATCTTATAGAAGAATACTATATGGGTGAGGCCGAGGATGATTATATATATGAATTCTCTGAAAATGGAATTATGTACGTTTATGCAGACGATGAAAATACAATTTCAAAGATTGATTATAGCAATATTGCATTTGTATACTTTGATTCCCAAGGCGGCAGTGAAATCGAGACACAGATTGCAGATATTGGTGCATTAATTCAGTCTCCTAAAGCACCAGGAAAATATGGGTCAACCTTTGCAGGATGGTATCGTGAAGAGACTTGTAAAACTCCATGGGATTTTAATTTGGATACAGTGCAGGAGAGTATGCTCCTATATGCAAAATGGATCTTAAATCCAGCAGCACCTAGTGTAAGTTATGTAAAACAAACAAGTCTTACAAGTATGGAGATAAGCTGGAATGAAGTGAAAGGTGCATCCGGCTATGAAATTTATCGTGCTTCAAGTAACAATGGAGACTATAAATTAGTAGGAACCCTATCAGAGACAAACTATATCGATAAAGACGTAAAGGTAAATCAGAACTATTATTATAAGGTAAAGGCCTACAAAGAAGATAAAGGAATGTATGCATATGGAGAGTTTTCAAAAGTATGCAGTGGGAAGACAACACTTCAAACTCCTGTACAAATTCAGGCAGAGGCAATATCCACAGATCAAATCAAAGTAAGCTGGGAAGCGGTAAGTGATGCGGCAGGATATGAGATATACCAGTCAACTCAAGCAGCAGGCGCTTATACTCTGATTGACACGATAATAGGACATGAATATATGGTATCTGGATTACAAGATAATACAGCTTATTATTATAAAGTAAGAGCTTATGTGATGGACGGTAGTGAGAAAGTATTTAGCCAAACGACTACTGTTGTAACGGCGACTACTAATAAGAAGCCGATCGCAACAAAGCCACCGGTAACAACAAAGCCATCGACTACGCCAAAACCAACAGTGAAGCCAAGTCCAGTAGCTCCATTAAAGCAGGTTTCTTCATTAAAAGTAACTTCTGCTTCTTATAATAGTGTGAAACTTACTTGGTCAACTGTAGGAGGAGCAGCAGGTTACGAAATATATGAAGCAACATCCCAAAATGGTAAATATAAACGAGTTGGAACGACAAACGCAAGGTCTTATACGCAAAAAGGAATACAAACAGGAGCAAAGCGTTACTATAAAGTAAGAGCTTATCGAATGAATGGGACTAAGAAAGAGTTTGGTGCGTATTCTAAAGTGTCAAATGGTGCCGCAAAGCTTTCTACTCCAATCAAGCTTAAAGTTCAAAAAGTAAATGCTACAAGTACGAAAGTAACATGGAATAAGGTTTCAGGAGCATCTGGATATGAAATCTACCGTTCCACATCAAAAAATGGTACTTATAAGAAGGTAAAGACACAAAATGGAACTTCATATAAGAATACCAAATTGAAAAAGAAGCAAACCTATTATTATAAGGTAAGAGCATATCGAGTAGTAACCAATAAAGGTAAAAAAGTATACAGTAGTTATTCAAAAGTTGTTTCTATAAAAATGTAAATAGGGGAAGAAGTCAAAATACCCTTTATTAATTAGTAAAAAGTCATTAAAAAATCAAAAAACAAGCAGTTTTTTTGGAAAATAACAAGAAATTTGTAATTACCAAAAATTATTTACAATAAAATCTAGAAAAAGTAACAATAGTCTGTTACAATATGTCTCATATTATGAGATAGAAACGTGAGAGAGAAAATGGAATCGTATGTATTAGTATTAGGAGTATCTGTTTACGACATTTTTGGATTTACAGATCAGAGTTACAGGGACAAAGATTCAAACCCTGGAAGAGTTGGAGTATCCTTTGGCGGTGTATGTAGAAATATTGCGGAAAACACAGCTAGAGTAGGAGTAAATACGAAGTTTATCACAGTTGTTGGTGATGATGAAAAAGGAAAAAGTTTATTAGAAGATGCGAAAGAGAAAAAACTTGATGTAGATGATTCGTTAATTATTCCTGGCGGATCAACACCAACCTATATGGCAATTCTAGATGACCAAGGTGAAATGCAGTCTGCAATTGTTGATATGAAGATTACAGATCTTATGACAACAGAGTTTGTTGACTCAAAATCATCGATTATTGAAAATTCAGAATATATGGTTTTAGATGTTGATAACCCTATTATTTTGGAACATATTTTAACTAAGTACTCTGGAAAAACACGTTTTATTGTGGATAGCGTATCTGCAGCGAAGGTATTACGTGTAAAACACCTTATTAATAACCTTCATACATTTAAACCAAATCGTCATGAAGCTGAAGTATTATGTGGCTTCCCAATCGTATCAAAAGAAGACGTTAAAAAAGCCGGACATTATTTCAGAAATCTTGGCATTGAAAATGTTTTTATTAGTTTAGATGAAGATGGCATATACTATAATAATGGGATAGAAGAAGGCGTTGTAAAAGCCAATGGTATACCGGTAATTAATGTAACCGGCGCTGGTGATTCCTGTGTAGCAGGTCTTGTATATGGTTACAGCAAAAATCTTTCTATTAAAGATACTGTAAAATATGCAATTGCAATGTCAGCAATTACAATTTCCCATAAACAAACGATTCATCCAGATATGGGCTGTGAATTAGTAGAACAATATTTAAGAGACCTATCTTGGGATGAAGTAGAGTTTTAGCATCTCGTATACAGTTAGTAATTGACTTCAGGGAAAAATGATAATATGGAAGGAGCAGATTATCATGAAAATCTATGCAATAGAATTAACCCTCAGGGCTCCATGGGTACATTCGCTAAAAGAAAAGCGGATGATTGTACGAAGTCTCGTCAAGAAACTTCATAATACATTTAACATTTCTGTTGGAGAAATCGCAAAGCAGGATGAGCATCAGATTATCGTAATTGGAATTGTAGGGCTAGCAATTACCTCAAGACAATTAGAATCCAGGATGGAAGAAATTATTATCTTTATCGAAGAGAATACGGAAGCTGAAATTATTAAAGTGAAAAAAGAAAAAGATTTTTATTAGATAAAAAAGGCCGTACACCAATCCTAAGGTGTACGGCCTTTTTGTATAGAAAAGAACTTAGCGCAATAGAAGAGATTCTATTTCAATACTGTATATATAGTAGAAAAATGGTATAATATTGAATAGGATAGGAGCGTGATAGAGGTGAATGAAGTAGAGTCCAATAGAAGGCGCCCAAAGTATTTAATAAAGCATGATATTCTAATGTATTACTACAATACGTATATCGGCCTAGCAATCATCTTTATGATCTTAGTATTTTTAAAGATGGGAGTATTTCCATGGCAAGTTTGTCTTATCTTGCTATTGGTAGTGGCTGCCCGCGTATTATATGGAGTCTTTAAGCTGGCTCCGATGATCTCCTGCCCATTTTGTGAAGCGGGACATCGAAAGAGAAAATGGATGTCAAATGCCTATTATTTATCTATGTTACCTTTAGAAAAAGAAGTATTTGAGTGTCCAACTTGTGGAAAACAGATTGAAGTAATGGATGAAGAATAATTGTTCTGAAAAGCATACGGAGAGAGAAATGATTGGTAGATTAAAAACAAAGAAGAAAGATACGACCACACAATTTATGTTTGATATAGAAGAGGTGGTAAGTTATTTTAAAGAGGGAAATTATATCGAAAGACCTTATAAAATAGCAGAGAATGTAGATGAAAATGATAAGCTGTCAAAAGAGATAAGAAGAGCATTAGAACATGTGGAATGGATCAAAGGATTTGAATATATAGATCAGCTCTACATGATTTACCATGGAAATAATGCACAACAGATGAAGACGCTGTTTCATAAATATATAGAATTATCAGTAAGTATTACAGGTAAAGAGGGTCATCATAACCAAGGGAATGATGAAATTGAGAACTATGTGATGAGAGATGAGGAAAACAACACGCTTTACATCCTTCGAGTAGGCAGTGATTTAATTAAAGCATGTGTTCCATTGGAGAACCAGGACGAGTTAAAGCATGTATTTTCGACACTAAACTCCTTTATTTATAAGCGAGAAAAATAGGATACTGGGGAAATCTGACTTGCATTTGCGTATGAATTTAAAGTAAAATAGAAGAGTAAAAGAATTCATATATAAGGAGGCAATTTTCCTATGAAAATCGCATTAATAAACGAAAACAGTCAAGCTGCAAAAAATGAAATGGTTTGTAGCGTTTTAAAAGAAGTTGTTGAACCAATGGGACATGAAGTATTTAACTATGGAATGTACTCTGCAGAAGATCAAAATTCTTTAACATATGTACAAAATGGTATCTTAGCAGCTGTGTTATTAAACTCAGGAGCAGCAGATTACATAATCACTGGTTGTGGTACTGGCGAGGGTGCTATGCTTGCACTTAACTCATTCCCTAATGTATTATGTGGACACATCGTGGATCCATCTGATGCATATATGTTTGCACAAATCAACGATGGAAATGCAGTAGCATTACCATTCGCAAAAGGCTTTGGCTGGGGTGCAGAACTTAACTTAAAATATATGTTTGAACGTTTATTTGAAGGTGAAAGCGGACAAGGATATCCAAAAGAAAGAGTTGTTCCAGAACAACGCAATAAAAAAATCTTAGATGAAGTTAAAAAAGTTACACATGTAGATATGGTAACTATCCTTAAAAACTTAGATAGAGATCTTGTAAAAGGTGCTTTATCCGGAGAAAAATTTAAGGAATACTTCTTTGCTAACTGCAAATGCGATAAGATCGAAGCAGCTGTAAAAGAAATCTTAGCATAGGGCGGCACCGAGGACGGTGCCTTCAGATGAAATGGGATTTCATCTGGTGCTGAAGGAAATGAAAGGACCAAGCACGCGAAAGCGTGCTTGGTCCTTTCCATTTTTGCGGGAGTGAATCCCGCAAAAATGATTCCAATCGGACACGAGGTTTCCGATGCCCTTCCCAGAGTGGGGCGCTGTGAGTGAGATAAGTTCCCTCTGGGTCGGAAAAGAACGGAGGAG
>JAUNRX010000133.1 GCA_030539495.1 bacterium | reverse complement strand
AAAAAAGCAGGAATGCCTTTATTACTTGGCTCCTGCTTTTCATTACTCTCTATTTTTAATTGGAATTCTAATAATTTCTCCCTGCTTCTGATTCTCTGAACAGACAGGGAGTGCTTCTAAAAATAAATCACCTGCTATTTTATAATTGTTTTCCTCAATATACTGAAGTGCCTTTTTCATTTGCTCGTTCTCCAACAAATTATCTTCTGCAAGCTCTAGATATGTCATTAGGACTTTCTGCTCTTCTAAGCATACTGCGCCTTCCAAACACCAAGCATCCAATAAGCACATGTCTCGTTCACGTATTGCCAACCCAAACTTATAGTCCTCTAAATAAATCCTTTTGCCCATTAGCTGCTTATAGGAAAGTAATCTTCCATGCATGGTAATAGGTAAAAGCTCAGACCATTTTGCAATCTTTTCATAGTTATTGGATATGTACTCCTCCTCTTCTATTAAAGAAATAAAATAAATTCCTTGCCCTTCACAGATCTGAATCTCTCCTGTATCTTTTAATTTTAGATTCTCTTCCATTTGTTCCATCGCTTTTAGCTGTCTATTTAATTGGAACAGTTCTTGTATAATCTTATTCTCACGGCTAACCAGGCTATTTCGGACAAGCTCTAAGGCATTATTGGCATTCATAATACGGACTGCCTCTGCTGTCTCTATTCCAAGAGAGCGATAGTATCGAAACATATTGACTGTCTTGATATCTTCTTTTGTATAAATACGATAATTATTGACTTTATTTTTTTTTGGATTTAATAATTCTATTCGCTCATAATATCGTAACGTACTAAATGGTACCCCTACAATATTACAAAACTCTTTTACTGAATACATAACTAAAACTCCCCTTACCTTCCTCTATTATACAATATTTTGAAAAAGTAGTGGGAATAACACTAGTTTTTACATATAGCAATTTTTGGAACTTGACCCTGTACTTAGTGCAATGTTTATTATGATAAAGTATTAACAATTAGGAGGGTATTATGTTTAATATGAAAAGAAAACTCATTACATGCGGTTTAATCCTCACATTAGCTGTTGGAACAGTTAGCTGTGGTAAAAAAACTGAAAGTAATGATAAAGCTCAAGCACCAAGTCTTTCCTTCACTGCCGGAGAATACTCCGCAAAAGCTGCTGGTAGAAATGGTGATGTAAACGTAACTGTTAAATTTACAGACAGTAAAATTGAATCAGTAGTTGTTGGAGAACACACTGAAACAGCTGGTATCGCTGATCCAGCAATCGAAAAAATTCCAGCTGCAATCACTGAAGGACAAACTCTTAAAGTGGATGCTGTAACTGGTGCAACTCTTACTTCTAACGCACTTCTTGAAGCTATTACAGATTGTGTAAAGCAAGCAAACGGTGATGTAGAAGCATTAAAAAATGTAGAAACAACTAAATCTGAAGCTAAACAAGAAGCTGAAGTATACGATACTGATATTGTTATCGTAGGTGGTGGTGCTGCTGGTCTTACAGCTGCAATGAGCGCTACTTCTAACGGTTCCTCTGTAATCGTTGTAGAAAAAGGTGCTTCCCTTGCTGTAGCTAACGGTGCTAACGCTGGTGGTCCAATCGCTGTTGGAACAAAAGTTCAAAAAGAAGAAGGTGAAAACCTTACAGTTGAACAACTTTACACTCATATGAATGAATATGCAAATAGTACAGTAAACAGTGCTTTATTAAGAAACGTTCTTGATAAAACTGGTGAAACTATGGACTTATTCGGAGATCTTGGTCTTACTCTTTCTTTAAGAGCTGACTCTTATGGTGTAGGATTCAGAGCTCGTCTTAAAATCGCTGAAAAAGGATTAGACAGAACAAATCCTCAAGAAAAGAAAATTCTTGAAAATGGTGGACAAATCTTACTTAACACAACTGGTGAATCCATCATTATGAATGATAAAAACGAAGCTGTTGGTATCAAAGCGAAAAAAGCTGATGGTACAGAAGTTACAGTTAATGCAAAAGCTGTATTAATTTCTACTGGTGGTTACCTTGGAAGCCAAGAAATCATCAACGAAAAATTCGGTGATGTAACAGTTAACCCATTAGGTAACACTCTTTCTGTTGGTGAAGGTATCAAAATGATCTCTGAAGCTGGCGGTGTGGAAGATCGTAACTGGGGTATCGTTGCAAACGAATTCTCCGCTTCTAACGCTAAAAATGGTGCTTGGAACTCTAAAACATCCAACCAAAACTTACGTTTCGGTATCTACGGTGGTTTAATGGTTAACAGCGAAGGTAACCGTTTCTTCAACGAACAAATCATGGCTGAAGAACCACTTGCTGGTGCTGAAGCAACTCTTCGTCAAGGTAAATACTATGTAGTTATGGACGAAAAATACTACAACAGCGTATGTGAACAAGGTATCTTCAAAACTTTAGGTTCTCCACAATCTTGGATTGCCGGTGTTAATTGTCTTTCTGATGCTGCTCCACAAGGTGCTCACCTTAAAGTATTATCTGAAGCAAAAGCTCAATTACAAGAAGCAATCGATCAAGGCTGGGGCTTTAAAGCTAACACAATCGAAGAAGCTGCTGAACACTTTGGTTTAGATAACTTAGCTTCTACAGTTAAGACTTACAACGAATTTACTAAAAACGGTAAAGATACTCAATTCTACAAAGATGCTACTTTCTTAACAAGCGTATCTGAAGGTCCTATCTACGTATTCGAATACGAAGCTAGTGCTTGGTGTACAATTGGTGGTATGAAAGTTGATGATTCTTTAAGAGTTGTTGATAAGACTAACACTGCAATCAAAGGTTTATATGCTGCAGGTCTTGATGCAGGAAGTATGTATTCTTCCCCATACTATGATAACGAAGGTTCCGCTTTAGGTTTAGCTTTCGCTTCTGGTACACTTGCTGGTTTAAACATGACTGATTATGTAAACTCTGTATCTAAATAATTAGATGATTTGATTTTACAAATGAGAAGCAAAAAAGCGTCCTCTTTTCGAGGGCGCTTTTTCTTTATTAATGGCCTAGATATCCT
Organism: bacterium; assembly: GCA_030539495.1. GTDB lineage: Bacteria > Bacillota > Clostridia > Lachnospirales > Lachnospiraceae > KM106-2. The sequence goes on along the minus strand of JAUNRX010000133.1, from coordinate 6,451 downwards.
ATTATGTATACAATGACACAGCCGAGGCAGAGAAGTGCCGCACCTATTCCTGTTGCCAATGTATATTTATCTTTATTCTCTTTATATATGTACAATTGCTCCATAGCGGCGGATGCTGTTACTAAAATTGCCAGTGCATATGGTCTTCTATGTTTCGTCATGTCTAAAATAAATAAGATAGCCATCATGACGATAGTGACTGTTCTCATTGTCTTATAAGATGTAACTGCCGTTGGTTCTTCTAATTTTAGATGATCTTCTATCATCTCAACCGTTGAGTCAAAGAAACGTTCTTGAAATTCTATAAATGCCTCAATCTGCTCTTTCGCATATTTCCCTTTTTCCTTACAAACGATTAACTTATCTTCTACATCGTCTTTTCGATGAACCGTTGCAATGACATATCCCTCACAGGTATTTAACGGCTCAAATTCACCTACTACATAGGCATCAACTTCTTCTCCATCAGCAGCTTTTGTTTCAGGAATATATCCGTAATTTATGGGATATGTAAACCCGAACTCTGGATGCTTGGACCCTAATGGACGGTCCATCTTAACAGTGACTTTCTTACCTAAATAATTTTCCATAGGAAACATCCTCCTTTATATATACTTACATTTTTATTTTACATCTTCTTTCGACTAATGGCAACAAATACAGACATTCTATATGTGATATACTTAACATATTCTTTAGTAATGACTATTTTAGAAAGGAATATAAGTTTGTAATGAGTATAAGAAAAATTAAAAAAAATGAGCTTCAGGAAGCACTTCATCTTGTATTAAACGTATTTATGGAATTCGAAGCTCCTGTATATAGCATGGAAGGAATCGAATATTTCAAAGAATATATCCATAACAGTTCTATTCTTGAAGAATTACAGATTTACGGTGCCTTTCATAACCATAAAATTATCGGTGTGATTGCTACAAGAAATCACGGTTGTCATATCTCTTTATTCTTTGTGGATAGCACCTATCATAGACAGGGCATTGGAAAAAAACTATTTCGCCAAGTAACAAAGGACTGCCCAGGAGAAGTAATTACTGTCAATGCCTCTCCCTATGCAGTCCCAATCTATAAGCGGCTTGGATTTATTGCAACGGATACGGAACAAATATCCGATGGCATCCGATTTACTCCTATGATTTACCGAAAATAATTTTTCTCTTTATGCCTCACAAGGAGAAAAGCTTCGATTTAATCTTCGGATTGCCCAGAAATACGCTGGTATTAAAAAGACATCCGCCATAATCCATGCTATCGGACTAGCAAAACATGCTGCACTATATCCAAAGAGAGGTACAAAGAAATATCCTACCATACCACGTGCAATCATTTCACATACACCTGCAATAATTGCAAGTTTTCCAAAGCCGAGTCCTTGAATAGAAAATCTAACAATATTAACAAGTGCAAGTGGAATATAAAATGCACTCATAACTTTTAAAAGATAAGCAGAATCTTTAATAATCTGCGTCTCCTCTTTCTTTATAAATAGTAACGTTAAATTGCTTCCAAAGATCATTAAGATCAGCCAAGCAACTATGGAATATATAAATGCCAATAGACAGCATGCCTTAATTCCCTTGGTGACACGGTCTAACTTTCTAGCTCCCACATTCTGTCCTGTATAAGTAGCCATAGTCGAACCAAATGCATCAAATGGACAGCAGAAGAACATACTGATTTTACTTCCTGCTGTGATTGCTGCCACTGCAATGGATCCTAAGGAATTCACCGCTGTCTGTAAAATTACGCTTCCAATTGCAGTAATAGAATATTGAAGTCCCATTGGGATTCCCATCATGCATAATGGTCTAACATATTCTCCTTTCAGACTCCATTCACTTTTATGGATCTTCAGGATTGGATACTTCTTAATGATATAAATAAGACATAAGATACCTGATATCCCCTGAGCGGCTACGGTTGCCCATGCGGCACCACTGACTCCCATCTTTAATACAAGTACTGCTGCTAAGTCTAATATGATATTTAGTAACGATGACATGATTAGGAAGTATAACGGCGTCTTACTATCCCCTAAAGAACGTAAGATACCTGCCAGCAAATTATATAAATAGATTACTGGAATTCCTAAGAATATAACAAATATATATTGATATGCGCCTTCCATTATGTCACTTGGCGTATTCATTGCAATCAAAATTCTTTTACAAAATACACATACAAATACGGTTGTGATGGACGAAAAAATAATAGAAAGCCACACACTGTTTGCAACATATTTACGAAGTGATGAGAAGTCCTCTGCACCAAATGACTGTGCAACTGGAATAGCAAATCCATTACAGACACCCATACAAAATCCAATTATCATAAAGTTGATGGAGCCTGTTCCACCTACCGATGCAAGTGCCTTCGGTCCAAGAAATCTCCCTACAATCATTGTATCCATCATATTATAAAACTGCTGAAATAACATTCCGCATAATAATGGAATAAAAAACTGTACAATTAATTTCATTGGCGATCCCACTGTCATACTTTTTACTTTCCCCTGCTGCATATGCTCTATCCTCCTTATATGTTTTATATCAGATATATTTTAACGAATCCTCCTGAAAATACAATATAGTAATTTATAAATATTTTAGAATTTTAAAGCAAAAAGAAAGGCATATGTCTATTGACAATCTGCCTTCCTACTAATATCTTTTAATCATCTTTTTCATCCATCTCATAATAGAGAATCTTTTTTGTTACAGGATCAATCTCGACTTCATATTCGGTTCCCTTATGTGTAAAATCAATTTCGTATACTTCACGATTTCCTCGATCTTCATCACGATCTAACTTTACACTCAGACCTTTGACGTCTTCTTTCTTTACTCCTGCCTTATCAAGGGCAATCTGTACTGCCTCATCTTCACTAATCTTTTGAGTATTAGAAGCTTGCTGCTCATTCGCTGCCAGTACTTTATCTGAATTCAACGTCTCAGCTCCTGCTGCAACTACAAAAGCCGCTGTAATTCCTGCTAATCCATATACCACTTTCTTCCCTGGGTGTCTTACTCTTCTCATCTTACTTTTTCCTTTCAAACATATTACTAATCTCACCTCATTAGTATGTGTTTAAACATCTAAAAAAATCCCTACAGCAGCCTTAAACCGCTTCTTTTTGATGATGCAAGCTGATTAAATACACATCCAAGTATATGGCATCCGGATCGCTGTAACCGCAGCTTCATTTCCTCTGCCTGTTTATATTTACTCTTATCCTGATTAATCACAGGAATGACACTGTCACTTAACCTTCCGACAATAATTCCATCTACTAGTTCTTGCACTAAAGGTGTATTTACGATGATATACTCATACCTTTCCCTAAGTATTCCTAACAGGTATTTGAACTGTTCTCCGCCTAACAACTCAGATGGATTATCTGGCAAAGTGCCTGGCAATATAATATCTAACTTCTCGTTATTTGTTTCATAGATAATCTCTTCAAGCCTTGCCTTGTGTTGAAGATAGTCTGCAAGTCCACAATCCTTCTGATAGAACTTTGAAAGTTCCTGATCACGTAAGTTTGCATCTAAAAACAGCGTCTTTTTATCTAATTTAGAAAACGAATTTGCCAAATTGATTGCAATCCTCCAGCTTCCCTCTGGCTCAGTGCACCCTGCAAACGTAAGTACCTTGATTTCTTTCTCTGCAAACTCAACACTTGATCGTAATACATTGATTGCCTCATTAAATTTGAGGTCCTGTTGTTCGATTAAATTAAGCGTTAATAATTTCATCTTCGTCTATAGAATTGTTCACCGTTCTCCCTTTCCGATTTTGATATTCTGTTTCCTCCCTTATAATTTTCCTGTCGTATAGCTCCCTCTCCTGAATTAGCTTCTTCTTATGTACTCGCCTTAACTTCTTTTCATTTACTTCTGGAATAATGGTTAATACCTCTAGTCCTAATTTTGCTTCAATATCCTTTGTATTCTTAATCTTCTGACTTAGTAAATCAATTACTACAATGGCTCCCACTACTAAAATACTTACAAATATCCCTGCTATTGCAGAATTTTTCTTAATGTTTGGTAAGATTGGCTCTTCTGGTTTCTGGGCCTGGTCTACTTCTGTAACCGCTTCCACCCTCATAATCTCATTGATATACTTTGTAGATACCGTTCTTATAGTATTGGCAATTCTCATTGCTAACTCTGGATCCTCATCCTGTACCAAAATGGTAAGGATTCGCGTTTCCGGCTGCAGAGTTACTACCGTCCTGCTACTCAATACTTTATATGTACTATTTAATGATAATTCGCTAATTACCTTTTCTAATACGGACCTTGATTTTATTAATCCCTGATAATCGCTGGTAAGATAGTCCCCTGTCTGCATATCGCTTACCAATAGTTTATCTTTATCCTGATGATATAAAATATAAATTGTCGTATCTGCTTCATAATAGGGAACCGTGCTCTTTACTAAAATATAATGGCAGCATATTGCTGCTATTCCGCCTGCTAAAACAACAAGCCAAAACTTATGTATTACTAATATAATTAGTTCTTTGAGATCAATCTCAACCTCATCTTGGTGTGTATTCTCCTTCATATAAAGGCTCCTCTTATTTTCGTAAATACAGATTTATATATCATTAATTATACTTATTTACATAAAAGATAGCAATACACTATTGTATTATTTTGTCTTTATTTGTTGCTTCTATTATTGTTTTGTAGAAAAAAGACATATTTTTGTAATTAATACTTCATATGTTTTGCATTTGTAATAATCTCCTTGGGAAATCCAATATACTCTAGTAAGCGGATTGCATTTTTTGTTGTTGAGGGACCATTATGAATCTTATAATCAAAGTAGATATCGTTATTTATAATCTGCTCCCTAAAATGATAGTTCTTATAGGTTCTTGCCAACAATTCTGTAAGCTCATGGTCATGAGATGCCACAATAGCAAGGCAGTTCTTATCCTGTAGATATTGTAGGATTGCAGTGGACGCAGATATTCTCTCCTCTGTATTGGTACCTCTTAATATTTCATCAATGACACAAATTACAAACTGGTCATTACTTAAGCTCTCAATAATACGATGCAGATACTTGATCTCCTTAATGTAATAGCTTTCCCCGGCCATTAAATCATCTGTAACTGCCATAGACGTAATTACTTTTGCAAATGGATATACCATTCGTTTTGCCATACAAGTATGAATACTCTGTCCAAGCAATACATTTACTGCAACACATTTAATGAATGTAGATTTTCCAGAAGCATTTGATCCTGTAATAATACAGTTATGATCCAGCGTAATCGAGTTACAGACAGGATTTTTTGTAAGTGGATGATATACCTCCTCCATAACAATACTCTTATCCTCATCAAACTCTGGAATGCAATACTCTGGGATACTTTCACGAAATGAGGCAATAGCAATTGCCATGTCCAGTTCTCCAATAACTCGATATAAGGTAAGGTACTGCTCCTCTTTCCCTTTTAGTCCCTCTAATACTTTATTATAGTTGGTAAACTCCCATAAGGTTGCTCCAATCAGATAGTCATTAATAAGCGCAAAGATATCTCCACTATAGCTGGATGCCTTCTTCATCTGAAGCTTTCCAACAATCTTATTTAACTTACGAAATGGATCTAGTAATGGTGTCAGACTTATCACTTTATCCTTCTTTCCTAGTAACTCTGACTCCTCAAGCGTAACCCCTAGACGTACAATCTGAATCATACTATTTAATGATGCAAGATGAATCTCATACTGTGATTTTCTTTGCGAATATAGAATTAGATTGATACTGAATATTGCAAGTGTAATACCTAGGAAGTTAAAGTTTTGAAGGATAATTGCCGGTATCACTGATCCTACCAACAATATCTGCATAATCTTATATAGCCATACCAAATCCATCTCAAATACCTCTAAATTATTTACGATAAAAGGTATGCTGTAATTTCCTTCTTTCTTTCCAAGACTCATTAAGTGAAGCTGGGTTGCTATACGCTCCTCTTTATGTGTCGCAAAATATGTAATCTTCTTCTCTAACTCTGTCCCATAAGACGTTCTTGTTGGAAAGCAATGCAGCACTCCATATAGGATCTGCTCTCCTACAAAAGAACAGCAGGAATTAACTCGCCTGAAGATATCAGTAAGCCCCAAATCGTTCCATGTTATTTCGTCAATCTTATCCTTATAGCCTTCTTTATTCTCCTCCCAGTAGACTGCAATGTCTTCTATATCAGTCTCCTTTATGTGCGGTTCCTTTCCATATTGGTCTTCTAGCCAGGCTTTTGTCTTTCTTTTATTCATCCAGTTGGTATATAGTGATGCTACTACTATAACTGCTACAAACAACAGGAGTATGCCTAATGTCTCCATCCTTTTTTCTCCCTTTCTTATGTAAAGATACTTTTCATTATACCAAAAACAAATCCAGTAAACTAGAT
>JAUNRX010000132.1 GCA_030539495.1 bacterium | reverse complement strand
ATCCCAGTAAGAACACTTGAATGTTGTTCTGGTGACCTTGCAGATCTTAAAGTGAAATCTGTTGACGTTGAAGCTTGGTCTCCAAGACAAAATAAATACTTCGAAGTTGGTAGCTGTTCTAACTTAGGTGACGCTCAAGCTCGTCGTCTTAAGATCCGTGTTGCTGGTGAAGACGGAAAATACTTCGCTCATACATTAAACAACACAGTAGTTGCACCACCAAGAATGTTAATCGCATTCCTTGAAAATAACTTACAAGCAGATGGTTCTGTAAGAATTCCAGAAGCTTTACGTCCATACATGGGTGGAAAAGAGTTTATCACTAAAAAATAGTTTTGGCTGGCGCACTTTTGGAGTGTGAAAAGGCTGAGCATTAAAATATTGTAGTTTTACGAAAAGAAAAAGGAGCTTCCGTAACAATCCTATTGTTCTCCAGCTACCTCTACAGTTCCTTTCAAATATTCGATATTGTCATACACCTGTGGTGTCTGCCCCTATCGGATATTTGGAAGTAACAGTAACGGTAGATGGAGTACAAGTTAGGATTGTTAGGAACTCCTTTTTCTTTCTGTAGGCTGTGAATATTTTAATGCTCAGCCTTTATTTAGATAGTGATGCGCCAGCCGCTTTGGAAGGTATTTCATACCTTCTCAAAAGACTGGTTTCCTAAAAGATAAAAAAGAGGAGTTTCCACAAAGACGAAAATATAGTTTTTATAAGGGGAAAAAATAGTATACTTGAAATCAAAGAATTAGTTTCTGTAGCATGAAAACTTTCGGTGGATTGTGGGGAGAATATTGTACATAGTGAACTTGACTGGAAAAAAGAAATAGGGATAATAATATGTCAAACAGAATCATATAATATGGAATAAATGTTATTTTAAGATAAAGAAGGTGATACGATGAATGTAATTCGGGCGGTACGTTCGTTACAGAGATGTAAAAATCAGGAAGAAAAGAATAGTTTGTATACGGTTTGGGGCGAAGAATTGAAGGCGCAGATTGACGAAGCTGTAAAGAACTCAAACTATGATGAACTCTGTCCATTGGACGAATATCCAAGACCGCAATTAGAAAGAAAACAGTATGAGATATTAAATGGATTTTGGGATTATGTCATTCAAAAAGAAAAGGGAATCCCAGAGAAATTTATTGGAAAGATATTAGTGCCATTTTCACCGGAATGTGAATTATCTACCGTAAATCGACTGCTCCTTCCAAGGGAATATTTATGGTATCGAAGATTTATCACCATATTTGAGAAGCCCAAAGAAAAACGACTACTACTTCATTTTGGGGCAGTAGATCAGCGTGCAACAGTTTATGTAAATGGATATAAGGTCGGTAAACATACGGGCGGATATCTACCATTTACCTTTGATATCACGGATATGATCAATGTAGGTAAAAATGAGTTAATGGTTCGTGTTACGGATGATACAGATACTTGCTATCATGCAAGAGGGAAGCAGAAGCTAATTCATGGTGGCATGTTCTACACCCCACAAAGTGGCATTTGGCAGACGGTCTGGTATGAATGGGTACCAGAGGTATATATAGAGGATTTGATAATAACTCCAAAATACGACAAGCAAGCGGTGGCAGTCCGGCCAATTTTAAAAGGAATTGGGGAAGAGGCAACAGATGAGGAACTGCCAGATATGAAGATTATCATATCAAAGCGAGGCAAGGATATTATTCTCTATAAAGGAAAAGCAAAGGGAGTCGTATTATCGGTTAAATCAGCGAAAGGAAATATGGAGAGCTGGAGTCCGGAACATCCAATTCTATATCAAATGCAAGTGACAATTGGCGAGGATGTGGTGGAAAGCTACTTTGCCATGCGCAAGATTAGCATTGGAAAGGATCGAAAAGGTCATCCGACCATCTTATTAAATAATCAACGTTATTATCAAAAAGGTATTTTAGATCAAGGCTATTGGCCGGAAGGACTTTATACGCCACCAAGCGATGCTGCATTTTTATATGATATCGTGTCGATGAAAGAATTAGGATACAATATGATCCGAAAACATATTAAGATTGAACCATTACGCTGGTATTATCATTGTGACAGGCTTGGAATGCTTGTTTGGCAGGACATGGTCAATGGCGGCGACAGCTATAGTCTGATGAGGGTATGTTATTTGGCAGGATTGGCACCTCACCTTGGAACAAAAGTTAAAGACAATCATTATTGGTATTTTAGTCGAAACCAAAAAGAAGGCCGAAAAGAATGGAAGAAAGAGTGTATTGATACAGTCAAACATCTTCGAAATGTGCCAAGTATTGTGATGTGGGTACTTTTCAACGAAGGTTGGGGACAATTCGACAGCACGGAATTATATAAAATTATTAAGAAAATTGATCCTACAAGGCTTGTAGACCATGCTAGTGGTTGGTTTGACCAAAAGTCTGGAGATGTAAAAAGTGAGCATAATTATTTCCGTCGATTAAAAGTTAAACATGATCGAAGACCATTTATACTGTCCGAATTTGGTGGATTTGTATGTCATATCTGTGGACATAGCTATTCTGAGAATACCTTTGGATATAAGACATTTGCAAGTCGAATTGAATTTACAAAGGCCTATCATAAATTGTATGAAAAGAAAATTGAACCATTGAAGAAAAAGGGACTTTGTGCGACAGTATATACCCAGTTAAGCGATGTGGAAGAGGAAGTAAATGGGCTACTAACCTATGATCGAAAGTATAAGAAGCTTAAGAAATTAGAAAAGCAGGAGTAAGAAAAAATGACGAAACAGGAAATCTTTGAACAGATTGAAGAACATTTGCAAAATGATCAGAAGCCAAGTGAGTTTTTAAATACGTTATTGCAAAATGAAGTATTTATGATGGAGCCATTTCGCCCGCTTTATTTGTTATCTAAGACAGAGCAGTCTCCGAAATATCATCCGGAGGGAAATGCCTGGGTGCATACGCTTATGGTAGTAGACGAGGCCGCAAAGGTAAAAGGAAAAAGTTCAGATCCGTATTGTTTTATGTGGGCAAGTTTTCTTCATGATATTGGAAAGCCGGAGACAACTGCCATCCGTCATGGAAGGATTACTTCATATGGACATGACGAAGCAGGCCAAAAGACAGCGAGAGAATTTTTAACGGTATTTATGGCTGACCGCAAGAAGATAGACTTAATCTGTGCGTTGGTCCATTATCATATGCATATTTTATATGTAACCAAAGACCTCCCTTTTGCAAAAGTGGACCAGATGCTAAAAGAGTCCGAGCTGGAAGATGTCGCCTTACTAGGCTGGTGTGATCGAATGGGCCGAACCAATGCCGACGAGGAAGAAGAAAACCGCACGATCGCACAATTCCTAAAAAAAGTCCGCTCCAAATTCAAAAAATCCTAAACATTAGACAATATACGACAATTACAAAAAAGGTTTATGCTTTTAGGAAACTTTTCTTTTGTGTAAGGTACTAAGTCTTACAGTACCTTACCTATCAGCTGTCGCTGCATAGTCTGAATTAAGATTTTTCATTAAAATAGTCACAATATACAGAAAGAAATAGGAGTTTCTAACAATACAAACTTGTACTGCCTCTGCCGTTACTGTAACTTTCAAATGTCCGATAGGGCCAGACACCATCGGTGTATGACCATAGCGAATATTTGAAAGCTACTGTAGAGGCAGCGGAAGAACAATCGTATTGTTATGAAATCTCCTATTTCTTTTCGTAACCCTTCAACTATTTTAATGAAAAATCTTTTCAAAGCCTTTTCAGCGACAGCCTCCCTACTGCCAGATAAGAAAGCTTTCGCGTGAGTCTTTCCGAGAACCTGTTCCAACAGGAATGGTCTTCGTAAGGCAAAATTCTGTATAATTTTCTAAATAATAGATATATTCGCTATCCGGATAGTACATAATCAATTTTATTTCTCTTGGGCAACGTAATAAAGAATCCTGAATTTGAGAAAGCGTATGCATAAAGATCTCAATGGAAAATGGATTGAAGAAATAAAATACAGTCTGTCTGTCATCCACAATATAATCTTGCGCCCCACAGTGGCAGACATGAACTTTTTTCTTATGAGTCCCTTTGTAGGATTTTATATTATCTACGCATTTCTTATAATATTCTTCATTATATTCTACGCCGGTAACTTCGCAATGGAAGCGGTGATGGATATAGAAAAGTACTCGACCAGGGCCGCAACCATAGTCGACAAAAGAATCGTCTTTTTTTAGCGGATATTCATCGAAAAACTGATCCAGGAGTTCGTAAGGAGTCGGTTCATAGCGATGATTGTAGTACGTATCTTTTCCATCTTTCTGTATTTCTTCGGTCTGTATATTCAGTATATGTTCCATCCTCTAGTCCTTTCTAATCATTTGTCATTTGCTGGCGAATCATTTGTCGTATTGTCTCATATAAGTATGGCTTAAGTTCCTCAAGGGAAACCGGCTCTTTATAGAGAATCGCACTATATACCGTAGAGCTGACCAGTTCCACAATCATAAAGATCAGTATTTCAGGATTTTTAAATGTATGTGGAGAGGCTTTTAGCATTTGGATATAGACATTGTAAAAATCAACGTCATTTTCGCTTGGTGTAATCAGAGCATTCTTAAAAATGCCCCAGCTTAAGTTCTTTGAAATAAAGGTCAACAGTGACTGATCCTTATCCAAGTCATCAACAATATGGTTGACGATAAAGATGATGGATTCTTCAAAATCTGTAATCCCGGAGGCTATAAGCGCTTCATTGGCAGCGTGGAAAAGCTCGCTGGATTTATGTGAGACAAGCTTATTACGAAGGTCGTATTTATCCTTAAAGTATAGGTAAAAGGTACCTTTTCCAACTCCGGCGGAGTCAACAATCTCAGAAATCGATGTCTTGTTGATCCCCTTGGTGATAAACAGGTCAAATGCAGTGTTCAGCAATGAGTCATGTTTTATCTTCTTATTGGTGTCTAATTTTCCCATAGATGTTCCCCCTTTTTTCCGACACTTATGTTGCACTTGACAAAAATAAGATTTGGAAGTAGTTTTTATGAATGTAAACGATATGGAATAATTTACAAAAATCTTAAATTTATGTAAATTAATTGACCACTAGTCACTTTTATGTTATAACTATCATATCATAAAGAATGACTAGTGGTCAATTATGAATTGTACATTTAAGGGAGGAGAGAAAATGATTAAGTTTGGGAAAGCAATTGTTAAAAGTAGATGGATTATTTTTATCGTCAGCATTCTTTTGTTAATCCCATCAGTAATCGGCATGGTATCTACAAGGGTCAATTATGATATCTTATCCTATTTACCCAAAGATATTGAGACCATGGTAGGCCAGGATATACTGGTGGATCAATTTGGCACAGGCGGATTTTCCATGTTTGTAGTAGAGGGGATGGAAGATAAGGATGTTGCAAAACTAAAGACAAAGATTGAAGGGGTTGATCATGTAGACAAAGTCGTATGGTACAACACGATCGCAGATCTATCAATTCCAAAGAGCATACTTCCAGATAAGATTTATAAAGAGTTTAATACAGATGATTCTACATTGATGGCAATTATTTTTGATACCACCACATCAGCAGATGAAACAATGGATGCCATTGCAAAGATTAGGGAGATTGCAGGAAAGCAATGTTTCGTAAGCGGCATGTCAGCCATCGTTACCGATACAAAGGATTTAACTAATAAAGAGGAGCCTATTTACATATTTATTGCAGTATTACTTTCTACCATAGTTTTATCTTTGACGATGGACTCATTCCTTGCACCAATCTTTTTCTTATTAAGCATCGGAATGGCAATCCTCTATAACTTGGGCAGCAACTACTTCTTAGGAGAAGTTTCTTACATAACAAAAGCATTAAGCGCAGTACTTCAATTAGGTGTCACAATGGATTACTCCATTTTCTTATGGCACAGTTACGAAGAGGAAAAACAAAAATACCAGGGCGATAAAGAACGAGCAATGTCTCATGCAATCAGTAATACGTTAGTCAGTGTTGTTGGTAGCTCCATTACGACAGTGGCCGGCTTTATCGCTCTTTGTTTTATGAGCTTTACCTTAGGTATGGATTTAGGTGTTGTAATGGCAAAAGGTGTTATCTTCGGTGTAATTTCCTGTGTAACCATTCTTCCAAGCTTTATCCTTATTTTTGATAAGGCACTTGTTAAGACCAGTCATAAGGCGTTGCTTCCTGAACTGGGAGGAATTTCAAAGTTCGTAATCAAACGATACTATATTTTCTTGATTTTATTTGCCGTACTACTTGTACCAGCTATTTACGGTGAGAAAAATACGGATGTTTATTATAACTTGGATGAGACCTTGCCGAAAGATCTGCCAAGTATTATTGCAAATGACAAGTTGAAGGCAGACTACAATATGAACGCCACCCATATGGTGCTTGTAAGCAGTAAGCTTGAATCCAATAAAGTTGGGGAGTTGATCGATGAGCTGGATAATGTCAAAGGTGTTAAATGGGCACTAGGTCTTGAGTCGATCATTGGTCCTGCAGTTCCAGAAAATATGATTCCTAAGTCAATCAGAGATGTTCTAAAAAATGATAAATGGGAAATGTTGCTTGTAAACTCAGAATATAAGACAGCAACCGATGAAATGACGGTTCAGTGTGATGAGATTGGAGACATCATTAAGAAATATGACAGTGATGCAATGCTAGTCGGTGAAGCACCTTGTACGGTTGATCTGATCAAGATCACGGATAACGATTTCAAAGTTGTAAGTGCAGTAAGTATCGGTGTTATTTTCTTAATCATTCTTGTAATCTTTAAGTCCATTAGTTTGCCGGTAATCCTGGTAGCAGTTATCGAATTTGCAATCTTTATCAATATGGGTATTCCATATTATACACATACAGAGATACCATTTATCGCATCAGTCGTAATCGGAACCATTCAGCTTGGTGCAACCGTCGACTATGCAATTCTAATGACAACAAGATATAAGAAAGAACGTAATAGCGGGAAGAATAAGCATGATGCGATCTTGATTGCCCACAGCGCTTCCATTAAGTCCATTGTAATCAGTGCATTAAGTTTCTTTGCTGCAACATTTGGTGTAGGACTTTACTCCAACGTAGATATGATCAGTTCTTTATGTACGTTGATGTCAAGAGGTGCTTTGATCAGTATGGTTGTCGTACTGTTAATCTTACCATCTATGTTCCTGTTACTTGATAAAGTCATTATTAATACGAGTCTTGGATTTAAGTGTAAAAAAGAGCGTGAAAATAATGTTATGAATTCAAAAGTGGTTAGTTAGGAGGAATTGATTATGAGGAGAAAATATAAAAAAGTAGTTGCTCTTTGTACAGCAACTACGGTTGCGGTTGGAAGTTTAACAGCTTGTCAGGGTTCATCGAAATCAGAGACTACAAGTAATGACAAAGCGGTAACGGACAAGGAAAATAAAACGGATACAACAACAAAGACTGTAAGAAGTTCAGATGGAAAAGAGGAGAAGACAGAGACTGTATATGCAAAAGCAGATGCGGCCGGTAAAGTAAATGATGTGACAGTAAGCAATTGGTTATTAAATGGAACTGGATTAGAGTCCATTTCTGATGTAAGTGACCTTACTAATATTAAGAATATCAAAGGGGATGAACAATTTACCAACGATGGAACAAAATTAAACTGGTCTGCAGACGGCAGTGATATTTATTATCAAGGTACGACAACGAAGGCACTTCCAGTCAATGTGAAGATTACATATACATTAGATGGCAATCAAATTGCACCAGAGGATCTGGCAGGCAAGAGTGGACACTTAAAGATTCATTTCGATTATGAGAATACCCAGAAACAGACCGTTGATGTAAATGGAAAGAAAGAAGAAGTAAGTGTTCCATTTGCAGTTATGACTGGTACCATTTTAGATTCTTCTAAGTTTACCAATGTTAAGGTTGATAATGGTCAGGTAATTAGTGATGGAGATAAGATGATCGTGGCAGGCCTTGCAATGCCTGGCCTTCAAGAAAGCTTGCTTGATGGTATCGATAAAAAGTATACAGATGATATCGATATTCCAAATTCAGTAGAGATTGAAGCCGATGTAACGGATTGTTCCATCGATATGACATTATCTATTGTATTAAATGACCTATTAAATGATGTTAATACGGATGATTTCAATGATCTTGACGATATCAAGGATAAAGTAAAAGAGATGAAAGATAATTTCAAGAAGATCGTGGATGGCTCCAGTGACTTAAAAGATGGCGTTGATAAACTTTCTGATGTCACTGGAAAATTAGATAGTGGTGCTGCTGCACTTGTTGATGCAACTAGTAAACTGAAAGATGCAACAGGACAGTTAAATGACGGAACGAAGCAACTATCAGATAATACGAGTTTATTAGATAGCAGTGTTACCAAATTAAATAAAGGATCAGATACTCTAGATAAAGGTGCTTCAACATTAAATTCTAACTCAAAACAATTGACAACAGGGGCAGATACTTTAATAGCAAGTCTTAAAAAGGCGGCAAATGGTAGTGGGAAGTTAAGTAATGGACTTGGGTTACTTGCAGAGAATACCAAGTTATTGAAAGATAAAATTGGAAATAAGAAGAATGGTTTAGCTGCCAGTGTTGAACAGATAAAGAGTGGAAGTGCAACATTAGTGAAGGGATTTCAAAAAGGTGATGGGACGAAAGAAAATCCAGGAGCTGTATCTGCAAGTAAGCAATTAGCAGATGGTGCTGGTGAACTAAAAGATGGTGTAGACTTACTTATACAAAAGGTTTCTGATTTAAAGAAGGATATCAATCAGAACATTAAGGATTACACAAATTATAAAAAAGCATTAGCTAGTGATAAGACAAAGGAAGCAACAGTAAAGGCAATCTTAAGTTCACAAGATAATGAAATATTAGGACAGTATAATAAAGTACTTGAGAACATGAAATCAGTAGATGCTGGATTAGCACAACTAAATCAACTTCCAGAATTATCTGGGGACTATTTAGCTAGTTATAAGGATACAGTAAATAAGAAAGTTGCATTGACAGAAGGTAAGACTAAGATTGAAGAACAAGTAGTTGGTCAGGTCGATGGAGCATTAAAAGTTTTAACTACAATGAAGAGCCAGCTTGATGATAAAAGTTTAAATGACAAACTTGCGAAATTAGAAGTGGGCAGTGATGGCTTGGCAACTAATATGAGTGCGTTAAAGGATGGTATTAAGGCATTATCAGATGGAGCAGCGACGCTTGATGGGTACCTAGGTAAATTAAATACAGGAGCAAAAGAATTAAAGACAAAGACAGCTGAACTAGATGCAGCAGTACAAACGGCTTCCAAGGCAAGTGCAACCCTTGATGATGGTTTAAATAAACTTGCCTCTGCAGGTGGTACTTTAAAGAAAGGCTTAACTACTTATACGAATGGCGTAGCTACGGTAGCAGGTGGTGCAAGTTCCTTAGCAATTGCAATCGATACATTAAATAGTGCAACAGGAAAATTAAATACAGCAACA
>JAUNRX010000131.1 GCA_030539495.1 bacterium | reverse complement strand
TATTAATCTCTGGTGCACTTGGTGGTATCGGTGGTTTAGTATTCGTTATTCCAACGTCTACAAACTTCAATGCTACTGTTGCAGGTTACGGTTTCTTAGCATTAGCCGTATTAATCTTCGGTCAATGGAATCCGCTTAAGATCCTTTATGCTTCTTTATTCTTCGGATTTATGAAAGCACTTGCTGCATCCTATTCAGGTATTCCATTCTTATTAGAGTTGGATATTCCAGCAAACGTGTACAAAATGATTCCTTATATCGTAACACTAATCGTATTAGCGTTTACATCTAAGAAATCTCAAGCTCCTAGAGCTGCTGGTGTTCCTTACGATAAGGGTGCTAGATAGGTCTTGGCAAAGTTATATTTTAAATATGGTGCAATGGGCAGTTCTAAGACTGCCCAAGCCCTTATTACAAAGTTTAATTACGAAGAACGCGGATTAAAGGTTTGGCTAATCAAACCGGCAATTGATACACGCGAAGGTCGTAATATTTGTCGTTCAAGAATAGGATTAGAAGCAGAAGTTGATCTAATTGATCCAGATCAAGACATTTACAGAGAATTTTGTGAAAATGAGCAAACAAGTGTAAATGTTATTATTGTAGATGAGTGTCAATTCTTATCCGAAGAACAGATTGACCAGCTACAAGATATTGTATTTGATTATGATATTCCGGTTTTATGTTTTGGATTGAAATCCGATTTTCAAACAAAGCTATTTCCAGGAAGCAAGCGATTATTTGAAATTGCAGACTCCATCCAGGAGATCAAGACAATTTGTTCCTGTGGGAAAAAGGCAGCCGTAAATGCCCGTGTGGATGAAAACGGCAGAGTCATTACCGAGGGAAATCAAATTGAAATTGGTGGAAATGACAAGTATATTGCGATGTGTCATAAATGTTATAAAGAGAAGAAAAAAGAGCAGTCAGAAAAATAATTCTTTTTTTGACTGCTCTTACATAGTGTCAGGAAAACTAAGTGAATAATATCCATAAAAAAACAGGTGCATTTAGCACCTGTTTTTTGTATAATAAATTAAACCATTTAGTTTAGTACGGTGGTGTGGCACATTGTTACAGAATAGTAAAAATATAGAAACCTATTTGAAAATGAATTTCATTTAGAAGTTGACATTAATGATGTAATATGATATATTTTGTCAAATAGAATGTACATAACGTGTACATATTAAATATGTACTAGGGAGTAAAGGAGAGAGTGAACAATGGAAAAAAGACCGTTTGTAACATTAGAGCAAGTACAGGAGATGGCAAAGAAATACCCAACTCCATTTCATTTATATGATGAAAAAGGAATTCGTGAAAACGCTAGAAAATTAAAGAAAGCATTTGAATGGAATAAAGGATTTAAAGAATATTTTGCAGTAAAAGCAACTCCAAATCCTTATCTTATGACAATCTTAAAAGAAGAAGGAGTAGGAGCAGACTGTTCTTCCTATGCTGAACTTGTTTTATCTGATAAAGTAGGTTTAACAGGACAGGAGATTATGTTCTCTTCCAATGATACACCAAGGGAAGATTTTGAATTAGCTGCAAAAATGGGTGCTATCATTAACTTTGATGACCTTACTCATGTTGATTTCTTTGATAAGATCGCAGAGTTCCCAGAAACAATGTGCTGCCGATACAATCCAGGCGGTGACTTCTCAATTTCTAATCAGATCATGGATACTCCTAGAGATGCCAAATACGGTATGACAAAGGAACAAATGAAAGAAGCGTTCACTAAGATGAAAGCTAAGGGAGTTAAACACTTCGGTATTCATGCATTTTTAGCTAGTAATACAGTAACGACAGAATACTACCCAAAACTTGCAAAGATTCTTTTTGAACTTGCAGTCGAATTGAAAAATGAATGCGATGTCCATATTGCATTTGTTAATTTATCCGGTGGTGTAGGAATTCCTTACAAACCAGGCGAAGAACCAAATGATATCTTAGCAATCGGGGAAGGCGTTCGTAAAGCATATGAAGAAGTATTCTTACCAGAAGGCATGGATGACGTAGCAATCTATACAGAACTTGGACGCTTTATGTTAGGACCATACGGATGCTTAGTAACAAAAGTATTACATGAAAAACACATTTACAAAGAATACATTGGGGTAGATGCTTGTGCAGCAAACCTTATGCGTCCTGCAATGTATGGTGCGTACCACTACGTAACAGTGCTTGGAAAAGAAGATGCACCACTTGATCATGTATACGATGTGACAGGTGGACTTTGCGAAAACAACGATAAGTTTGCAATCGACCGTAAGCTTCCTAAAATCGACATCGGTGACTACCTTGTAATCCATGATACAGGAGCTCATGGCTTCTCTATGGGATATAACTACAATGGTAAGCTTAGAAGCGCTGAAATCCTCTTACAGGAAGATGGAACAACAAAACAGATCAGACGTGCCGAAACACTTGATGATTATTTTGCAACACTAGATTTAGAGAATTTTCCATTAAATAAATAGAATAAGTCAGAAGCGATGGAGCTATGAAAATGGTAAAATAATGTACTGTTTTCATAGCTCCATTTGTGTATAATATATCATATAATAAAGTATACACAGGCATTTACACGGCCTGATTAAGATGGGAGGAGTAATTATGACTAATATACTACTAAATAATTACGCACTGGATGCATCTTGGTGCTTCGACATTCTGAGACAACATATTAAGCCTGCCAGTAAAGTGCTGGTATTACCTTTTTCCTTTCATGAGGAAGTAGTTCGATCCGCAAAAGATGTGGAACGTTACTATGAAAAATACGGTAAATATTACGAAGCAATCGTGAGTCCTCTATTAAATTTTGGAATAAAGGAAGAAGATATCTCGATTGTCAATTATTATGCTACAGATTATGAGGAATTATCCAATCAAATAAAGAATAGTGATATTATTTATTTCACAGAAGGTCTTCCAGATAAAATGATGGAAAGAATTGATAAACTTGGAGTCAAAGAAGAATTACTTGCATATACTAACGTAGTTATTGGATGTAGTGCAGGTGCAATGGTTCAGCTTGAGCGTTACCACATTACACCGGATGAAGATTATAGTGAATATTGTTATGGAACCGGAATTGGATATGCAAATGACTTTGATATCGAAGTCCATTATGACTGTTCCTATGCAAAGAAGATGTCCATCCGAAGAGCGCTTATGGAAGAAGAAAAGAACATCTATGCATTAGGTAATGAAGGCGGTCTTATTATAGAAGATAATAAGGTAGAGCCAATTGGGCATGTCACATTATTTGAAGGTAAATAGAGTCGAAAAAACTTTTATAGCGAAAATTTAAAGTGGATAAGCACAAAATTCTCACCCCATCATAGTATAGTAATAAACTAACTATAATGGGGTGCTTAGCGTGAAGTCATTTCCTAAACCATTAAGCACCAAGGAAGAGCAGATGTATCTTTTGCTTTGCAAGCAGGGTGTGAAGGAAGCAAGAGACATACTCATAGAACGGAATCAAAGGTTAGTGGCTCACATCGTCAAAAAATACAATGCAAATGATAAGGATACGGATGATTTAATCAGTATTGGGACGATTGGCTTGATTAAGGCAATTGATACTTTTGACATGACTAAGGGAATACGATTAGCAACGTATGCCAGCAGATGCATTGAAAATGAGTTGTTAATGCTTCTAAGGGGTGAGAAGAAACAGTCCAAGGAAGTTTATTTATATGAGCCAATTGGGGCTGATAAAGAAGGAAATGAGATTAATCTGTTAGATATTATAGAGAGTGTTGATATTGATATTGTAGAAGACTTGGAATTAAAGAACAATATAAAAATTTTATATAGCCTGGTAAATCAGGTACTTACTGAACGAGAAAAGCAAATTATCATTTTACGTTACGGTCTTGCCAATAACAAGGAAGTGACCCAGCGAGAGATTGCGAAAGGTCTTAATATTTCAAGGTCTTATGTTAGCAGGATTGAAAAAAAAGCATTGAAAAAGTTAAAAGAGGGTTTCGAGACAAAGTATGGCGGCATATACTGACTCTAAGGATTTTCTTAGAGGTGAAGCAGTATGTGTCTTTCTCCATGTGAATTAGTAAATATGATCAGTGTAATTACATGTGCGATTGCCAATTGTGTAGAAGATGAGGATCAGATCGAGGTACTTGCGACGGTATTTACTACCTTAGGAGATAGTCTTGCAACGTACATTACATATAAGCAAAATTGTTGCGAGGGTGGCGATAGCCAGTCCGGAGACAACGTTGAAAGTATACTTCCGCTATAACTGAAAAGTAAGAAATTAAGGCCTTCCCCAGTTATTTACTATTGATAAGGCCTACCCCCTTATGATATCCTAGGAACTGTTACTAGTTTACTAGGAAAGTAAAGAGGATATGTATTATGAAGAGATATGGCTTGCTCTTAGGTACCATTCTATTCGGTGCAGTGGGGATGACATCCTGCGCGAAAGAAGAGAGTACTGAAAGCTATAAGCACATAAACACAGAATCATCCGTTCAGGAAGAGACTGTAGTAACTGAAAATACAGCACCAGTACAAACAGATAACGAAGCAGAGGCACAAAATCTAGAAGCTAATACAAACAGCAACAAAGAGGAAACAGAATCAAAAGGTGTAGTAGTAACTCCATCTTATGAAGCTGCAAGTGATGTAACTAACAACGAAAAAACTAGTAACAAAGATGAGGAAACCAAAGAAAAACAACAAGAGAAACAAAAAGACAGTCAGTCAGTAGTGACTACGACAGCGCCTACAAAAGCTGCAGAAAAAGGAAAGATATCGTATCAGATTAATGGAAACTCGGTAATCATTATGGGATCGTCGAATTGTACGAAGGCTCCTGTAAAGACGTCCGCTCCATCTCAAACGAAAAAGCCTGTGGCAACTAAGGCACCAGTGAAAACTGAGAAGCCAGTGCAGACGGAAAGACCGGTACAGACTCAAAAGCCAGTAATGACTCAAAAGCCTGTGGTTACTTCGTCACCAGCTGCAACGAAAAAGCCAAGTACAGACTCAGGCAACGACAATGGAACTTCTGTTAGCTCCAAAGCAAGCCAAGTGCTTGCCATCGTTAACGAGGAACGTGCAAAGCAAGGCCTTTCTGCATTAACTACAACGACTGCTTTAAATAATGCGGCAACGAAACGTGCCAAAGAAATTGTTTCAAACTTTAGTCATACAAGACCAGATGGTACCAGCGGTGTTACTGTGCTCAAAGAGTACGGCATTAGCTATATGGCCTGGGGAGAAAATATAGCCTATGGACAAAAGTCAGCATCAGCGGTTATGGATTCTTGGATGAACTCGGCTGGACATCGTGCAAATATCTTAAGTTCTAAATTCGGAAAAGTTGGAATCGGCTGCTACGAATTAAATGGAGTTTTATATTGGACACAGGTGTTCACCAATTAGGGTAGTATAATCAAAATATATAGAAAGAGGCTGTTACTTATTGATTCTTGTAATCAACAGGTAATAGCCTCTTTTTTTAATACATAGGAAAGTTCTCTTAAAGAAGCCTCCTATGTATTAAAAACGCTCCGCTAAGGATGCGCACTCAGGGGAAAGGAAGATGTCGCAAAAAAACAGCGACATTTCCCTTCGGCGCGGACAAACATATTAATGGGAAAAATTCTCATTAAGAATGGTCACATTCGCGTCATATAATGCTGATATAGTATCAATTACAACAAACTTAATGAGAAAAAAAGTCAAAAAGGGGAAAATAAAAATGAAATTAGCATGGAAAGAACTAAAACATGACAAAGCAAGATATGTCATGGTAGAAGCAATCCTTGTATTAATGGTCTTTATGGTATTATTCTTATCAGGACTTGCCAACGGACTAGGCAGAGCAGTAAGCGCGGGGATTGAAAACGCAGATGCCAAGTATTTTGCAGTAAATGATACAGCAGAAAACTTAATCACGATCTCATCCTTAACACCAGCACAAGTGGATGAAGTGAAAAAACAGGCTACAGGAAACATTGCAACATTAGACATTCAGAGAATGAATTTAAATACAAAAGGCAGCGATAACAAAATTGATGTTACCTATTTTGCAATTGATCCATCCGGATTCTTAGCACCAGTGATTACAGAGGGAATCAGCTTAGAAGAAGCAGATGTGGAAAATGGAATCGTATTGGATGATAGTTTTAAAGATGAAGGAATTGCATTAAATGATGAAATCATGGATTCTACGACAGGAATTGCTATGAAAGTAGTAGGATTTACTCATGATGAATATTATGGACACTCTTCTATTGGATTTATGTCAGTAGAGACATATACCGCAATTAGAAAAGAAATTAACCCAGCATATGAGCTTATGTATCATGCAGTAGCGCTTCAGCAGGATAATATGGAGAGCATCCATGTAGATGGAGTATCAATCTCAGATAAAGCGACAATTATTAAGAATATTCCAGGATATTCAGCAGAACAGACAACGATCAATATGATCATCTGGGTATTAGTTGTCATTTCAGCAGCTATCTTAGGTGTATTCTTCTATATCATTACGATTCAAAAACAAAAACAATATGGCGTATTAAAAGCAATTGGAATGAGAATGAGTGAGATTTCAACTATGATTATTGGACAAGTTGCAATCCTTGCTTGCGTAGGTATGGTAATCGGTAATGCGTTAGTATGGGGAATGTCAAAAGTACTTCCATCTGGCATGCCATTTTATCTAGAAGGAAAATCTGCAGCAGTCATTTCAGCAGCATTTATGGTAATTGCAATTGTAAGTAGCTTAGTTTCGACAAGAAAAGTTGCGAAAGTGGATCCAATTGTCACAATAGGGGGAAATGAATAATGAACGAATATGCAATTCAACTTAAAAATATTGTAAAATGTTATAAAGACGGAGAACAAGATCATACCGTGCTAAATAATGTGTCACTTAATGTTGAACCAGGAGAGTTTGTAGCAATTGTAGGACCATCAGGTTCCGGAAAGAGTACCTTACTTTCCATTATGGGAGTCCTTTTATCTCCAGACCAAGGAACAATCCAGATTGGCGATACTTGTGTTTCTGAGAAGAAGCAAAAGGAATGGACAGATATCCGTCGCGAACAAATCGGATTTATTTTTCAAAATCATCAGCTGCTTCCATTTTTAACAGTAGAAGAGCAGTTAAAGCTTGTTCAGAACATGAGTAAGAACAAAGAAGAGATCTCTGTAAAGCAGCTTCTTGAAAGCTTAGGATTAGACGAGCTTGCAAACAAATATCCAAGCAAGATGTCTGGCGGACAAAAACAACGTGTTGCCATTGCCAGAGCGTTTATGAATGACCCACAGGTTATCCTTGCAGATGAGCCGACAGCAAGCTTGGATGGAGAACGAGGAAGACAAGTTGTGGAGATGATCCGTCATGAAACAAAAAAACGAAATAAGGCAGCCATCATGGTAACCCACGATGAACGTGTATTGGAATTAGTTGATACAATTTATCGTTTAGAAAATGGTTCTTTGGTGCGCGAAAAATAGAAGAATATAGGCCCTGCGGACAGAAATCAGTTTTGGTATCTGCTCTTCAGGGCTTATTTTTAAAATCGAAAAAGTAAGAAACTTGATTTTTATTGTTACAAAAGCTAAGATAGTAGGATAAAGGCGATTTTTAAGTCTTGTTTTAGGGAATATTAAGACTAGGAAAAGCTTAAAGAACAAAGGAGGATGTTTATGATAGTAGAACGTATCAATCAGTTAAGACACTTAATGAGACAACATAATATACATGCTTATATTATCCCTACTGCAGATTTTCATCAATCAGAATATGTTGGAGATTATTTTCAAGCAAGAAAATATTTTTCCGGATTTACAGGTTCAGCAGGAACGTTAGTAGTTACGATGGACAAGGCTGGTCTTTGGACGGATGGAAGATACTATATCCAGGCAGAAAGAGAACTTGATGGAAGTGGAATTGCGCTATTTAAAAGTCAGGAAGCAGGAGTTCTAAGTATTGAAGAATTCTTGGTAAATGAATTAGAGGAAAATAGTTATGTAGGATTTGATGGACGTGTGATTGCTGCCAGCTTTGGTAAAAAGCTAGAGTCGGTACTGGCAAAGAAATCAATCCAGGTTCAGTATAAGGAAGACTTGGCAGATGCGATTTGGACAGACAGACCAACACTTTCTGAAAAGAGCACCTTTGTATTAGAGCTAAAGTATGCAGGAGAAGATGCAGGAGATAAAATCGCTCGCATTCGTGAGCAGATGGCTTGCAAGCAGACAAACATGCATATCGTTACAAGCCTTGACGATATTGCTTGGATTTTAAATATTCGTGGGGATGATGTGGAATATAATCCAGTGGTATTGTCATATTTAGTTATTACAGAAAAAGAAATATGTTTATTTATAAATGAAAAGAAATTAACAGAACAAGTAAAAGAGCATTTAGATGGTTTAGGTGTCACAATCTATGGATATAATGACATTTATAACTATGTTTCTCAGATTGAGAAAGATCAGGCGGTTTTATATGATGGAAACCGTATCAACTATACGATCGTAAAGAATATTCCGGAAGGAGTACGTATCGTAAATGCTGAAAACCCATCAGTGCTAATGAAGGCAATCAAAAATGATATCGAGGTGGATAATTTAATCCAGGCTCATATCAAGGATGGTGTTGCCTTTACTAAGTTTATGTACTGGGTAAAACAGAACATTGGAAAGATCTCAATGACAGAGGTAACTGCAAGTGATTATCTTGAGGAGTGCAGAAAGGCTCAGGAAGGCTTTATTGAGCTTAGTTTTGATACCATCTGTGCGTATAAGGATAATGCCGCAATGATGCACTATAGTGCAAAGGCAGAGGATTGTGCAGAACTTAAGAAAGAAGGACTCCTTCTGATCGATTCCGGCGGACAATACTATGAAGGAACTACGGATATCACAAGAACATTGGCACTTGGTCCGGTTTGCGAAGAGCAGAGACATCATTTTACAGCAGTTGTAAATTCAATGCTTAACCTGGCAAATGCAAGATTTCTTCATGGATGTACAGGCCTTAACTTAGATATCTTAGCAAGAGGTCCAATCTGGAACTTAGATCTTGATTACCGTTGTGGTACCGGACATGGTGTCGGCTATCTCTTAAACGTGCATGAGTCTCCAAATGGCTTCCGCTGGAAGGCAGCAGCTAACCGTAGCGAGAGTGCCGTATTAGAAGAAGGCATGGTGACAACAGATGAACCTGGCGTTTATATTGAAGGAAGCCATGGCATCCGTATTGAAAATGAGTTAGTTTGTCGAAAAGGTACAAAGAACGAATATGGTCAATTTATGTACTTTGAGAATATTACAATGGCACCAATTGATTTGGATGCGTTAGATATTACTCTTATGTCAAGCGTAGAGAAAGCCAGATTAAATGTATATCACAAAAAGGTATATGAGATACTGTTGCCATATATGAGTATTGATGAAGCTGTATGGTTGAAAGAGTATACTAGAGAGATTTAATTATACCCTAGG
>JAUNRX010000022.1 GCA_030539495.1 bacterium | reverse complement strand
AGCGCCGTCACGTCAGTGATATCTTCCTCTTAAGCGAGTGCGCATTCCGCCCTTTCCTTTCAAAGGGCGTTTTTTTAAGGGGGTGGGAAGTTTACTTCCCACCCCCTTAAAAAAAGTGTATGCGTAATTTGTTAATTGATTACACATACACTTTTATTTCTTAATTAGTTATTTTCCTGAAGAGTCTTTACTAATGCTGGGATTAGCTGTTTCTTACGGGAAACGACACCTTCTAAATACACGCGGGAAGCTGCTTCATCGCCAAGTGAGAATGCATTTTTCACTACGCCGAATGCGCCTTCACCAATATATAATAATTCTGTTGATTCTTCGATGATGTTTGTAAGCATAAAGAAGATCATTGGAATTGCTTTTTCTTTTTGAACTTCAACGATATAAGGCATTAATTTTACTTTGATTTCGTCTAATTCATCCTGAGTCATAGCAGTAATCTGACCAACGCCGAATACTAATTCACCAGCTGTGAATTGTTTGTAATCTTGATAGAAGATTTCTTCTGGAGTCTTATCAAGTACGTTACTTCCTGCTTTAAACATTTTAATTGCGTATTCTTCAATCTCGATACCTGCAATTTTTGCAAGGTGTTCTGCTGCAGCTTTATCCACTGCTGTGCAAGTTGGAGAACGGAATACTAATGTATCTGAAAGGATTGCAGAACACATTAAACCAGCGATGCTTGGTTCGATTTCTACGTTATTTTCTTGGTATAACTGATACACGATTGTAGAAGTACATCCTACTGGCTGATTTCTGAAGTAAACAGGGTTGATTGTTTCTAAAGAACCAATTCTATGGTGATCGATTACTTCTTGGATATCTGCATCTTCTAATCCATCTACTGCCTGGCTCTTTTCGTTATGATCTACCATGATTAACTTACGACGTTTTCCATCTAATAAGTTTCGTCTGGAAATCATACCGCAGAAGTTACCTTCTTTATCAAGAACTGGGAAGTCACGGTAACGTTTCTTCGCCATGATATCTCTGATATCTTCAATGTAATCTTCTTTTGTAAAGGACACTAATCCGCTCTTTCTCATAAAGTGTCCGATTGGCATACTTTGATTGATAAGACGTGCTACTGTATACGTATCATATGGCGTACGAATGATTGTACAGTTGTTTGCCGCTGCTAATTTAACGATCGTTTTAGATACTAAAGCCCCTTCACAGACGATAATACATTGTGCATTCATTTCGATTGCACATAACTGAGATTCATAGCGGTTACCAAGGATTACGATATCGCCTTGTTCAATGTAGTTTTCCATTAAATCTGGATTTGCTGCTGCAATTAATACTTTACCAGAGTTAATATTCTCTTCGATTTCACCAACAACCATATCACCATCTAATGTTTCTACGATGTTTCTATATGGCGTATTTGCATGACCAATCATTTCGTTGTCAAATACATTCATATATGCCTTTGTAATGTCACCTAATGTGATAAGGCCTTTTAAATGTTTATCGTGTACGATTGGAATTGTTACGATATTTAAATCGCCCATCATTTCCCATGCTCTCTTAATGGAAAGATGACTTTCTACTCCTTCGTATTCACGAATTTCAATATCTCTTACACGTAATTTTACGTCAGATAAATATTCTGGTGCTTCTACTTTGAAATAATCTAATACGAATTGTGTTTCTGGACTTACATGTCCTGCACGTTTCGCTTTATAACCACCATTATTAAGTTTATTTTTTAATGCTGTATATGAAACTGCTGAACAAATAGAATCTGTATCTGGATTCTTGTGTCCGATGACATATACGCTACGATTTTGGTTTGACAATTACTAGTCCTCCAGTCTTACTATTGGATCAACTTACTTCTATTGTTAGAAATTGACCACAACATTTTATTTTATACATACACTTAAAAATCTTGTGCAATTATTTTATTTATTTGACTGTCCTTATAATTGATAACTCCTTCTGACAATGTAACTTCCGTCAGATTACGAATCTCTGCCTTCTCGATTACACCCTCAATAAGCTTTCTTAAGCTGCTTAAGCGCTCTATATCAATTACATTGACTGCGATTTGATTACAAGCGGTTTCTAAGCATACTTTCGCCTCATCCTCCAATTCAAACTCACTGGTTTCAAATAGGTGGTACGCAAGGTCCATTAACTCTTCCCTTGTTTTATATTCCATCTCTAAGATAGTTGGAAAACAAGAGTTAAATCCCTTACTTTGTCCAAAACAAGAAGTAAGGTCTTCTTTGCTATCGACTAGGATAACAATAATATGGCCTTCCATATCTGCTAACATCTTAATAATGTCAGATTGACACTCTTCTGTTAGCAAGGATGCTTGCTCAATAACAACAAAACTGTCCTTTAATCGATTATAGTTATCTGCTAACTTGATCTTATTCAGCTTTACTGCCGTAATCTTTGCAAGGCGACAAGTTTCAAATATATGAAGCTCTTGTATGGCTTTCGCCATCTCTTTTGCAAGAGAAATACAATGAGTTACTTCTTTTCCTGCTATTGCAAATGAAGTTGCTTGACCGGCTTTCAGTGCTTGATCTAAATAAGCAGCAATCTGTTGTCGTATTCCTGCAAATTCAAATCGTTGTTTAAAGATAGCCTGTAGTGCTTCATTCTTATAAATATACTCGTAATCAACAGTACTTTCCCCATCTTTTGGGATTTCCTGTATAGATTTGTGATTATACTGAATATTGGCTTGATTTTCAAGTATTTTTTGTATATTAGCAGAACTATCCATTGATTTTTCTTCTTCTTGAACAGGTCTCTCAGAAACCTCTTCCTGTATTTCTTCCAATGGCTCTATCGGAACTTCTATGGGAACTTCTTCGTTTACTTCTGCTTGAACTCCTACCGAAACATTCTGTTCGGCTTCTTCTTTGGCTTCTTCTTTTACCTCTTTGGTTTCCTCCTGATTAAGGATTTCGTTTACCTTAAGTGTCACATCTGATAAGTCTTTTGTCTTGGCAATCTCCTGCATACGTAGCATTTCCTGCTTCTTTTCCGGAGATACGGATTCTGCATGTACGGGTTCCTCCACATACATTGCCTTTAACATTTTTGCTTTTTCAACAATGACACCTTCTCCAAACCATAAAATAATGTCACTGCATTCTCGGATACATTTTTCCTTCATACCAGCCTTATGATACAGCTTGGCAAGCTCATAAGACCATTTCTCAATATAGTCATGTTCCTTCAGCTTTTCTAATGACTGAATAAGTACCTCAAAGCCCTGCCCCTTCATACGGTCTATACGATATCGTAAAATAAACTTTTCCGTATCTCTTGGCGCTATCTCCACGTATTCTTTATAGTAAGCTTCTGCTTCTCCCACATTCTGCTCTTTAATAGCTAGCTTGATCAGCTGCCCAACCACTCTTCTGCTGTTCGACTTGCTGCGTATGCGAAGCAATAATTTCTTTGCCTCACTATAATGCCCTGTCTGCATATACACTTCTGCATATACGCTTAGATCCGTAAGAATCTTTACCCTTCCAACATCTATCGTATTCAGAATCATAAGTGCCTTTTGATACATCTTATTATCCACTAACTTACGTATTTCTGAACTTTTTACAATATTATCGTATTTTTCCAAGTTTCTAATCCTCCTTATTCTCTAATATAAACAAGATGCCTACTCTTCTTTCACAATGCTCAAATAATATTGTTCTAAATTCATCTGTTCATGTAATAATGCCTCTTTAGTATCATTAATAAGTAGTTTTCCCTGCTCAAGTATTATAATTCGACTGCAGATTTCTTCTATTTCCTCGAAATAATGACCGGTATAAATAATACTGACCCCACGCTTATTAATTTCTTTGATCGCAGCTATTATTGCACGTCTTGAAATGATATCTAACCCTACAGTAGGCTCATCCATCACTACGATTTTAGGATTATGCAAAAGTGCTACTCCTATATTTATTCTTCGTTTCATTCCGCCTGAGTAAGTGCAGACCTTCTGTCGTAACTCCTCTTTAGTAAATCGGATGATGTCCGAGACTGTTTCAATTGCCTCTTTTAATGCATCACCTCTTAGACCATAAGAACGGCCCCAAAATTTTAAATTATCCAGTCCAGATAGATTCTCATATAACGCAATATCCTGGGGTACATATCCTAATCTCTCTCTCATCTGTTTGGGATTTTTTATAATGCTCTCACCATCAAGCAAAATCTCACCTTGGTCCGGTTTAAGAAGCGTCGCAATCATTGCAATGGTCGTTGACTTACCGGCCCCATTAGAACCTAATAAGCCAATTACTTCCCCTTCTTTTAAGGAAAAGCTAAGTTTGTCCACTGCAGTCTTGTTTTTATACTTCTTCGTTACTTCAATAAGTTCTAACAAAACACTCCTCCTGACTGGCTTTGTTATTTATTATTGTAATAAGCTGCTGTAGACTCTAATTCTTTTGGCACTGTCATACCACTCTTCTTTAAGGATAAAATCTTCGCATCTAAAATACGAGCTCTTGTTTTCGCTTCCTTCTCATATTTAAAGAAGCCATCCTGATATTGTGACCTGCTTACAAGACGCTCACGAATCTCCTTATTAAATGGGCAGTATGCTGCAAGAATATCTCTAGCACATTTATTTAATCGAACAGAACCTTGTAACTCATACTTAATCCATTGTTCATAATCAATAACAAAGCACTCTCTTGTATTATTTCTAGCCTTTTGTATCTGCTGCTTTAATTTCTCTTTTTTATCTTCACTTAGTTCTTTATTCTTTCGATAGAACTGAATATAGTCATTATACTCTGATGTCAGACATTTATTTGAAATATCATTCCATCCAAATCCTTGTAACGTACGACATAATTCCCATCTAAATTTTGCAATCAGACGGATCATCATATCCTCTAAGTTTGTCTCACATAGAATTGCCAAGCAAAATCTAGCGGAACTCTCCCTTGACTTATTTGCTGTCTCCTGCCACATAACACCATTCGTACCGCAAGTAGGATATAAAAGGATATCTGGCAAATATTCTTTCTCTAAGATTTCACGCTGGATTCCTATGCTTGGATCCGAAAAGATGACTTCACGGTAGAATGCAGAAAAATCAACTGCAATAATATCGCGAATTGATTCATCAATCTTTGTCGGTGTTAAGAAATATTTCTCTATATTTAATGGCATGATATCCTCATATAAAAATGGCACGTACGTGGATACCTTTCCATTTGTCAACTTCATATTATGCTGGAACATATTTGAAAGTTCAAAGTCTAGCTTAGCATCATAATCTTCCATGTATTGTCGTTCTTCTTGGGGTGTAAGCTTCCCTTTCCCCGTCATCTGTCTAATATAATCTCGGTAATCAAGGTCCATCTCATTCTTCGATGGCTCTTTACGTCCTTCATAGATTTCTACTAACCAGTCAAAGATCGTATAGCAATTACAATAGTAAGTCATTGTATTCTTTACCTTTAACTTGGCAAGAGACAGCAATTGTTCTTTCGATAACAGCCTTTCATCCATAAATCCGAATTGTAGGAATAGCTTGACTGCCTTATCATAGCTTCCGCTATTATATGCCTTTAAGAATACCTTTTTATAAATGTAAAAGAAAATTCCCGTAATACTATGACGTAGTTCCCTAATCTCATCCGCTGTGGAATTTTTATCTTTTATTGCAATAAATTGCTCCATATAGTTGGTAAACTTAGCTCTTATCTCTGTTTCAATCTCACCATAGGAAAGAATCTGCTGCAGACTGTTTTCAAACCCTCGTAATAGCCCCTCGTTGGTCTCTTCACTGTCTAATATATCATCTTCGGAAGTTCCAGAAATAATAGTATAATATAAAGCTTCCATCTGCGCACGATTTACAATTGTTGACTTTCCTAAACGCTTCTCTAATTCTTCCTCTAGCTTATTTACAAGCTCCACTGTCTGGTCCACCAAGTCAATCATATCGGTGTAATTTGCATGACTTGGAGCCAATGTAATTACCGTTCTGCAAATTACCTTAAAGATACAGTCTGGCCCCTCATTAATTAATACATCACTTACGCTTGTTATATATGTTGTAAGTTGTTTCATCGCATTCATAAGAATTGTACAAATCTTAATCTTTTCCTCAATCTCACGAAGAGAACTGACAGGAAGATAGGAATAGTAAGATGACATCACATCAATTGGGATTGCCTGCATTTCTTTAATGGTTTGTATCCATTCCGACTTCACTGGAAGTTCTTTTGTAAATAACACCAATTTTTCCAGCCCATACACGGTTTCTGTTTCTCCACCAAATGCAACTACAATTTCGCTATACTGTTTCATAATGTCATTTGCTTTGTTTAAGATATCGTTTGTTACACCTAATACGGAATAATATGCTTCATATACTTGCAAGAGATAACGATTTAAGGATTTAATCAGATAGCCTCTATACTCCTGCTTTATATCGATAATCGCTTGAATTGCATTTAAGTCTTTTGCCTCGATTACATAAACTACGCAACCACTGCCTGCTTTTACTGTACCTGAATACTTCCCTATGTACAGATCGTTTACGCCGATAAACTCACCAGGTCTTACTACCACATTCATTCCCGAATTTGTACATATAGCACTCCCTTTTAATACTAATGCAACACTTTCGAGTCTTTCTCCCTCTTGGTATAGGATTTTCCCTTCTTCCAGCTGAGTAATCGTTCCTAATTTTAATGACTGTCCCATGCCATGACTCCTTATCTGATTGTTTAACTATTTCTATTTTAAGGAAAATAGTGATTTTGTTGTATTCATTATAAACTAGGACTATTAAAACTTCTATGTAAATCTACAAAAAAACTATAAACAAGACATATTTCCTATAGCAACTCTCTACCAGTTCTAGTCTTGTATACAAGCTCTTCCTCTTATGTAACTGTTCCCCCTAGCGGAGCATTACTTTGGCTCGTTGTTCGCGTAAAAAAAAATCGCCTACAAATTGTAGACGACTAAATTCTTATATATTAATATCCGTGCATTTTGCTTTGAATCTACCTCATAAGCGTTACCTTTACAGTTAACTCGGCTCAGGTTGCCTTACGGCACACAAGAGTGTTTGCTTAGTGCTGCTTCATTCCTGACCTGACACGGTTCACAAATTCCTGTTGCGTAAGACCCAAACGTCAACATCACTTATAAAGGGCAGCCCTACAAGAATAAACCCGAGGCAAAATATCACCCCTGCTGTAGCGGATTGCAGGTATAGGGCACCGCTATCTCCCCGGCTGCACGGAAACTTTATAAACATAACATGTAGTGATTAGTATACTTGTTTTTCAATCTGCTGTCAAGCCCATTTCACTTTCATGAACTCAGAATTATTCAGAAGTCTCATTCATACTCTTTTGCAATTGCTTTAATTTTTTCTTCTTATCTCTTAATTCTTTAAAGAACTGCTGTAGAAGGTTAGAACACTCTTCTTCCATAACACCTTTTTCGACCTCAACCTGATGGTTGAACCCTTTCATATCCAATAAATTAATGACTGATCCGGCACAACCTGCCTTTGGATTCATACATCCAATGACTACTTTGTCTAATCTGGCTTGTACAATGGCACCTGCACACATTTGACAAGGTTCCAATGTCACATACATGGTACACCCTTCTAAACGCCAGTCATTTAATACTTTGGATGCCTTCGTAATCGCTAATAGCTCTGCGTGTGCAAGTGTCGATTTCTTGTAATTACGCTTATTATATGCTCTAGCTATTATTTTATCCTCATGTACAATGACGCAGCCAATTGGCACTTCCTCTATCTTATATGCTTTCTTGGCCTGCTTAATTGCCTCTTTCATAAACCGTTCCACTCTAACACCTCCATCTGCTAGTAGTAATTCCATGGTTTTATTTCCATGCTATCTTTGATACACTATTAGTAAATATAGTAACATCTTACTATATAATAGACAATATCCTTTCAGAAAGAAGGTAATCCTTTGATTCCTATATATGGTTTACAAAAAACAACATTATTAGACTATAAAGGGTATGTTGCATCTACCATTTTCTTTGGCCACTGTAATTATCGTTGCCCATTTTGTCAAAATTCATTACTCGTTGGAGCCAAAATCACCGAACCTGAGATTACAAAAGAAGAACTATTTACCCATTTACATAAACGCCAAGGCATCATCGAAGGTGTCTGTATTACCGGCGGTGAACCAACACTATATAAAGAACTTCCCTCGTTTTTAGCAGAAATTAAGGAACTGGGATATCTAATTAAACTGGATACCAATGGCACCAATCCAAAGATGATGATGGAACTTGTAAGAGACCGCCTAATTGACTATGTTGCCATGGATATTAAAAATGCATTGCCCTATTATTCGGTAAGTGCCGGCACTACTCAGACTAATCTAAAAGAGATTGAAGCCTCTGTTGACTTTCTAAAGTCCGGTTCCATTCCTTATGAATTCCGCACAACGGTAGTAAAGGAACAGCACACAAAAGAAAGAATGCGTAAGATTGGAAAGTGGCTAAGCGGCCCATCTACCTATATCCTGCAAAATTTTAAAGATTCTGAACATGTCATTCAAAAAGGGCTTCATGGACTTACACAAGAGGAACTGCAGGAAATGAAAACATTACTTCTCTCTGATTTACCAAATACCCATATCCGTGGAGAAATGTACTAGTGTATTCTAATGCTACATAACAAAACAGGCTGCCATACAACTTACACTTTGCTGTATGGCAGCCTCTCTTTATACATGCATCTTTATTTCTTGGCACCAATATCCGAAGTCACCGGACTCATCTTCCTGTTCAGCCAGACTTCTAAATTCATTAAATCCAAACATATTTGCCATAAAGCGTTCCCTGCTATGGTTTACCCCAGGTACGCCAAGTAAGAATCGATCCTGCCCATTTTCTTTGGTCTTAATAAAGATTAAATGCCGGTAGCTATAATATCCATGAAGCAAAAAGCTATTATTTGCAAGAATCCAGTTTTCCATTGGAAAGATTCCAAGATCCTGTGGTTCAATACGGATACAGGCATCCACTTCACCAGGCTTAAATGGCTGCATTGCTGGATACTTATTAAAGATACGGCTTACTACGTTTCCTGTTAATGCTGCTGCCTCTAAGTCGCCCTCTACTCCATCAATATGATAGGATTCTCTTGCCTCTTCTTCTAATGCAATCTTTTCTTGCTCACTGACTGCCTTTGCTTCTTCCAGCTCATTAAGACGCTCTTCTTTTATTCTCCATTCTTTTAATAATAACTCTAAATGGTCTATTTGTGCTTTCATGGTCTTAATCTCTTCTTGAATTTCTTCATACTCTTCTTTTGACTCACAAGAGCGAAATGCAGTAAAGCATTCAATTGCACTTTTCGGACTGATCTTTATCGTCTCACTTGCCTGCACCTGTTCTGGTTCAACGGACTCCTTTTGATTGGAAGATGGCTCCTTTATTTCTCCCTTTTCCTCTTCTGGAAAAAGGGTATTAAATAACATGGTTCCAAATAACTCTTGCGCTTGCTTATCTAAATTTTCAATCTTCTCTTTGCTTAATGGGAAGGAGGTATCGCTTGACTCAGCTTCTGGTACTGACTGTTCCACAACTGGCTGTTGCTCTACTGGCTGCTCTGTCACTACTTCCTGTTCTACTTCCTCTTGGCTTTCTTTTTCTACCGGCTCTGCTACGGCTGCAGTCATTGTATTCGCGTCTTGTTCTTCCTTTGCCACCTCATCTTCAATCAACGCTTCCATACTTGAAGATGGCTGTTGTTCGATCACTGCACCTTTTAGTTGCTGTTCTGGCTTTTCCTGTGCTGCCGGTTTAAATGGAACAACCTTTTTAACCGGCACTGTTTCTTCCACCTTTGGTACTTCTGGCTTAGGAGCCTCTTTTGTTACTGTCTCTTTATTAATTCGGTCCACAAAGTCCTGTGGCTTTTCCTTATCTACAAATAATCCATTACACATAACAGCTTTCCCATCCCATTCCGTTCCAAGATAGGATGAATCCGTGACATACAAAAGAATACCGCCCATATCTGATAAACGGTATTTACTACTCATAATATTATCTACATCCGTCTTTACGACTAATTCTCCGACACCATTGTTAATATGTACATTACCTAAGAAGACTCCATGCATTTCCCGATTGTACCAACAATACATGTAACTTTTAATATCCTGCTCTTTCATGTTTGGTACACGTATATTGATTGTAATTTTACATTGTGTGTCTCTAGTTTCTATCCTTGCAAATCCTACATTATTTCCCTTTGCTTGATTACGATACTGATACATATAGGATATAACTCTCTTATAATTAGCCAAAGACCTCACTCCCTCTATACCATGATATGATATTATTTGGACAAATATGCTTAGAACGCGTGCGAATGCACATATGCTATTTTAAATTTATATTCAAAATGCAAAAAAATATACATGGAAATTTTATTCCCATGTATATTTTTGGCTGCTTCAATTATTCTATTCTTCTGTAAGAGCAATGATTTCATTTGTAAGAGCTGCAAACTCTTCTAATGTCAATGCTTCTCCTCTTACGCTCGCCGGCTTATTGATGTTTTCGATTGCCTGTACGATTACTTCTTTTGAAATGGATAATTCAGAAGAATTATTTAATCCGTTTAAAAGTGTCTTGCGACGTTGGTTAAAGCTTGCACGGATAATCTTGAACATTAACGTCTTATCTTTCACGTCAACTGTAGGTGTTGTGTGAGTTGTAAGACGGATAACTGCAGAGCCAACATTTGGTCTTGGCATAAAGCAGTTTGCTGGAACATTGGCTACAATATATGGTTCCGCATAATATTGTACTGCTAAGGAAAGAGCACCGTAATCTTTAGATCCTGGTCCTGTCTGCATACGATCCGCTACTTCTTTTTGTACCATGACTGTAATATTTTCAATTGGAACTCCACTTTCAAAAAGTCCCATAATGATTGGTGTCGTAATATAGTAAGGAAGGTTTGCAACTACCTTGATTGGTTTTCCGTTGTTTTTTTCTTCCGCTAATTTTTTTATATCTACTTTTAAGATATCTTCATTAATTACTGTTACATTATCGTATTCAGATAATGTATCATTTTCTAAAATTGGAATTAAGTTTTTATCAATTTCAACTGCAACAACTTCTCTTGCATTTTCACATAAATATTGAGTCATTGTTCCAATACCTGGCCCAATTTCTAATACCATATCATCTTTTGTTACATTCGCGGAGCGAATGATTTTTTCAAGGACATGGGTATCAATCAAAAAGTTTTGTCCAAAACGTTTTTGAAAATTAAATCCGTACTTTTGAAGTACCTCTATCGTATTCTTTGGATTGCCTAACGTAGCCATCATTTACCTCTTTCTAGTGCTTAGCTTGTCTTATTTCTTAAAATCGATATAATCGTTTTGCATTTTCATTGGTACGCATTACGACTTCTTCATATGTCATCTTTTTCAAATCTGCAATTTGGTTGATTACATATTTTAAATTGCCAGAATCATTTCTTGTGCCTCTGTTTGGCTCTGGAGAAAGATATGGGCAATCAGTCTCTAATACTAATTGTTCGATTGGTGCATACTCTACTACTTCTTTTAAAGTCTTGCCGTTTTTAAACGTAACTACGCCGCCAATTCCCAAATAAAATCCCATATTCAAAAATTCTCTTGCCATTTCCTTTGCGTAAGAGAAACAGTGAATCACACCACCGATATCTCTTGCATTTGCTGCCTTCATCATATCAAGTGTATCTGCTGCTGCATCACGGCTGTGAATGACCATTGGCAAGCTTACTTCTCTTGCTAAATTCATCTGGCGGTCAAACCATTCTTTTTGGATGCTGCGTTCAGGTTCCTTATAATAATAGTCGAGTCCGATTTCTCCGACTGCAACGATTTTTTCTAAAGAACAGCTGGTCTTTAGCCATGCCATCTTTTCTTCATTTAATTCTTCTACTTCATTTGGATGAACGCCGATTGCACCATAAATTTGCTCATATTGCTTTGTAAGCTCAATGGTTGACTTACTTGTTTCAATACTTGCACCAATGTTTACGATACGTTCCATTCCATTTGAAAACAAGCTCTTTAAAAGCTGGTCACGATCTATATCAAATTGTTTATCATCATAGTGTGCATGTGTATCTATAATCATAATATCGTCCTCTTTATTACTATTATCGTTTTCGTTGAATTATAATATGGCTTATCTTACCTTATTTTCTTATATTTCGCAAGTAAATTGCAATGCTTTGGTTTGCTTGGGTCTGTCTTTTTACTCCTGGTTTTCTATCCAATTTAATGATGAATGACTTGTTTTATACCATACCATACGTTATTTGCTAGTATTTCAAATCTGCTTCTCCATACACTAATAACAAGATAAGAAACCAAATATGGTTTCAAATCTTAAAAAGACCATACTGCTTTTAATCGATTCGTGCTCCCACACACTCCTTCTCCTTCTTAAGACCATATTAAACCTCCATTTAATATAAAAATAGAAATAATAGAAGTGTGGGAACACCTACATAATGTAATTTAAACAGTTCATGTTTCTTGCAAGCAAAACGAAAAAAGAGGCCCTAGAAACAGGCCCCCTTTTTTATATTCTTACTAGCAGATTTCTGCACCTGCTGGCATTTCTTTTTCAGGTTTCATTAATGCTAAAACGCCATTTTCGTCTTCTGCACATAATAGCATACCTTCACTTAATACACCTGCAAGTTTTGCTGGTTTTAAGTTTACTAATACCATAACTTTTTTACCAACCATTTCTTCTGGTGTGTAATGAGCTTTGATACCGGATACGATCTGACGTACCTTGGATCCTACTTTAACTTGAGAAACTAATAATTTCTTAGACTTTGGAACTTCTTCACATTTGATGATTTCACCAACTTGGAATTGAAGTTTCATAAAGTCATCAAAAGTGATTTCTTCTTTCGCTTCGATATCGATTACTGGTCCTTCTTCTTTAACTTCTTCTTCTACGTTTGCTGCTTCTTCTGCTTTCATTGCTTCTACCTTTTCTAATACTTCTTTTACATCTAATCTTGCAAATAAGATTTCTGGTTTTTCTACTACTTTAGTTCCGTTTGGATATAATCCAAATTCGTTCATTTCATCAAGTGTACGGATCTTAGTGTTAAGATCTGCTACGATCTTTCCTGCTGTTTCAGGCATGAAGGATTCAAGTAAGCTTGCGCCGATTGTAATACCTTCTACTAAGTTGTAAAGTACTGTTTGAAGACGGTCTTGTTTTTCTTCGTCTTTTGCAAGTGCCCATGGCATAGTTTCATCGATGTATTTATTACAACGTTTGAATACGGTGAAGATTTCGGAGATTGCATCTGCAACTCTTAAATGTTCCATCTTAGCGCTTACTTTATCTTTTGCTTCTAATACTACTCTCTTAAGATCTTCATCTACTTCTTCACATACGTTTTTGTTTGTTACAACGCCTGAGAAGTATTTGTTGCTCATAGAGATTGTACGGTTTACTAAGTTACCTAATGTGTTAGCAAGGTCAGAATTCATACGTTCTACCATTAGCTCCCAAGAGATTACGCCGTCATTTTCAAATGGCATTTCATGAAGTACGAAGTAACGTACTGCATCTACTCCAAAGAAATCTACTAATGTATCTGCGTATAATACGTTTCCTTTGGATTTACTCATCTTGCCGTCGCCTTGTAATAACCAAGGATGACCGAAGATTTGTTTTGGTAATGGTTCACCAAGAGCCATTAACATGATTGGCCAATAAATTGTATGGAAACGAAGGATATCTTTTCCGATTAAGTGTAAGTTTGCTGGCCAGAATTTTTTATATTGATCAGAGCTGTTTCCATCACAATCATAACCGATACCAGTGATATAGTTAGAAAGTGCATCTAACCATACGTAAGTTACGTGTTTTTCATCGAAGCTTACTGGGATTCCCCATTTGAAGCTTGTTCTGGATACACATAAATCTTGTAATCCTGGTAATAAGAAGTTATTCATCATTTCGTTCTTACGAGATTCTGGTTGAATAAATTCTGGATGTGTATTGATGTGCTCGATTAAACGATCTGTATATTTGTCTAATTTTAAGAAGTATGCTTCTTCTTTTGCTGGCTGACATTCACGTCCACAATCAGGACATTTACCATCTTCTAATTGACTGCTTGTGAAGAAAGATTCACATGGTGTACAATACATTCCTTCATAATATCCTTTGTAGATATCGCCTTGGTCATACAACTTTTTGAAGATTTTTTGAACTTGTTCTTCATGGTACTCATCAGTTGTACGGATGAATTTGTCATAAGAAGTGTTCATAAGATCCCAGATACGTTTGATTTCGCCTGCTGTTTGATCTACGAATTCTTTTGGAGTAATTCCAGCTTCTTCTGCTTTTAATTCGATTTTTTGGCCATGTTCATCTGTTCCTGTTTGGAAGAATACATCATAACCTTCTACTCTTTTGTATCTTGCGATTGCATCTGCTAACACGATTTCATATGTGTTACCGATATGAGGTTTACCTGATGTGTATGCAATGGCTGTAGTAATATAATATGGTTGCTTTGCCATAAGACATCTCTCCTTTAATTCTGCTAATTTATTTAATAAGTGCTCCAATTTGGGCAAAAAAAATACGCCTTTAAACTATATTAAAGACGAGTTAACCCGTGGTACCACTTTATTTTACTTAATTTTTTCAAAATAAGCCTTATTAGCCATCTACTAATGGCATCTCACTATAACGGGTGAACCCGTCGTAGCCTATACAAACCTAATGGTTTATAGTCGGTACGCAGCTCCAAGGCCATATTCAGTCGCTCTTTCCATGATCCCTTCTCAGCAAACCGGGACTCTCTGTCATGTATGAAGCACCTACTCTTCTTTTCGTCGCCTTTTTCATATATTGTTAGTGTACGTTTTTAACGATTATTTGTCAAGTAAAACCAAGTGACACCGTTCTACCTATTAGTATTACAGCCTTACTATTATTTTATACGGATATTTAAATAAATTTACTTATCTTACGCTGTCTATCATATTTAGGGCAAGCTATGCTTATAATTAAGTAATTATAAGTATCTTTATCACGGAAAGGATGGAAGGGAATTTATTATGAAACGACGTATCATAGCTTTATCTTTGGTAATTGCCCTTACTTTTCTTTGTAGCTGCTCCCTTTTCTCACCGAACAGTCCGAATACTAAACCTGTAGAGCCGGCAGTCACTGCCATGCCAAATGACAAGACTTCTCAGCAAGTCGCATTTGATTTATTTACCGATGATTTATTTACGAAGAAGGTACAAACAGATAGCATCACCCTAAACTATACTCTTGCCAATCCTGAAAACTATGGCATAAATAATTTCACTCCAACCTTTGGCGAGTATTCCATGGAGAATATGGAGAAAAATTTTAAAGAGGATGAAGAAAATCTAGCCAAGCTAAGCTCTTTTTCCTATGATGAACTGACCAAAGACCAGCAAATTACTTATGATATCTTAAAGGAACTTTACTCCGATGATTTAAAATTCAAAGACTATATCTTATATGATGAAGTATTAAGTTCTACCACGGGACTTCAAGCACAGCTTCCTGTATTGCTGGCAGAATATAATTTTAACAGCAAAAAGGATGTCATCAATTATCTTGCATTATTAAAAGACCTAGATTCTTATTTTAATAAAATCTGCGAATTTGAAACAAAGAAATCAGAAGCAGGACTATTTATGAGTGATACAACTGCGGATGAAGTCATTGATCAATGTAATCAATTTATAAAGACTCCCGAAAAGAACTTGCTGATTGACATCTTTTCCTCAAAATTAGACAAGTTTGAGTATTCGAAAGAAGAAAAAGATGCTTTAATTGCAGAGAATAAAGAAATCGTGCTAACTCATGTTATTCCAGCCTATACCCATCTGGTTGAAACGTTAACAGGCCTAAAAGGAACTGGAAAAAATACCGGTGGTGTCTGTAATCTTGAAAATGGCAAAGAATATTATTCCTTATTACTAAAGAATCAGACAGGATCAAGTAAGACCGTAGAAGAAGCAAAGACCGCATTAGAGGCTGAACTTACCACCTCTGTGCAAGATATGCAGTCTGTAATCAGTAAAGACCCTAAATCCTTAGACAAAGTTCAAGGTGTAAAATACAAACTTACCGATCCAAAAGAAATCGTAGATTATCTAGAAAACGAAATAAAAAAAGACTTTCCAAAAGTTCATTCCGTTAACTGCTCCATTAAATACGTGGATAAATCTTTAGAGGATCATATGAGTCCTGCATTTTACCTGACTCCTCCAATCGATGCCTATACAAATAACTGTGTCTATATCAATAAGTCTCCAAAATATGACCTCTCTGATATCTTCACTACCTTGGCACATGAAGGTTATCCAGGACATCTATATCAGACTGTATACTATGCTTCTACTAACCCAAGCTTAATTCGAAATATTATTGATTTCGGTGGCTACTCTGAAGGATGGGCTACTTATGTGGAAATTTACTCTTATGATCTTGCAGGGCTGGATAACAGCGTTTCAAAACTATTAAAGCTCAACCAATCTTCCATCCTATGTATTTATGGACTCTGTGATATCGGTGTCAATTATACTGGCTGGTCAGAAGCAGACCTGCTCACCTTCTTAAACTCCTTAGGATTAGGAAGTGCTGATGTCGCCAAGGAAATGTATAAAGCTGTGATTGAGGAGCCTTGTAACTATTTAAAATACACCCTTGGCTATATTGAAATGAAACAGATGAAAGAAAAAGCCGAGGCTGCTCTAGGCAAGAACTTCTCCTTAAGGGACTATCACGAATTTATCCTAAGCCTAGGACCTGCTCAATTTGACATTATCAATAAGTATCTTGATCAGTGGATTCAGGAAAAGAATAAATAGGTTTAAAAGAAGGGCTGTCACCCCAAATCCATGTGACAGCCCTTTCTTTTATTTTGCAATTTTTTCTTGTACTTCCTCTACACTTTCCACTGCCTGCTTCATCTCACGCACATAATCTCCAACATAATCTACTGCATTTTCCCTATATTTAGCAACCAACTCCACAATTGCGCTGCCTACAATTGCACCATCTGCTATCTCAACCATTGCCATTGCCTGTTCCTTCGTTGCAATGCCAAATCCAACCGCGCAAGGAATATCTGTAGTCTTACGAACCAAAGAAACCATCCTTGGAATATCATTTGCTATAGCAGAACGAACTCCGGTTACTCCAAGGGAAGAGACACAATAGATAAATCCTTCTGCTTCCTTTGCAATCATTTTAATTCGTTCATGGGACGTTGGTGCAATCAAGCTGATAAAGGTCACTCCGAATTGTTTGCAGACGTCCGAAAGTTCTCTCTTTTCTTCAAATGGAAGATCTGGAACAATTACCCCATCTACTCCGCATTCCTGACAATTTCTTAAAAATCGCTCCGTTCCATACGTAAAGATAGGGTTATAGTACGTTAAAAATACCAATGGCACCTTTACGCTCTGCCGTAACTCTTTTACCATGGCAAAAATCTTATCGGTGGTTGTTCCCGCTTTTAGTGCCCGCTCATTTGCAGCTTGGATCACAGGGCCCTCTGCCACCGGGTCTGAAAATGGAATTCCGATCTCAATTAAATCGGCTCCTTCCTGTTCCATACGAATTACTAATTGCTTCGTTACCTCCAAGGATGGATCTCCTGCCGTTATAAATGAAATAAATGCTTTCTTATCATAAAATGCTTCTTCTATTCTAGTCATAAATTTTTACCCCCCTATATCTTGCAATTGCTGCAACATCCTTATCCCCGCGTCCGGAGATATTTATTACGATAATCTGATCCTTATCCATAGTTCCTGCTAACTTCATGGCATATGCTACTGCATGAGAACTCTCAATTGCAGGAATAATGCCTTCTGTCTTTGATAAATACTCAAAGGCATCTACAGCCTCATCATCGGTAATTGGTACGTATGTGGCTCTTCCTGTTTCATAAAGCCTTGCATGTTCTGGCCCAATTCCAGGATAATCAAGTCCAGCTGAAATTGAATACACAGGAGCAATCTGACCATATTGATCTTGGCAAAAAATTGACTTCATACCATGAAATACCCCCGTAGTCCCTGTTGCTATAGTAGCTGCATTTCTAGCAGTCTCTACGCCCAGTCCTGCTGCTTCACAGCCAATCAATCTTACACCTTCCTCTTCAATAAAATTATAAAAGGCTCCCATAGCATTGCTTCCGCCACCTACGCAAGCAATAACTGCATCAGGAAGCTTTCCCTCCTTCTCAATAATCTGCTGTTTGATTTCCTTGCTTATAATTGATTGAAAATCACGAACCATGGTTGGAAATGGGTGTGGTCCCATAACAGAACCTAATACATAAAAGGTATCGTCAACCCTTCTAGCCCACTCTCTCATAGTCTCATTTACAGCATCCTTTAAAGTCATCGTACCACTGGTTACTGCATGCACCTTGGCTCCTAATAATTCCATTCGATATACATTCAGCGCCTGTCGGTCTGTATCTTCCTTTCCCATGAAAATCTC
The DNA here is from genome assembly GCA_030539495.1 of bacterium. Classification (GTDB taxonomy): domain Bacteria; phylum Bacillota; class Clostridia; order Lachnospirales; family Lachnospiraceae; genus KM106-2. Next base: position 17,600 of record JAUNRX010000022.1, on the reverse strand, counting down.
ACATTCCATATCCATAAGGGCTGCTGCCGTGGCCGTGGCAACTCCATGTTGTCCTGCACCAGTTTCCGCAATGACTCTTGTCTTTCCCATACGTTTTGCAAGCAATACCTGCCCCAATACATTATTGATCTTATGTGATCCTGTATGATTCAAATCCTCTCGCTTTAGGTAAATCTTCGCTCCACCAAGCTGTTTCGTCATCTTCTCTGCATAGTATAATAACGATGGCCTTCCTGCATAATTATTTAGCAATTCCGTAAGCTCCTGATTAAACTGTTCGTCATCCTTATACGTCTCATATGCCTTTTCCACCTCAAGTACTGCATTCATTAATGTTTCTGGAATATACTGTCCTCCATATTCTCCAAATCTTCCTTTACTCATACTTACTACCTCCGATTTTCCGTACAATCCTTATCATACGCTCAATTTTTTTTGGGTCTTTCTTTCCGTCTGTCTCCACGCTGCTACTTACATCAACACAAAAAGGATGATGAGTCTCAATTATCTCTTTTACATTTCCCTCATTTATACCGCCTGCAAGAAAAGTAGGACGGATTAAGATTGGCAACAGTGTCTGATCTAATAGCTTGCCTGTTCCTCCATATTCCCGTTCCTCTTTATAGCTATCAAATAAAATGTAATCTGCCTGACTCACTAAATGCATCCTTCCTTGCTCTTTGGATTGCAAACGAATTGCTTTGATAATAGGAACCGATACCTGATTTTTCAGCATCTTGATATACTCCTCTGTTTCCTCTCCGTGAAGCTGCACCAAGTCGATCACATGATTTCTACAAAGAGAGGCAATATGGCTGACCGTATCATTTACAAATACACCAACCGATAATATTTCAGGATTTAATGCATCTCTCAATTCTTCTGCACATTTATCGGTGATTTTTCGCTTACTCCCTGCAAATACGAAACCGACATAATCCGGCATGCTATGATTTACGATGGAAACATCTTCTAATGATCTCAATCCACAGATTTTCACTTTTACCATCTAGCATCACCTCTCCTAAAGCAATTTGGTAAGTTCACACATTGTCTTACCCTTGTCATTGCTTTTCATAAATGTTTCACCAATTAATACCCCATTTACTCTGTTTTCCTTGAGTAACAGTACGTCCTCCGCTGTCTTTACTCCACTTTCTGCAATAAAAACTATGTCCTTTGGCACTTTCTCTCTAAGGCTTAGAGCTCTTGTAATATCCACCGTAAAATTCTTTAAATTACGGTTATTTACCCCTATTATAGATGCTCCTGCCTCCAATGCCTTTTTAAGTTCGTCTCTATCGTGTACTTCTACTAATGCATTCATATGTAATCCATGACTAATCTCAATGTATTCCTTTAACTGCTGCTTATCTAGTATGGCTGCAATCAATAGGATGCAGTCTGCATGCAAAGTCTTTGCCTCATAAATCTGATACTCATCTATGATAAAGTCCTTTCGAAGTACAGGAATGGATACCGTTTGTTTAATCCTTGTAAGATACTCATTATCTCCTTGAAAAAATGATGGCTCTGTCAGCACAGAAATACAGGCGGCTCCAATCTCTTCATACTCTTTTGCAATCTTTATATAGTCAAACTCAGAAGCAATTATCCCTTTCGAAGGTGATGCTTTCTTAACCTCACATATAAAATGAATTCCGGGACTTTGTAACTGAGAATAAAACGTAGTCTCCGGTTCGTTCTCTTTACTTGCAATCTCCAATGCCCTATCCTTTATGCTCTTCAAAGGCTCCTTTTGTTTTAACTTCTCTACTCTTTCTCTGGTTGCTTCTACAATATCATCTAGGATCATAAGCCCTCCTCCTATTCACATGCAGTACAAATCTCATTGGATAACTTAATAAATCGTTCTAATTGAGTAAGTGCCTTTTTACTGTCAATTAACTCTGCTGCCCTTAAAACTCCCTCTTCCAAAGTAATCCCATCCTCATTCATATAGATACAGGCACCTGCATTTAAAAGAACTGCATCCCGTTTTGGTCCCTTTACTCCATTTAAGATATCTCTTGTAATTTGTGCATTTTCTTCTGGCGTTCCTCCTACCAAATCCTCCTTCTTACAGCTGGAAAGACCTACTTGTTCTGGCTTTATTATATAGGATGTGACAACTCCATCTCGAATTTCACAAACCGTTGTAGGAGCACTTAAACTGATTTCATCTAATTTATCCTGTCCGTATACCACCATTCCTCTCGTTACGCCAAGCTGTACCAATACATTTGCTAACGGTTCTACCAATGCCTCTTCATATACTCCAAGAAGCTGCCTGTTTGCTCCTGCTGGATTTCCAAGAGGGCCTAATATATTAAAAATAGTTCTTATCCCAAGCTCTTTTCGCACTGGTGCAACAAAACGCATGGCAGAATGATATTTCTGCGCAAACATAAAACATAGATTGATCTCATTTAAAATCTTTGTGCTCTGTTCAGGCTCTAAATCAATCTTTACCCCTAATGCCTCTAATACGTCTGCTGCCCCCGATTTACTGGATACTCCACGGTTGCCATGCTTTGCAACTGGAATTCCTGCACTGGATACCACAATGGATGCCGTGGTCGAAATGTTAAATGTATTTGCCTCATCTCCACCAGTCCCTACAATCTCAAGAACTTCCTGATTGTGAAGTAAGCGCTTGCAATGCTTTCTCATACCAGCAGTGCTTCCCGTAATTTCATCAATTGTCTCACCCTTTATACGAAGAGCCGTAAGATAGGCCCCTATATGCACCTGTGATGCTGTTCCACTCATAATTTCATCCATTACCTGCTCTGCTACTTCCCTTGATAAATCCTTTCCCTCAACAACCTCTTTAATTGCTTCCTTAATCATTCTTTTTCCTCCCCCTATAAATATAAAAAGTTTTCAATCATCTTAGCTCCATTTGGCGTTAATACCGATTCCGGATGAAACTGTAATCCATATACATCATAACCTTTGTATCTGACTCCCATTACCTGCTTTCTCTCATCCATGGCAATGATCTGAAGAGTAGTTGGAATCGACTCCTCTGTGGCAATTAAGGAATGATACCTTGCCACGATCTGATTTTTATCCAGTCCCTCAAATAATTTACAATCTTTTGATAATGACACCTGGCTCTGTTTTCCATGCATCAATTGTTTTGCATAGGAGATTGTGGCACCAAATGTCTCACAAATAGCCTGATGTCCCAGACATACACCGAGGATCTTATACTCCATATACAATTCTTTTATCAGTGTTTCACAAATTCCTGCATCCTTTGGCCTTCCAGGTCCCGGTGATAAAATAATATGAGAAGGATGTAGTTTCTTTATTTCCTCAATCGTAATTTCATCATTTCGAACTACCTTTATGAAAACATCCTTTATGGTTTCTTCAACGTTTCGCTTCTTTATAACAGTTCCGATTACCTGGACTAAATTATAAGAAAAGCTATCATAGTTATCGATAATTAAGATCATAGACCATTCACCTCACTTGCCCTTTGGATTGCCTCTAATACTGCTTTCGCCTTATTGTAAGATTCCTCATACTCCTCCTCAGGATCACTGTCTGCAACAATTCCTGCCCCTGCCTGAACATATACCTTATCCTTCTTCTTTATTGCTGTCCGAATTCCAATACAGACATCTGCATTCCCAGACATATCAATATAACCGATTGCTCCCGCATAGACTCCTCTTCCATCCTGCTCCTGCTGATCGATAATTTCACAAGCCCGAAACTTAGGCGCTCCTGATAATGTTCCTGCTGGAAGCATGGTAGTAATGGTATCAATGGCATCTTTATCTTCCTGCAACACTCCTGTTACCTCTGAGGCAATATGCATTACTTTAGAAAAACGATGTACTTGCATATATTCTTCCACTTGTACAGTTCCAAGTTTACTTAACCGGCCAATATCATTTCTGGCAAGATCGACTAACATATTGTGTTCTGCCAATTCCTTTGGATCTTGAAGCAATTCCATTTCAAGCTTTTGATCCTCTTGTTTCGTATTTCCTCTCTTTCTCGTTCCTGCTACTGGAAATGTGGTTAGCTTTCCATTGATTAGCTTTACTAAAGTTTCTGGACTGACGCCGGCAATCTCTATGTCCTCTGCTTTTAAATAGTACATATAAGGTGATGGATTGATAGTTCTCATAACACGATACGTATTTATCAAACTGCTTTTATAAGAAGCCTCAAATCGCCTTGATACTACGGTCTGAAACACATCCCCCTCTACAATATGCTGCTTCACATTGTGAACCATGGTGCAGAACTGTTCTTTTGTCATATTACAAGAAAACTCTACTTTCTCCTGCGCCATACATTTTTTGATTGGCATCTGGTCATATAAGGTCTGTGTCATCTTTTCAATTTCCTGTACTGCTGCCTCATATCCTTTTCTCCCATACTTTCTCTCAACATTTGCAATAATACACACTTTTTGCTTTAAATGATCAAATGCAATCACTCTGTCATAAAACATGAAATCAAACTCTGGAAACTCACTTTCCTTAATTACTAACTTAGGTTCTGTCAGAGAGATCATCTCATAGGAGCAATATCCTACAAATCCGCCGGTAAAGGTGGGAGCTTCCTCCATCTTAGGTGCCTTATACTCCTTTAATAACTGCTTCATTACTTGAATTGGCTCTCCCTCCAATTTCCTGCTTTCACTTTTTTCAGAACAAAATACCTGTTTCCCTTTGCAATAAATATGCATTTTGGGATCATATCCTAAAAATGAATACCTTCCAATACTCTTACCATTTACCACACTTTCCAGCAAAAAATAATTGCTTGCATTCTCTGCCAGACGCCTCATCAATGAAATCGGTGTAATCGTATCACAATAGATTTCATTTCCTATTGGAACAAATGAATATTCCTTTCCAAATGCATTTACCTGTTCATAACTTAGTAATTTCATCGTAGCTCTCTCCTTTTCCTTTTAATTGGCGAAAGTACGTAGTGTGAGCTTTAGTTGGGTCTTTCTATGCGAACCTTTTAAGGAAAAAAGGCATAAAAAAAAGCCTCTGTCCCTTATAAATAAAGGGACAAAAGCTATAAACTTCTGCGGTACCACCCAAATTGATGCAAATGCATCCACTCAGTTACATACAATCATATGCACCTCTTTGATAACGGACAAGGATCCCGTCAGCGTCTACTCAAACCATAGGTTCTTTCAAGCTGCCCTCCCGAGGCCATTCTAGAAGTTCCTGTTTACCGCATCTCACCATTCGCGGCTCTCTTTAAAACATTTCCTACTGTACTCATCTCGGTCATAGGTTTTATGATTTTTCATTTTTATTTAGTATATTCTTCCATTTCTGTTTTGTCAACCAGATTATGTAAACGCTTAATAAACTAAATAAATCTCATAATAAACACGCTTGCAACTACGCCGGCAAAGGTAGCAACCAGTGCACCGGCTAGTGTGTACCTTGTTTTCTTAACGCCTGCCACCATAAAGTACACTGACATCGTATAAAAGATTGTCTCCGTACAGCTCATAATAATGGATGCTAACATTCCATAATAGCTGTCTGGACCATATTGCTTAAAAATATCTAATAGCAGTGACGTAGCTGCAGAGGAAGAAAACATCTTTATAATTACCAATGGTACTAGCTGGGCTGGAAACATAAGCTTTGCAACAAAAGGCTCAATGGCTACCGACAATGCATCTAGTACTCCTGAAGCACGTAATACCCCAATTGCCACCATTAATCCGATTAATGTAGGAAGAATACCAATAACTACTTTTAGGCCGTCCTTGGCGCCTTTAACGAATTCATCATAGACAGGTGCCTTACAAAGGATGCCATATCCGATTACGATAAAGAACACAAACGGAATCATATAGTCTGAAACATATAGTAAAAACTTCATGTTGTCCTACCCCTTTCTCGATACCTTTCTAGCAATAATGGAAAATACTACTCCAACCATGGTAGAAAAACACGTAGTCACAATTGCTGCACCTAGAATCTGGGTAGGATTTACGGATTGATACTGTGTCCGATAAGCTATGATATTTACTGGAATTAACTGTAAAGAAGAAATATTAATAATTAAAAAAGTACACATATCTGAACTCGCAATATCACTGTCATGATTGAGTTTCTTTAATTCTCCCATTGCCTTTAATCCCATTGGTGTTGCTGCCCATCCTAACCCAAGTAAGTTGGCAATCATATTGGATGCAATATATTCATTTACAACATGTCCCTTTGGAATATCCGGAAATAATAACTTTAGTACCGGTCTCAAAAGCTTGGTTAACCGATCAATAATTCCAACTGCCTTTGCCACCTGCATCAATCCTGTCCATAGCGACATAATGCCTAACATTGTAATACATAAGGTAACTGCCTCTTTTGAAGAATCCAATGTTACCGTTGTAACAGAAGCAATATTACCTGTAAGAGTCCCATATATAATACCGCCAAGAATCATAAAGGCCCATAAATAATTGAGCATCTTAAGACTTGACCTCCTTTAGCTCGTCTTCATTTAACTATATGCTGTGAAGAAAAAACTATGTCCAAGTAGCACAATTTTATGAATTTGATTTATTTTTAACAGATTATAAACAATTTATAGATTTAGAAGAAAATATTTTACTAATTTTATACATTTACTGACAATCAAAAACTTTACGATATAATTCAAACTATTTACTAGCAATTTACTTTCATTTCCTTACACTCATTTTTAAGGTGTTTTAATACTAGATTAATGAAATATAACGCTTTTTTCTGTAAGTGGTATCATAAATAATATCCAGCAACTCCTAATTTTCTTTCCAGTAAGGCTATAGAATTGTAAAAATATTTTACTATTCTTTCTTCCAATTATTTCTTTTTTCTTTAGTTAATGTTGTCTTTTAATACAAATATGTGCTATTTTCGCTATAAAATCGCTAGTTTTTGGTAATAATTAACTAAATCGATAGGGATATACATTATTTTACACATTACATTTTTCTTATTCCTCCAAAAAGCCATCTTAAAATTGTGCTATATTAGATTAATATTTTGCATTTACTTTATTTGGAGTAAGTGTTATTTTTATAAATATCACCAAGTATTACATACTTGTTTAATATATTCAAAGGAGTAGAATTATGAAAAGTACTGGTATTGTTAGAAAACTCGATGAATTAGGACGTATCACACTTCCTATCGAATTAAGAAGAACTTTAGGAGTAAGCGAAAGAGATCCACTTGAAATCTTTGTTGATGAAGATAGAATCGTATTACAAAAATATGAACCAACTGATGTCTTCAATGGTGAAAAGAACGACTTATTTGATTACTGTGGTAAAAAAGTATCCAAAGAAAGTATTGTTCAATTAGCTAAATTAGCTGGTATCATTGAATAATCAGTAATTCAATTTCTTAAACACATATTGATTAGCGATGCTGATCATCTATTCTAGCAGTAGTACATATACATTTCGGTTACTGTTGGACAATAAAAAAGAAGCTATGAAAGTCCCCCTCGACTGTCATAGCTTCTTTTTTTGACGCACTCTATTTAATTAATTCCTGATAGACATCTCGTTTGGATAATCCACGATCTTTTGCAACTAGCTTCATTGCATCCTTCTTAGACTGTCCCTGTCCCACGTAATACTCTACATGTTCTTCTAAGGATAGCTCATCCCACTTGCTTCGTTCTTCTTCCACAAGTGTTTCTCGATTCACGCCTTCCATAACAATTACACATTCGCCTCTAGGATCCTGCTCTGTATAATATGCAATGGCATCTTCGATTGTAGTTAAGAATGCTGTCTCATGCTTTTTCGTAAGCTCTCTACAGATTGTAATCTTACGATTGCCTAAGGTATCAAGAAGCTCGCGTAACGTCTTTAATAGACGGTGTGGTGCCTCATAGATAATTGTAGTTCTAGTCTCTGTCTTAAGCTCTTCTAAGACCGCTCTCTTTTCCTTCTTATCCGTAGGTAAGAATGCCTCAAAACAGAATCTTCTTGTACTAAGTCCTGAAAGTGTAAGAGCTGTTACACAGGCAACCGGACCTGGAAGTGAAGTTACTTCGATTCCAGCTTCATAGGCAAACTTAACAAGTTCCTCTCCTGGATCTGAAATACCTGGAGTTCCTGCATCAGTAATGCATGCGATGTTTTTTCCATCTAACATCTCTTGTACTAAATATTTTGCCTTCTCAATCTTATTGAACTCATGATAGCTAGTCATTGGTGTCTTAATATCAAAATGATTGAGTAACTTAATGGAATGTCTTGTATCCTCTGCTGCAATTAAATCAACTTCATTTAATGTACGAAGCACACGATATGTGATATCCTCTAAATTTCCAATCGGAGTTGCACATAAATATAATTTTCCTGCCATTTAAACCTCCAGTTTAATATCCGTAGATATCATAAATCTCATCTGTGTAAACCTTTACATCTTTATAAACAATCAAAGGACGCTCTACCTTGATCATAGACTTTCCGCCTCTGACTGCTTCTATCAATACCATATTTGCTTCTTTATCGACATAAGGATGAACCATCTTTAATCTCTTAGGCTCAAGCTTATATTTTGTTAACATATTGATAATTTCAACCAAACGGGTTGGTCGGTGTACCATATAGAATCTTCCGCCTGGTCGTAACACCTTAGCGCCTTCTCTTACAACATCTTCTAAAGAACATAATAACTCATGTCTTGCGATTGCCTTCGGCATATCTGGGTTTACTAACCCGTGGCTATTTGTCATATATGGTGGATTGGTTGTAACAACATCAAAGGAAGCCGCTTTGAAAAGTTTAGAGGCTTCCTTTATATCTCCAGTAACAATATCTATTTTTTCTGTTAAATTATTGTAGCGAACACTACGTCTTGCCATATCAGCACTTTCTTCCTGAATTTCAAGTCCGGTATAATGTTTTCCATTATATCTTCCTTCAAGAAGGATTGGAATAATCCCTGTGCCTGTGCCAAGATCAAGTGCAGTCTCGCCTTCTTTTACTTCAGCAAAGCCAGATAATAATACTGCATCCATTCCAAAGCAGAATTTCTTTGGATTTTGGATGATTTTATAGTTATTACGTTGTAGTTCATCCAATCTCTCGTCTGGTAATAATAATTCCATGAACTAACTCCTTTTACTACTATACTACTCGTTTAACTTGGATTTACTTTCACGTTTCTCAGCTAATTCTAAGGCACGTAACTCTTCATCCATTGCTACTCTCTCACGTTTCTTTCTTGGTGTGAATTTTAAATCATCGACTTTATATTCACGTACCTCTTTTTCATCGTGTTCTAAAGTAACAACTACTTTTACTAATTGTTTTAATACGCTTACGCTTTGTACTTCACCCTTTAAGCGATCTGCTGTTGTAACATAATCACCTACGTTTGGAAGCTTGCTGTTAAGCTCTTCATATGCTTCTTCTTCATTCTTAAGACAGCACATTAAACGTCCGCATACCCCTGAAATCTTTGTAGGGTTTAAGCTTAAGTTCTGTTCTTTTGCCATCTTGATAGATACAGGAACAAACTCAGATAAGAAGGTATGGCAGCATAATGGTCTTCCACAAATGCCAATCCCTCCAACGATCTTCGTTTCATCACGTACACCAATCTGACGTAATTCAATTCTTGTCTTAAATACTGCTGCTAAATCCTTTACTAACTCACGGAAATCAATACGTCCGTCTGCTGTAAAGTAAAATAATACTTTATTATTATCAAACGTATACTCTGCATCGATTAATTTCATCTCAAGGCCATGCTTTTTAATCTTTTCTAAACAGATTGCAAATGCATCCTTTTCCTTTGCTTTGTTACGTTTCTCTATTTCATCATCCTCTGGGGTTGCCACTCTAATTACTTGTTTTAATGGCTGAATAATCTTTTCATCTGAAACTTCTTTATGTCCAAGTACAACGTTTCCATATTCAATGCCTCTTGCTGTTTCAACAATGACATTATCCCCTTGTTTGATTTCAAGATCTACCGGGTCAAAGAAATAAATCTTACCGGCTTTACGAAATCTAACTCCAATTACATTTACCATCTTAATTCTCCTTTAATGACAACAGCATTAATTCGATTGCTGTATCGAAGTTGACATTGGCCTTTAAACGAACCTTGGCCTTTTCCATTGCCTTAATACTGTTTTCAATGCCTTCATAATTGTGTTTTTCTGCTTGCTTTATAATTGCTCTGTACTCATTTTTATATAATAATAAATTTGGATCCCTAGTCACCTTACATAACAAAACATCACGATACCACAAAATCATTAAATCGATATAATCTTCAATCTCCAGCTTACGGGCACTAAATTCCTTTATTGCATCCATAATCTCATAGAGCTCCATCTGATCGATTCGTTTAAGTACTTGAAGTATGGCATCTTTTCCTTCAATAAAAGACTCACTGGATGCATACTTAATTGCTCGTCCTACATTACCCTGACAAAATCCTGCGCTGATATCTGCAAGATAGTCTGGCACTCCGATATGTTCCATTAAATATTTTTTAATGTCCTTTTGTGGTACTGCTTTTAACGGTAGTGTTACACATCTCGATAAAATCGTAGGCAATAATTTTGTCGTGTTCGTCGTTAACAATAATATGATTGCATATTCCGGTGGCTCTTCAATTGTCTTTAGTAAGGCATTCTGTGCCTGCTCTGTCATCTTTTCTGCTTCATCAACAATATAGATCTTATATTTGCTGCTAAATGGCTTAATAAATATGTCATTGTTTACCTGGATACGAATATCATCAACACTGATACTTGCTTTTTCATGAGTCACATACTTTAAATCCGGCTGGTTTTCCCCTTCTACCTGAAGACAAGACTTACACGTATTACAAGGTATGTCTTTCCCTTCCTCACATAAAAGTGTCTTAGCAAAAATCTGTGCCAATAACATCTTTCCAGAACCATCCTCTCCACTTAAAATGTAAGCCTGAGATACTCTGTTGTTCTCAACTGCCATCTTTAAGTGTTTTATTATATTCTTATGACCAATTACCTGATTATAATCTAACATGCTTACACCCCTTTATCTTATGCAAGGTAGTTACATAAAGATATCTAATAACATTCCTCTTATTTCATCTATACGACCTAGTATGTTTAAGGAATCTTGTTCTTCACTAATTAACTCCTGCGCCAATTCATCAATTGCCTGATTCACAAGTTTGACAATCCCATAGACACGGTGTCTTCCTCGACGATCAAGAGAATTCTCTCGGCTAAACTGATGGGAGCGCGATACGACCTCATTCATAAACTCCTGAATTAAGGATCGATATCTCTTTACATCCTTAACATCCATACGCTTTTTTATTCGTTCCCCTTGGCTTGTAATTTCCTCAAGCATAAGAGTAAGTCTTGCCTGCAGGCCTTCTTCTTCAATATGGCTTACTAGCGTAAATTTAAAGGAACCATCAGATTCTCTTACTTGGTTTGTTGCATTCAGCTGATTCATATTCTGCATCTGATTTACACGTAAATCCATACCAAATATCCTCCTATCATCAAGCCTTTGTAATTTATTATATCATAGATACTGTTAATTACATAATAGTTTTTGCTTGGATGAATGCTTTGATTTCCTGGATGCATTCCCGTAAATTCCTATTTTCAAATCGAACTGTAATCTCTGCTTCCTCAATCTTATCTTCTGCAAAGTCCTGTTCGTCTGCTAAAAATCTCCGACACATCTCCGCATATTTAGGCTCTGCCTGCTTACGTTCTCTTTGTAGGGCTCTTTCTAATCGTTCCCCGCTCTCAACCTCAACATAAATTGGCTTAACAATATCACTGCCATAGTAGGCAAGGATCTGACGATAAGATTCTAATGTTCCAATCAATACATAATCATGTTGATCTAACTCAATTTGTTCATCTTCTACTGTAAAGTAATGCCATGCACCATAGACCGTATTGTAAGTACGATGTTCTATGATCCTGCCCTCCTTCTCTAACACATCAAGCCTCTCCTCTGTTACGAAGTGATATTCTACGCCTTCTCTTTCGCCTTCTCTGATTGGTCTTGTGGTATATGTGACTACCTCTCTTAATCCTAACTCTTTGTCTTTTGCTAACTCTTTATAGATGGTATCCTTGCCAGAAGCGCTTTTTCCCATAACTACATAGATTTTATGTGACATCCTGTCTACGCCTCCTTTAGCTTTATTACTCGTAATGTCTGTAAGGAAGAATCACTTACTCCCTTAATATGAATTTCTGTTTCTTTAAATTCAGAAATTGCCTGTAATAGCTCCTTGCTAATTACTTCTCCTGGAACTGCTACTGGAATTCCTGGTGGATAGAAATAAATATATTCCGCACTAATTCGTCCTGCTGCCTCATCAAATGCTATCACATCATAATCCTCATCCATTGCATTATAAGGCTCAAGCACTTTTACAAGTCTTGGAATATGATACGGATTGATCTTATCTGTTCTTGTAATTGTTTCAATCGAACCGTCGATCTCTAATAATGCAGCTGCCAGCCTGTCATAGCCTTCCTTTGTATCACCAATACTTGTCATTGCAATTCCATAATCACGGCTAATCATCTCTAACTGAATTTTATATTTGTTTAATAGGAATTCATGTAACTGGGATGCAGAAAGATTCGTACCTGCAACTCCAATTACAATTTTAGAAGGATCTCTTCGAACCTCTGAATTGCCTGACTCTGTTAGAAGAGTTAAATGTTTAAGCTCTTTCATACGTTCATAAAAACTCTTAAGGTCCCTTTCATATTCAGAGAATACAGTTTCCTTATTTTCACTTACATAACGAACACACTTATCAATGCCAGCCATTAATAAGTAGGATGGGCTGCTGCTTTGCAGCATTGACAAATAACGCTTAATTCGCGTCTGGTCCACAAGCTTGTCATCGCTGTGAAGTAAAGCTGTCTGCGTAAATGCCGGCAATGTCTTATGAACACTTTGAATTACCACATCTGCCCCCTCTTTCACTGCACTCTCTGGGAAATATGGGTGAAATCCTAAATGGGCTCCATGCGCTTCATCCACTAATAAAGGAATGTTTCGTTCATGGCAGACTGCTGCAATTCCAGCAATATCAGAAACGATGCCTTCATATGTTGGACTTGTTAGAATGACTAAAGAAATCTTTTCATTTTCCTCTAATGCCTTTTTTACCGTGCTGACAGAAACCTCTTCATAACAGCCGAAGTCCTCATTGAATTCAGGATATAGATAAACAGGAGTAAGCTCATGCATATAGATGGCGTTGTACACTGCCTTATGACAGTTTCTAGCCACTAATACATGGTCATGCTTCTTTGTACAAGCCATAATACCTGCTAATAGCCCTACTGTGCTCCCATTTACAAGGTAATACGTATGCTTCGCACCATACAGCCTCCTTGCCTGTTCTATGGACTCTAGGATGATTTCTTCTGGCTGATGAAGATCATCAAATCCATCAATCTCTGTAATATCCATCGAATAGGGATTGGGCATTTCAAATAATTTAGTATTTCGCTTATGGCCCGGCATATGCATCGGATAAACATCCTCCGCCTGGTAGCCTGCTAATTTATCGTATAGTGAATCCAATGGTTCCTTCTCCTTTTATAACTTATTTCTGCGCTAAGATCTCTTCGATCAGATTTTCATGAAATACGCCTTCTTTTAACATTGCAATCTCATATTTATATGGAGCAAGTGTTTTCTTTGCTTCTCCTGGAACTGCAACATAAGGTGTTTCTAATATTTTAGGTACGTTTAAAAAGTCCTTATGATAAATGATATTCTTCACTGTATCAAATCCAAGGTTACCAAAACCGATATTTTCATGACGGTCTTTTCTTGCACCTAATACATTCTTACTATCATTAATATGGAATACTGCAATCTGATCTTTTCCAACTACTCGGTCAAACTGATCAAATACTCCCTCTAAATCATTTACTAAATCATAGCCCTGGTCATTTACGTGGCAAGTATCAAAACAAACTCTTAACTTATCATTAAACTTAACGCCATCATAGATTTTTGCTAACTGTTCAAATGTACAGCCAAGCTCTGTTCCTTTTCCAGCCATTGTCTCTAAACATACATACACGTTCTGCTCTCTTGTTAAGACCTCATTTAATCCAGTAACAATTTGTTTGATTCCTGCTTCCTCTCCAGCACCAACATGAGCACCTGGATGAAGTACAAGATACTTACTCTTCATTGCTTCCGTACGCTTTAACTCTAAATCTAAGAATTGAGTTGCAATCTCAAATGTCTCTGGCTTTACGGTATTTCCTAAATTAATAATATAAGGAGCATGTACCACGATTTCATCGATATCGTATTGCTTCATATAATCCCAAGCTGCATCGATATTTAATTCGCTGATATCTTTTCTTCTTGTATTTTGTGGTGCTCCTGTATATAACATAAATGTATTTGCGCCATAAGAATGTGCTTCCTTTGCGGAACCTAACATCATCTCTTTACCGCTCATACCTACGTGTGATCCTAATCTCATAATTGTTTCTAACCTTTCTTGTCTCATTCTTAACTGTCTTGTTTTACACGCTCATATATAATAAGATTTCCCTGTTTTCCTACTTTTCTGATGACACCTACATAATTGAGTACATGAATTGCCGTCCTTGCCACTCCAATGGACAATTTGGTTGCCTCCTTATACGTCTTTGTTGTAAATGTCTCTCCTAGACTTTCCGGAACTAGCTTTGCATAATCCTCTACACAATTAATATCGATCTGATCTACTAGCTTTGTGGGAACTCTCTCATATCTGCTTGAACCACGCTTCTTATCCTTGCTCCATCCATTTAAGAGACGCTGCTCCTCCATATTCATAAGCACAATGGATAACGATAAGTTCGGATGAGTCAGATAAGACTTAATCTTATATAATTCAAAAAACACCTGATATGGCGTCCCCTTCTTTGGCGACTTACGCTTATCAGTAATTCTTCCCGTCTCTTCATCAATCCATTCCAAATACTTCTCATAAGCAATAGGATATACAATCCTTACTGAACCTGCAGCTAAAAATACATCTAATTTACGACGAAGCTTATTAAACCCTGCCGTCTGTATCTCAATTACATCCTGATCATGCAAAATATCTGCCACATAGCCCTGGTAACGGATTTCATGAAATGTATTATCCGGTTCAAAATAATATTTTAATATGGCATGTAATGTCTTCTCTGATAACGTCCCTATGCCCGAATTCGTATCTCTATTCTCTCTAATTAATTCGCATGCGTTGAAAAAAGACTCCTCCATTGTCATTTCCTCCCTGCTGCTGCCTTTTGTTCTCACGATTATTTACAATTATATAGTATCTTATGACTTCTGTAAAATGAAAAGAGCAGGGAAGACTTAAACCTCTCGTTTAAAATCCTCCATGCTCTTTCCTTAATGTGTCTTTTTATTTTCACGACTTACTGCAGGCAAAGAAAGTCGTAAGAACCTTCTCCCAAATTCCTTTGCATTAAATGGAATAATTGGATACAGATAACTCTGTCCGGATATGGTCTTATTAAAGCAGACAGCAATAAATGTAATAATCAATCCTGCGACAAATCCCCAAATATCAAATAGTCCTGTTAGGATTAATAAGATGACTCTTAAGAACTTAAGTGCATATCCAAGCTCAAAACTGGACTGAGAGTAATTTGCAATAACAACGAATGCCATATAAAGCATTGTCTCAGAATTAAACCATCCTGAACTTACGGTAAAATCACCAAGTACAATACCTGCAACAACACTTAACGGTGTGCTTAACATACTCGGCGTATTGACTGATGCTAACTTTAATCCATCTACTGCAAACTCTAGAATTAATAGCTGCACAAGTAATGGAATATTAATTGCATCTTTTACTACGATAAATTCTAAAGGCTTAGGAATGAGTCCCTGATTATTCATTAAAAGCAGCCAGAGTGGTGTCAAAAATAATGCAATCAGATTAATGACAACTCTTGTAAGTCGTAAATACGTTCCTGTTATCGGAGGAAAATAATAGTCATCCGCTTCTTCTGTAATCTCAAGTAAAGAAGTTGGTAAAATCATAGCCGATGGACTGGTATCTACGAAGATAATGACGCTGCCTTCTAATACTGCACTTGCAGTTGCATCCGGCCGCTCACTATATTTAAACTTTGGAAATGGATTCCACCAGCTGCCACGGTGAATGCACTCTGCCAGACTCTCTGATCCCATCGTTAATGCATCTACATCAATCGCCTTTACTTTATCCTGTAAGCGTTTCAAAAACTGATGATCGACACGATCCTTCATATAGCAAAATACTATATCTGTCTTTGAACTCTTTCCTGCAGTGGCATACTCCATAATAAGATTGGGATTGCGAATTCTTCTTCTTACTAATGCCGTATTCATAACAAGCGTCTCACAAAATCCATCTCTGGCTCCACGAAGTACCTTCTCTTTTTCAGGTTCTTCAATACCTCTAGATGGATACGTACGAAAATCAATACTGATTGCCTTATCAAAACCATCTACGACCAGGACAGGTACGCCAGATAATACATTTGTTACAAGTGTTGGTATATCCTTAACAAAATCCACTTCCCCATATGGAAGAAGCTTGATTGACATCTCATGGGCATTCTTTGCCATCTCTTCTGGCTTAATCCCCGAGAAAAACTGCATTAATTTTTGTAGTACATCGTCCTTATTCATTCCATCTACAACGTAGAAACATCCCTCTGTATCGGCAATTGTAAGAACACGATAGACAATATCAAAGTTTTTCTCCACATTTAGGGCCTGATTAATATTCTTTATATTAATTGCTAACTCATTGGATAGCTTGCCATCCACTATAATCACCTCATTTACCAATAGTCAATTATAATGGTAGTTTATCCAACATGTGCATTTATATTTATTAATAGGGGTAAAACTTATAGATTTGCAACTGCTTCCTCCATTACTTTGGCAATATCATCATTAATTACTAGATCCGCCTTATCGTCTGCTGGAGTCGTACTCTTATTGATAAGGATTAAATTCTTTCCTCTAAAATAATCAATCAATCCAGCTGCAGGGTAAACGACCAAAGAGGTCCCCCCTATAATTAAGGTATCTGCTTTTGAAATTGCATCAACTGCACCAGATATAATATCATCATCTAATCCTTCTTCATACAGCACAACATCAGGCTTTACTACTCCACCACATTTTTCACAGTGAGGTACACCCTCCTGGTTTATTACATACTCAGCATCATAAAATGCATGGCACTTCACACAATAGTTTCGAAGTACCGAGCCATGCAACTCATAGACCTTCTTAGAACCTGCCGCCTGATGCAGCCCATCGATATTCTGCGTCACAACGGCTTTTAACTTACCCATTTCCTCTAGTTTGGCAAGTGCAATATGACAGGCATTTGGCTTTGCCTCTGGGTATATAAGGTTCTTCTTATAAAAATCAAAAAACTCCTCTGGATATCGTACAAAAAAAGTATGAGATACTGCCTGTTCTGGTGTGAAATTCTTATTTAGTTTCTTACTATAAAGTCCATTGGAACTTCTAAAGTCAGGCACGCCACTAGATGTTG
>JAUNRX010000130.1 GCA_030539495.1 bacterium | reverse complement strand
GTCTACATAATAAGGCGCTATACATAAGATGTGAAAAAAAGTTAAATTTAGTTAATGAATTCGACAAAAAACGACGATATATGATAGCAGGGAAAAACAAAAGGGAGAGAAAGAAACGTATGTATGAAAAAAGCAAATATATGATAGCAGTAATTATACTTGTAAGTGTAATCAGTATGACGGCATGTGGTTCATCAAGTGCCAATGAGATAAGTGCCAATGATGCTTTTGCCTATACGGTCTCTATTGACGGAGAACAAGTAGAGGTTTCAGAAGAAGATGGAGATGTTGTAATTCTAAAAGAGAACGCAGTGAAGTTCCTAACGGCAATGCTGACTAAGAATTATAAAGCTCCTGATCTTACTACAGAGTATGAACTTTATACAAAAGAGAAAAAGGAAGCAAATAAAGCAGCTGGTGTAGCGGAGGCAGCTTTGGCAGCGATGCAGGCGTATGAGTTAATGCAAGATGTGAATGCAGTAGATATTAATAATATAGAATTTTTTAAACTTTATGGGGAAAAGGCTGCCAAGGTAGTGACTACCGTGTATGCTACGTCAACAAGTGCTACTGAGGAGTACTATCAAACGGTTGGTATTGGTAAGAACGTAAAATACAAGAGAAACATAGAGGTTACGTATGTGCTTCAGGATGGAGATTGGAAGGTATCTGAGTATACAGCCACTACAAGAGAAGTTGCATAATGTTTAGTTAAAACAGGAGGATAAAATATGTCAGAGCCAAATCACGGGCAAGTAGCGAATAGACAGCGTGTTGTTTCCTTGAAATATCGATTTATTGCATTAGTATTAGTTACTATACTATTTGTTTCAAGTGCGATTAGCTTTATGGTCTACAAAACGAGCAGTAGGATTATCCAAGGTTTTTATGAAGAAAAAATCAATGGAAAAATAGATGTATTAAATGAACAGCTAGATGCCATTATCAATCAGACGGAACATTTAGCAGATACTTTGATTAGTGATGGAGTTTTGAAGAAGGAAACGACAGCAAAACAGGAAAAAGAGATTTATGATTTATTGCAAAGACAGCAAGAGATTTATCCAGAAGTAATTAATCTTATTTTCAGTAGAGCAGACAAAGTATTCCTTTATCCGAGAAATGAAGCAGCTGCTAGTCAGGTTCCAGGACAGGCTGCTTGGTACCTAGAACGCCTCAATGAGAAAACGGAAGCCAATTGGAAACGTCCGTATATTGATGGATCGACAGGAAAATGGATTATGACCTATTATAAAAAGGTCTACCAAAATAACGAAATCATCGGATTTGTTGAAATCGATATTTCCCTAGAGCACATTACTAGCTTAGTCGAAACCATTGATATTGGAGAAGGTGGTAAGCTTTATATTACTGACAATGGTGGAAATATCATGATCAGTTCCTTTGATAACTTGATTGGTAAAGATATCCCGGATCAAAAGTTATGGGAAGTGGTATCAAAGGCGGAGTCAGGAACACTTAAGTATCATTCAATCAGAGAAATAAAATTCTCTGCATTTAAACAAGTTGAGAATAGTTTGGGATGGAAGATCGTAGGCGTCATTCCAAATGCTTTAATCATCAATGAAATTAGTTCCTTAATACAGGGAATTCTTATTTATGCCGTAATTTTCGCGGTTCTTGGTATTGGGCTTTCCGGTCTTGTAACAAAAAAATTGCTTGCCAATATTGAAAAATTAAATCAAGAGCTTGAGTTTATTGGAGAAGGGGATCTTACAAGAAACTTTGAAGTGAATACAAAAGATGAGATTTCTCAGATGGCACGAGCATTTAATACGACAATTGAGAAGATTCGTATGTTAATTTTTGCAAATCAAGAGATTACGGAGACATTACTTGAGGAGTCTGGTCAAATCGCTACGATTGTGAAGGAGACTACAGAGACAACGAATCAGATTGCTTCTGAAATTGAAGAGATCGCAGCTGGTTCAGTAAATCAGTCGGAGGAAACGAACCGAATTGTAAGTCATTTTGAAGAGTTATCCAATGCAATGTATTCCATTACGGATTCCATTCGTGGTGCAAATGACATGGTGGATCAGACACAGTCTGTAAATCAGCAAGGGGTTAAGGCAGTAACCAACTTGTTAGAAGTGACGGAGCTTACGAATCGATCTACCAATTCAGTAAAGACAACAATTGATCAAATTTATCATACATCTAATGAAATTGATACTATTGTTGAGACAATCAATCAAATTTCTTCGCAAACTAATTTATTAGCGTTAAATGCTAGCATTGAGGCGGCAAGAGCCGGCGATAGCGGAAAAGGATTTGCCGTAGTTGCGGAGGAAGTGCGTAAGCTTGCGGAAGATTCTGCAGAGTCTGCAGGAAGTATCAAGCAATTGATTGATCGAGTAAAGAAACAGACAAAGAATGCTGTAGAGGAAATTCAGGTGGTAGCACAGAATTCCGATATGCAGACAAAGGCAGTAGACAATACAAAGGAAGCATTCCGTTCCATCAGTACATCTGTAACTGCATTAGGTTCCAATGTAAATGGAATTGGTACGTTAAATAAATCCATGATCGATATAAAAGAGAATATGGAACGTATTATTGATAATTTTGCAATTAAGATTCAAGAAAATTCAGATGCTACACTTACTATTTCTGCAATGACAGAGGAACAGTTGGCAACTATGGTGAATTTGGAGGAAAGCTTAGCTAGCCTTACAACTTGTGCAAAACAACTGGAAGCGGAGATTTCCAAATTTAAAACAGAATAAAAATAGAAGAATTACTTATTTTTGGTCACACATAAAATCTGTAAATTCAAATAGGGCTCGGCGGAAAAGTTGGGCCCTATTTAACATTTACCTTTTTAGCAAAAAATGTTATAATATAAACTAAATATTGTTTTTATACATATATTTGACAAAATAGGTGGAGGGGGTATCAGGATGCAATGGTCCATTAGAACATTATTAAATCCGGTAATCGTAAGGAGCCTGATCTATGGAGTAAATCCCATCGATATGGAATACGTATTACAAAAAGTAGAGAAAAAACCTCTCGTCAATTCTAAAGTATTAGAGATGACTTGGAGAGAAGAATGGGGAAAGAAAGCACAAAGATTTAGTGCATTTGGTAAAGAAGCCAAAGAAAAAGGAAATTACATATCTGCAAAGGAATATTATATGTTAGCAGCAAGGTGTTATTATGCTTGTTACCTGATTAATTCCGATCAAATTGCAGGAAAACGAGAAATATATAAAAAATTAGAAGGTTATTACCTACAAGCTCTTCAATGTTCTGAACGCAGGTTTGAACAGGTCGTAATAAAATTAGAAGAGAAGAAAGGAATGCCAGGATATCTTCATTTACCAGACCAGAAGAAGTTTCAAGCGCCTTATGCGTGTGTTACTATATTTGCGGGAATGGGAAGCTCCAAAGAGGAGTTAGAGACGATGGCAAGGCCATTGGTGGAACGAGGAGTGGCAGTGCTTTGCCTAGACCAGCCGGGAACCGGAGCGGCATTGTTTGATTATGACCTAAAGCTTAGTGGAGAAAATATCGAGCTTGGTTTTGATAAGACAATGGAATTTTTGTTAAGCCATCCATTAATTGACGAAAATAGACTGGGAAGCTATGGATTATGTATGGGTGGAGGTTATGCCTACCGCTTTGCAGCAAAATATCCTAGTGTTCGTTGCGTAGCCAATTTATTCCCACTCTTTGTCACCATGCTTGAGGAGGATGCAGTTCCTCGTTGGATGAAACAAGGCCTTTGGGCAAAGTATCAGCTTGCAAATGGTCCTGAAAATGAGTTCTATGAAGGAATGGAAGTGCTTACCGAAGGAGCAGTAAAAAGCGATTATCTAGTGGTGCATAGCCGTTTTGATAACTGGATGCCATTAGAAAAGACAAAAGAAATCCTTACAAAGACAGAAGGAAAGAAAGAGACCATCGTCATTGATGAGGAGCCAGTATTTGCAACGAAAGAATCCATTATGCATGCAATGCCTGTAGGGGAACAGATGCATTGGATCCGTATTAAGGTTGCAGACTGGATGGTAACGCATTTAGAAGAACAGTCAAAGGAGTAAGGACAATGGCAGATAAGGAATTCTATCAGGTGATAGAGAGACACGCCGTGGAACATCCAGACCAAGTTCTAATTACCATAGACCAACAGAGTATTACATATAAGGAATTTATTACAAATACAAAGAGGATTGCATCTAGCATGTATGCCTGGGGTGTTAGAAAAGATACCAAAGTAGGGATTGTGTTATACAATAGCGTCCGATGGTATGAATTATTTTTCAGCGCCGTTTATCTTGGAGCACAGCCGGTACCAATCGATCCTCAGAGTGGAATTCTAGAATTGGAGCATCTGTTTAGCTATACCGGAATCTCCTATTGCTTTTTTGCAAAGGAGTACAGGAGCAATCAAATCCTTGAAATCGTTAGGAAACTTAACCCTGAGATAAGAGAGCAATCCATGTTTATTCTGGCAGCTGGTGAGGAAGAAGAGAGACCATCTTATATCTATTCCTTCGAGCAGTTTCTGGAGAAGAAGATTATAAAAGAGCTGTTAGAACAGCAGTATGCCGTGGTAGATGAGAAACGTGTGATGTCTTTAGCATGCACGTCCGGAAGCACGGGAAATCCTAAGATATTAACAGTCCCTTATATGGGCTTCTTTGAGGCAATTAAGGATATGGGAGACTATCTGGAATTTCAGCCGGATGATACAATGATGATTGGAATGCCATTGTATCATCAAGGTGGATTTGGAATGGGACTGCAGATGGTTGTAAAAGGCGGAAGCGTCATTTATCAGCCGCAGTTTGATCCGACCATGTTTTTAAAGACAGTGGAAGAACGTAAGGTTACGGTAATCCAGCTTACGGCAACCTTGGCAAAGATCTTATTATCTCATCCGGAGTTTGATCACTATGATTTATCCAGTGTAAGGATTTGTTATTTTGCAGGAGAAGTGCTTCCTGCGGATATTGCTAAAGTATTTGTAGAAACACTCCATATTCGAGTAGTCAATATTATCGGCTCCTCGGAGACGGCAACCATGGTTGTGTGGGACTCAGAGTATGATTATGAGGTAGATCCTAGTGATTTTAGGGAGCTTCCATTTACAAAGGCTGCCCTTGTAGATGAAACAGGGAAAGAAAGCGAGATCGGCGAGTTAAAGATTTATACATCGGCAATTATCTTTAACTACTTTGGAAATGAGCAGGCAACTAAGGATACGGTACTCATAGAGGATGGAAGACGGTATTTCTTAACCGGTGATATGGCAAAACGACTTCCTGATGGAAGGCTTCGTTTCCTTGGCAGAAGCAAGCGAATTATTAAGCGTGGGGCCAATCTAGTACATGCGGAGGAAGTGGAAAGTGCGCTGCTGTTACACCCTAGAGTGCAGGCAGTTGCCATTATTCCAAAGAAACATGAAGTATTTGGAGAACAGATTGTTGCCTATGTGCAGACAGCAGATGGAGAAACCATTACAAGAGGAGAAGTTGCGAGATATCTGAAAGGGAAGATTTCTGCCTATAAGATTCCGGACAAGGTGCTTGTCTCAGAAGAAATTCCTCATGATATTGGAAAAGTACAGTTTAAATATATGAAAGGCGGAAAACGATGAATAATTTAGAATGGAGTACATTTGCAAAAAATATTGCAGAATATGTGGGAGAAGAGCAGGACTCAATTACAAAAGAAACGGATCTTTATACGGATTTATTAATTGATTCCTTAGGATTATTTAGCATGGGTATTTATTTAAATGATATTTATCATTTGGAAGTACCACTTTCCAGCGTGGCAGTCATTAGTAAGGTAGGCCAGTTATTTGATCTCTTAAATGAAGAGGGAGTGCTTGTCAATGCCTAAGCTAAGGCTGTATTTTATTCCTCATGCCGGTGGCTCGGCAATGGGCTATATGGCAATGAAACGGTTTATTTCTATTGAAGGACTGGAACTTGTTCCATTAGAGCTGGCAGGAAGAGGAACCCGTATTAAGGAGCCTTGCTTGGAGGCAGTTAAGGATACGGTAGAAGACTTATTTTCAAGGATCAAAGAGGAAATCAAGGAGACAGACTATGCAATCTTTGGACATAGTCTGGGGGGCCTGCTTGCCTATGAGCTGGTGAAAAAGATTGAGAAAGAGAACCTGCCGGAACCAAAGTGTATCTTTATTTCCGGCAGATGTGCTCCATTTGTACATATTCCATTGGAGGAAACTACGAACCAGCAGGAGCTTGACCGAAAGCTGGCGTTGCATGCAATTCCAAAGGAGCTTCAAGGTAATCAGGAACTGCTTCAGTTAATTCTGCCGATCCTTCATGCAGACATTAAGATGGCTAAAGATTATGTGTATATGGAAGGGGCACAGTTAAACACGGATATTTATACGTTATATGGAAAACAAGATCTTCTGGTTACCAAAGAGGGAATGGAAGAGTGGAACCAGATGACAAAGAAGGACTGTAACTGCAATTCCTTTGAAGGCGATCATTTTTATTATACGAAACAGAGAAAAGAAGTAGGGGAAACCATAACAAAAGCATTACAAACATACTTATAGGGGGACAAAAGATGGTTAAATCATTTAATCAAATGTACAGAGAATACGTTGCCAGCTGTGATACAGAATATGAAGCAATGTATTTTAACGATACTATCATAACAAGTAGTGAGTTTAGAAAACGTGTAGAGGAAATTGCAAAGCATCTTATAGTACTTGGAGTACGACAAGGCAGTGGCGTTGGTTACACGTTAAATAACAATACGGATATTATTCCATTATTTATTGCAATTGCAAAGCTTGGTGCTTATGCAGTACCACAGTTTGCAGGAATTCCGGCAATTGCAAGGGTTACTTTGTTTAAACAGGCTAAGGTCTGCTTAATCGTAACCAATGAAAGCATGGTGGAAGGACTTGAAAAAGCAGCAGATAAAATAGGAACATCCTTTGCCTATGCGGTAGTAGAAGATAGCAGTACTTACAAAACGATTTATGGACAGCCAGAGGAAGACGTAGATCTTGAGCAGTATAAGATCAGTGGGGAAGAAGCAGAACTTCCATTAATGATTGCCTCCAGTTCAGGAACGACAGGAATACCGAAAATGGTTTGTATGACGCAAAATAATGTAGGATCTGAGATGATTGTATCCAAAAATATGATGGAAGAGTCGCAACAGATTAGACTGGCCAACCGCTGCAGTATGGCATTTCCATTTTCCACATCCGTTATGCTTGTATTATGTGGTATGGTATTACAAAAAAGATCTATTGTATTTTCAGATGATATTACGCCGCAGAACTTCTTAAAGGACATTGAACGACGAAAGTCACAAAGCATTACTTGTCCACCTGCGTATTTTGAGTCTCTTTTATTGTTAAAGGATACCAATACCTATGATTTATCCAGTGTTACAGAAGTTGGGGCAGGAATGGATTTCTGTTCTCCGGCATGCTTAAAACGACTTCGTTCTATGTTCCCAAATCTTCAAGTATACTCCAATGGATATGGTCTTGTGGAAACCTGCAATGTCTATATGCATACAGCAGTAGATATCACCGGAGAGGAAATTAAAGATACAGCAAAGCTTACCCTTGCAAAAGATGCAGATAATATCATCGAAGTAAGAAATGAAGAGGGCGAAGTAGTAAGCGTAGGAGAGGTTGGCGAGCTTTATGTAAAAGGACCAAACGTAGTAAAAGGTTATATGTCGGCACCGGATACTGTGATGGAAGCCTTTCAGGATGGCTGGCTTAAGACTGGTGATATTGCAAGAAAAGAAAGTGAAGCCTGCGTTACTCTTCTAGGAAGACGTAAGTACTTTATCAAACGTGGAGGAAAGAGTATCTCTCCGATCGTAGTGCAGACACAGATTAATAAGACAGAAGGCATTAACGCTTCCGGTGTTGTAGGAGTGCCACATCCATTGTTTGGAGAAATGATCTGGGCATTTGTCGTAAAGGATCAGGACTCTTTAGTTTCCTTAAAAGATATTAAGAAAAAGTGTAAGGAAGAGCTACCTTACTATATGCTTCCAGACCAGGTGACATTTATAGAATCAATTCCAAAAAATCCAGGAGTTGGAAAAGTAGATTATGAAACACTAAGAAAAATGGCAAAAGAACATTTAGATAAATTAGGTATCAATTAGTTACAAATATTCCCTGTATAAAGTTTAACAAGCCTGTGATATTATTTTCTCATTAACATAGTTAATAATGTGAGGAGAAAATTAGTATGAGAAAGAAAATAGCAATGTTATTAGTTGGTCTAATGACATTAACTTCTGTAACTGCTTGTTCTACAAAACAGGACGCTCCAGCAGATACACAAGGACAAACAGCTGAAAGCAACAAAAAGGCAGATATTGTTGTAATCGGTGCTGGTGGTGCTGGTATGTCAGCAGCAATCCAAGCAAGACAAGATGGCGCTACAAACGTAGTAATCTTAGAAAAAATGGCATTAACTGGTGGTAACACTACTCGTGCAACAGGCGGACTTAACGCTTCTGAAACAAAATATCAAGAAGAAAAAGGAATTAAAGATTCTAACGCACTTTTCATTGAAGATACAATGAAGGGTGGAAAGAACTTAAATGACTTATCTTTAGTAACAACTTTAGTTGAAAACTCTAAAGCTGCTGTTGAATGGATCAACGAAATCGGCGGAGATTTATCCGTAGTAGCTATGTTCGGTGGAGCAAGTGTTGAACGTATCCACAGACCAGGTGATACAAGCGCTGTAGGACCAATGCTTGTAAAAACTTTCAACAACCAAATTGAAAAATTAGAAATTCCTGTATTATTAGAAACAACTGCAAAACAAATCGTAGTTGATAAAGACGGTAAAGTAACTGGCGTTAAAATCTCTAATGCAGAAGGCGAAAGCACAATCGACTGTACAGCAGTAATCATTGCTACAGGTGGTTTCGGTGCTAACCTTGATATGGTAACACAATACGATTCAAGTCTTGAAGGCTTCGTAGGTACTAACCATGCAGGTGCAACAGGTGATGGTATCGCATTAGGTACAGACATCGGTGCAGCTACTGTAGATTTAGATCAAATCCAAATCCATCCAACAGTAGATCCTGCATCAGGAACACTTTACACTGAAGGTGTACGTGGTAACGGTGCAATCTTAGTTAACCTTGAAGGTAAACGTTTTGTAAATGAATTATTAACTCGTGACGTTGTAAGTGCTGCGATCTTAGAACAAAAAGATCAAACTTCTTACATGATCTTCGATCAAGCAGTACGTGAAAGTCTTTCTGCAATTGAAAAATATGTAAAAGGCGGTCTTACAGTTGAAGCTGATACTATTGAAGAATTAGCTGAAAAAATTGGTGTAGATGCTGCTACATTAAAAGAAACTATGACAAACTATGCTGGATACCAAGCAGCTGGTGAAGATAAAGAATTCGGTCGTGAAGACATGGCAGCTTCTTTAACTACTCCTAAATACTATGCAGCTAAATGTTCACCTGGTATTCACCATACAATGGGTGGTTTAAAAATCAACACTGAAGCACAAGTATTAAAAGAAGATGGTTCTGCAATCGCTGGCGTATATGCTGCTGGTGAAGTAACTGGTGGTGTTCACGGTGCTAACCGTCTTGGTGGTAACGCTGTAGC
>JAUNRX010000021.1 GCA_030539495.1 bacterium | reverse complement strand
TTTTTACATAAAAAAGAAAAGTATAGGTTTTACATAAAATGTAAGTAATTACAAAATGCTTATTCAATATATTGTATAATGTGTATGTAAAAAGAAAACATTTTAAGGGGGGATACACTGTAATGTGAATAATTTGTAAGAGATTTAATAAAAATGTATATAAATATGACAATAATATGTCACTATATCATAAAAAAATATAAAAAATAGATAAAAAAAGATTGAAAGTGCTTTCAATCTGTGGATAATATATAGTATAAGGTTAGATTGGTTTTATACAGACCAGATAGCTACCTATAAAGGAGGAGAACTATTTATGAGAAAAGACCTTTTCAAAAGAACTGTTGCTTCTGTAGCAACAGTAACAGTAATTGCTACTGGAATGCCTCAGATGGGACTTGTCTATGCATCTCCAGCAATTGATGCAAGCGGTTTAAACATGGCAGTACAGCAAGATGCTCAAAAAGTATGGATGCATAGTATATTAAATCCATCCAAATTAAATGTGAAATCAATTGCTGCAAATACCGTATTTGATGGATATACGATCAATGCAACTTCTTCAAAAAAAGTAGATATTGCTGCCATGGAAAAAGAGGGACAGACAAACTGGGACTTTGTAAATGCAATTAAATTAAATGGAACAGGTTCAGAAACGGAACGCTCCATTCATTTTAAAACAGAAGGCGCAGCAACTGTTACACTCTATGCATTAAGTGGTGGAGGAGAACGTAACTTTGCATTATACAAAGCAGGTGGCGAAGTAGTAACCACATTCCCTGTAGCAATTAATACGACTACTGTAATTACTCCAATTACATTCCAGATTACAGAAGCAGGCGATTATTATTTTGCATCCCCAAGTGGCGGTGTAAATGTATTCTACTTAGACGTAGCTGAGGAGAAAGAAGGAATAGCAGAACCTGAAAGACCTGAATGGTCAAGCGTTACTGCACCTCAATTACTATCTGCCAAAGTAAATCCAGTAAGTACAAGTCAAATACTAGTAAACTGGAAAATGGATATCTCCAATAGCGGAGCGGATCGTGTCGTAGCACAGCTTATTGATGCAGACGGGAAAGTAGATACAAAAGCTACATATAGAACGGAAGGAAATGAAGGTTCCATAGCATTAAAACCAACCAAGAGTGGTAACTTTAAAGTTGTAGTAAATGCTTACCGTGCAGGAGAAGAAGAGGTTAAGAGTTCTTCCGAATTAGCAGTAAATGATTATGTAAGACCATTAGATTCTTTTGAGATTACAAAAGCTTTAACAGGAAAGAATTCATCATTACAATTAGCTTGGGAAAAAGTGTCCGAAGCAGATACATATAACATTTCTTACAAAGAAGTAGGTACAGATAACGTAGTAGACGTTGTAAAAGGGTTAAAAGATACTGAATACGTAATCACGACAGACTTAACTGCATTAAAGGAATATGAAATTACAGTTACTGCAGTGAGAGGGGCAGATACAAAGACTGCTACAATAAACAAAACAATACAAAAACAAGCAGAACGATGGTTATCCGGCCTTGTAGGTTCTGGTTCCAAAGGAAGTGAAATCAAAGTAAATGCCGATGGAACAATCACAATGAACAACACTTCAGGTAAAATTGCAGAAAGTGAAGATCAATTCAGTTACTACTATACAGAAATCGATCCTAAGGAAGAAAACTTTACATTAACTGCAACGTTTAGAGTAGATAATTCCGCTAGTAAAGACAATCAGTCTGGCTTCGGTATTATGGCAGTAGATACGTTAGACACTGTAAATGATGCAAGATACATGAACTCTGTCGCTTCCATGGTAACTCGTTTCACTGTTGATCCTGTAAATAAAGAATACTTATATGGTATTCCTGGACTTCGTACGATTACAGGATACACAGAAGCACCAACAGATTCCCAAGCTGGAAAACGTGTGATGGATGCAACTAAGAACTTTGATCCTAATTTCAACTTAGACAAAGCAAATGCAGCTGGAACTCCAAATGCTCCACGTTTCTTTGATGGTGAAGAATATACCTTTACCTTACAAAGATGTAATGGTGGTTACCTTGCACAATTTGAAGACCAAAATGGTGAAAAATATGATAATTTAATTAGTTATGACGAAACTCTTTTAACTCAGGATGCTGACAAACTCTATGTTGGTTTTGTAGTAGGACGTAAGATTACCGCAACTGTAACTGATTACACCTTTACTACTGTAAAACCAGAAGAAGATCCTTATGTTTTACCAGAAAGAGAAATTACAAAGATTGAACCTACAATCAAATCTGATACAACAAAGACAACATCAAGTACGGATTACAAACCAGTATTTGTTTCTAATGTAGCAGGTAACATTCAAATTGCTGATCAAGCTGGTAAAATCCTTGTAAAGGATGTTCCTGTTCTTGCAAAACAAAGAAAAGAAATCCCTGTTACATTAACACAGGGAACAAATAAATTAAAAGTAACATTTACGCCAGCTGTAAAAGAAGCTCAAGACTTACCTGCATACACTGATTTATCTTCTTATGATCCAATTACTTCTACTTTGGAAGTAACAGTAAAAGCATATGGTACAGAAGAAAATGCAATCTATGTATCTCCTCAAGGAACTGCTAATGGAAAAGGAACAAAGGCAAGCCCATTAGACATTTCTACAGCAGTAGCTTTCGTACAGCCAGGACAAGAAATCATCCTTTTAGGTGGAGAATACAAGTTATCAAGTGCAATTGAAATTCCAAGAGGACTTAACGGCACTGCTGAAAAACGTATTACATTAATGTCTGATCCAAGTGAAAAAGCAGTATTAAATTTTGCTGACTCTACGACAGGCGGTATTATCTTAAAAGCTGACTACTGGCATATTTACAATCTTGAAATCAAGAATACAAAACAAGGTAAACCAATGCATATTCAAGGAAATAATAATATCGCTGAGAAATTATTAATCCATGACAATGCAGATACAGGTTTACAAATCAATGGTTCATCGGAAGAAAGCTACGCAATGTGGCCTAGCAACAACTTAGTTCAAAGTGTTGAAGTATATAACAGCTGTGATCCTTTAGCAAATGATGCTGACGGTTTTGCAGCAAAGATTACTGTAGGTGATAACAACGTATTCCGTTACTGTATTTCTCACCACAATATCGATGATGGCTGGGATCTATATGCAAAATCTACATCCGGTTCTATCGGTGCTGTAACAATCGATTCCTGTGTTGCATACAGCAATGGTAAATTAACTGAAGATTCCGGTAATACTCAGATTGGTGAAGGTAATGGATTTAAACTAGGTGGTGAAAGCATGCCTGGTGCCCATATCTTAAAGAACTCTGTTTCCTTTAACAACCTTGCAAAAGGGGTTACTAGTAACTCGGGTCCTGATCCAAAAGTATATAATGTAACTTCATTTGCAAACCAAGCAGAGAATCTTGCTTTATATACAAATGCAGCAAAAACAGAGTATGAAGTAACTGGTTTCCTTTCTTATAAACCAGCAAAAACAGATTATATCGAAGTAAAAGAACAAGATGCAATTGTAGATGCAACAAATTACTTAAATGGTGTAAATGCAGCTGACGTTTCAGTAAATGATTCTTGGTTTGCAAGTACAGAAACAGTAACTCCAACGTTTAATCAAGATGGAACGATCAACCTTGGTGACTTCTTAAAATTAACAGATAAAGCTGCAGCTGATACTGGTGCAAGATTTACTGCAAATGCTAATCCAACTGTAATTGTTATTGGAACAGAAATTGGTTCAAAACCAGTGGTAACTCCAACAGAAACACCAGCTACACAAGCACCAACAGCTAAACCAACAACAAAACCAACACAAAAACCTGCAACTCCAAATCCAACCGTAAAACCAACGATGAAACCAGTTACGAAAGTAGCAATTACTAAAGTAAAAGTATCAAGCATTAGTAATAAAACATACACTGGTAAAGCAATTAAACCAGCAGTAACATTAAAGTACAACAAAAAGGCACTGAAAAAAGGAACAGATTACACAGTTTCTTATAAAAACAATGTTAAAACAGGTAAAGCAACTATTACGATCAAAGGAAAAGGAAAGTATACTGGAACAAAAAAAGTATACTTTAACATTGTTCCTAAGAAAGTAGGCAGCATTAAAGTTTCCTCTAAGAAATCAAGAACGGCAACAGTAAGCTACAAGAAAGTTACTGGAGCAAGCGGATATCAGATTTCCTATAAGACTTCTAAAAAAGGAAAATATAAAGTTGCAGGATATACAACGAAAACATCAAAAACAATTACTAAATTAAGCAAGAAGAAGACTATTTATGTTAGAGTAAGAGCTTACAAAACAATAAATGGTAAGAAAGTATACGGAAGCTATAGCACAGTTAAGAGTGTTAAAGTGAAATAGTGATTAACGAAAACGTCATAATACGTAGAGTATTATGGCGTTTTTTTGTATATCCTATATGCAGAGGAGTTGACGAATCATGTTATTAATCAAGAACGGAAAAGTAATGACAATGGCTGGTGCAACATACGAGCATGGCTATGTTTTAATAAAGGATAAAAAAATCATTGAAGTTGGAGAAAAGTATACCAAGGATCAAAGTAAGATTACAGAAGTAATTGATGCTACAGATTCCTGGGTACTTCCGGGAATTATTGAGGCACATTGCCATTTGGGAATTACGGAAGCAAGAAAGGGGTTTGAGGGAGATGACTGTAACGAGCTAAATCATCCACTGACTCCTTATCTTAGAGCATTAGATGGAATAAATGTAATGGATAGTTCTTTTCATAATGCCTTAAGTGCAGGAATTACAGGCGCCATGGTTGGACCTGGCAGTTCCAATGTAGTTGGAGGCCAATTTGTCTTTATCAAAACCTATGGACGATGTATTGATGATATGGTAGTCCTAGAACCTGCTGCAATGAAAATTGCATTTGGTGAAAATATTAAAACTAATTATAATGGAAAATCTATGTTGCCATCCACACGTATGACAATTGCTGCATTTCTACGAGAAGAATTATTTAAAGCAGAGCAATATAAGGAGAAAAAGGAAAGAGCGAAAAAAGCAGGAGACCAGTTTGACATGGACTTTCGAAAAGAATGCTGGCTTCCCGTTCTAAATAGAGAGATTCCATTAAAAGCACATGTGCATAGAACGGATGATATCTTAACAGCTATCCGTATCGCAAAAGAATTTAATCTAAGGATGACCCTAGACCACTGTACGGAAGGGCATTTAATCGTGGATGAAATCAAGGCATCCGGTTTTCCAGCCATTGTAGGCCCATCACTGGCATTTCGTAATAAGATAGAGACACAGAATTCAGATTTTAAGACAGTAGGAATCTTGCATAAGGCAGGGATTAAGATTGGAATTATGACTGATCATCCGGTTACAAGAATTCATGATTTATGTATCTGCGCTGGATTTGCAGCAAGAGAAGGATTAGGTGTTGAAGAAGGGTTAAAAGCAATCACAATCAATGCGGCTGAGATCTGTAATGTATCGGATCGAATTGGCAGTCTCGAAGTTGGAAAGGATGCGGATATCGCAATTTTTGACGGAAATCCTATGGAGGTATTTACAAAGGTAAGGTATACCATTATTGATGGAAAGATTGTATACGATAGTGAGAAGCCAAAGAAAGAATAAAGGAATCAGAATATACCAAAAAAGGAGAGGTTTCGAATAATAGGAGACATCTCCTTTTCTTGTCAGCAAATAGGGGATCCTAGTTGTACGGAGACTGTTCTTATATAGAAATAAAAGTTAAAACATCAACTTTAATTTGTTATAATGTACTATAAAGAATAACTAGGGAGGAGAAAACGTATATGAACAAACTAGAATTTGTCTTACATAAAATAAATACGTTATATCATATAGGAATTCGAGTAATGAATTCGAAAGGTAATCTAATAACAACCCCATTTGAAAGTTTTAATCAGCAAGATCCGCTATGCTGCAACCCCTCCTTATCCAAAGAACTTCGTTTACAGTATCAGAATTCTAAGGCAATTTGTTTGTTATGTGATGATGACGGCTTTCTATATACCATCTTTAAATATGAGATTCATTATGTAATTATTGGACCGGTTTCCCTAGAGAGAAACATACAGCATAGCAACCGTGCCTATCTGACAAGGAATAAGGTTCAAAATACTACACTTTCCATTCCTTATATGAATATTAGAGACCTAAAGGAGATTACTTCTTTTGTATATGGCATCTTAACAGAGAACTATGAGTCCCAGGAAACATTATTTGAAAATGAACGAGAGAATAAGGCTGTAGAGGAAACGATACATAAACAACTAACCGAATACCTACTAAATACATCAGAAGAAGAGAAGATTCATTTTTCTTATCAAGATGAAAAGCGGTATGCGGACTATATTATTCGTGGAGAGTATGACAAACTTTATGCAGGAATGAACGAAGTTTCCCACATATATACAGAGGAGTCCATTGGAATCTTGTCTGAATCCCAAAGCAAGCAAACTGAGTATAAAAATATTGCTTGGATTACATTAATGACTAGATATGCAATTATGGCAGGGGTCAGCGATACGGAATCCTATGCTCTTAGTGATGTCTCGTTACAGACACTATCCAAAGCTAAGACGGTACTTGAAATGGAACGTATTATGAATAGCTGTATGAAGGAATATGAACGATTAATTAAAGCAGCCGTATCCAAGCAACACGTAAAATCTCCCTATATTGATCAATGCAAACAATATATCGCGAAACACATATTAGAGAAGATGACCTTACAGGACATTGCAAATGATATTGGGATCCATCCGGTCTACTTATCCCGTATATTCTCAGAACAGATGGAAATGCCAATTTCAAGCTATATTATGCAGGAGAAGATTAAAGTTTCTTGTAGACTATTAAAATATTCAGGAAAATCGATTGCCAGCATAGCAGAGTATATGAATATGGCCCCTCAAAGCTATTTTTCAAGAATCTTTAAGAAAGTAATGCACCAGTCGCCCGGACAATATCAAAAGGAATACCTGAATAAAACATTTTACGAAAGTTAAAAAGTGATAAAAAATATTAAGATAATGAAATACAGAATAGGAAAGAAGCCTTATAGTAATCTTATCAACTTGGTAAAGCTAAAAAGTTTACATAGATATAAGGGTAAAGGAGAGAAAAAGATGATTAGAATTAATGAGAATGCAGTGCAGCCATTTGAAGTAGAACATAGGGAACAGGTACGCCGCCTAGCAGCAGAATGTACGTTGCTTTTAAAGAAGGATGGAACATTTCCACTTCATAATGCAAGTAAGATTGCCCTCTATGGAAATGGTGCAAGAAAGACAATCAAGGGTGGTACGGGTTCCGGAGATGTAAACGTACGACATTTTTCAACGATTGAGGAAGGTCTTAAAAATGCCAGATTTGAGATTACAACAACTTCATGGCTAGATCAATATGACCTTGTGTTTGATACTGCAAGACAAGCATTCCATAATGGCATAAAGAAAGAAGCAAAACAAGCTGGAATTCCTGCAATGATCCTTGCTATGGGACGAGTAATGCAAGAACCAGAGTATGAACTTCCATTAGATGGAGAAGGAGAGGTCGCAATCTATGTATTGGCAAGAAACTCAGGAGAAGGATCAGATCGTACGCCTACATCAGGAGACATGGAATTAACAGAGGCAGAAAAACGCGATATCTTAGCATTAAATGAAAAATATGAAAGATTTATGTTAGTTTTAAATGTCGGTGGTATGGTAGAGTTATCACCAGTAAGTGAAGTGAAAAATATCCTACTTCTTGGCCAATTGGGAACACCAACCGGAGACGTGCTTGCAGACCTTCTGCTTGGAACATCTTATCCATCAGGAAAACTGACAATGACTTGGACAAATATTGAAGACTATCCATCCACAGAGGGATTTGGCGATATGAACGATACCTACTATAAAGAAGGCATTTATGTCGGATATCGTTATTTTGACACAGTAGGAAAAGGGGTTAGTTATCCATTTGGCTATGGACTTGGCTATACTGAATTTGAAGTCGTAGCAAAAGGAATGACAGCAGATGAAAATGAGATTACACTCCAAGTACAGGTCACGAATATTGGTAAAACACCTGGAAAAGAAGTAGTCCAAGTATATTATTCTGCTCCTTCTGAGAAGTTAGACCGCCCTTATCAGGAGCTTGCTGGATTTGCAAAGACAAAAGAATTACAGCCAAAAGAAAGCTGTACTCTTACCGTTCGTTTTAAGACGACCGATATGGCAGCCTATGACGAAGAAACCGCTTCCTATCTATTAGAAAAGGGTATTTACTATATTCATGTTGGAAATAGTTCCAGACATACGAAAGTTTGTGCAGGAATTTCGATAGAACAAACTACAGTCGTAAGAAAGCGAAAGAATATCTGTGTTGGAGACAAGGTAAAGGAACAAAAGCCTGCGGTTACTACAAACTTCTATAAGGAAGAAGAACAACAGCGAGCACAAGCAAAGATCCTCTCAGTCGATGCAACAAAGATTATTACAGAGGAAATCAACTATTCTTCAGAAGCACAGGAGTATCATAATAATGACAAAATCACTTGGGATCAAGTGAAATCAGGAGATAAAACGGTTCAACAGTTTGCAGCCTCTCTATCCAATAAAGAACTAGCATATCTTTGTATTGGTGCATTTTCCGATGAAGTTAGAAAAGACAGCGTGATCGGAGCCGCAGCATTTGGAGTTGCCGGAGCCGCTGGAGAAACGACAAACCGCTTGGATCCTTCTTATGATTTAGAAAGCTTAGTGATGGCAGATGGTCCTGCAGGAATTCGAATTAGCCCAGCATATAAGGTTGTAAATGGAGAAGTGAGATCAACGTCATCCCCAGTGAGCGAAGATATGATGGAATTGTTTGATCCAGAGCAAATGGCAAAATTCCAGCAAGAAAAACCTTCCGAAGAAGAATGCTCTGCTCCAGAGTACTATCAGTATTGTGTAGCAATTCCAATTGGAACTGATTTGGCACAGTCCTTTAATGTAGAGGTGGTAAATACATGTGGTGACATAGTGGGTGCAGAAATGGAGCAGTTCGGCGTGCATCTTTGGCTGGCTCCTGCTCTTAATATTCATCGTTCTCCACTTTGCGGACGTAACTTCGAGTATTATTCCGAAGATCCATTGGTAAGTGGCCTGATTGCAGCTGCAATGACAAAAGGTGTGCAACAGCATAAGGGCTGTGGTACGACGATTAAACATTTTGCATGTAACAACCAGGAGACTAATCGTTATACATCCAACAGCATTTTAAGCGAACGTGCATTACGTGAAATCTATCTTAGAGGATTTGAGATTTGTGTCAAAGAAGCACAGCCACATGCCCTTATGACTTCCTATAATTTAATCAATGGTGAGCATTCTTGTACAAGTAAAGATGTACAGACCTATGTACTTCGTGATGAATGGGGATATCAAGGAATCGTTATGACTGATTGGTATGTTACAACTACGCTTATGAAAAATCCAGCAAGCGTACATCAAGAAGCTTCGGCAGCAGGATGTGTAAAAGCCGGAAATGATTTAATCATGCCAGGTGCAGCATCCGACCTTAATGACATTATGAAAGCATTAGAAGACGAGGCACATCCATATCACTTGACGCGTGCAGAACTACAGGTATGTGCAATCCGTATGTTAAATAAGATCCAAATGTTATGTAAGGACGCTGCCAGCTTAACCTTAGTGTAACATTACTTTTCTATAAGAAATAAATAAAAAGAGCTCTGTATCATAAAAGAGGAGAAAGTTTCAGTGAAGCTTGTCCCTTATATGATATCAGAGCTTTTTTTATCGTCAATTGTATAATTACTCCCGTTATTCAATTCAAATCACAAATAGTATCTCCACATTTATCAAAATGATTTTACCATAGGCAGTACGACCAAAGAATAGAAAGTTTCGCTAGATTAGAAAAAAAGTAAAACTTTTTGAAACGAATGCGATCTTTCAAAAGTATATATAGCAGAACGGTAAAAAACCGGCGAAAACAAAACGCAAAGTACTTTTTAAAAAAATATGAATTTTTTGAAACGAAACATGAATTTCAAAAGTATATATGACAGGAAAGTAATGAAAGCGAAAAATTAGGAGGACATAAAAAATGAATTCACAATTCGTATTGAAAAAAGGAAACTTACTAAAAATAATGAAAGGCAGTGCAGTAGCTCTTCTTGTAACTACAGGCATTGGAACCGGAGTATTGGCTCTTCGTGGTACAACAAACAAATTCGCTCAGGCAACAAGTATTATTGCAACTCCAGCGGCATCATTTACAGCAGATCGAAGTATCTACAGTTTAAAAGAAGGAAAGAACTACATTGATCTTGACCTTGATGGCAAAAAGGAAGAAATTGAATTAAAGAATAAGTCCACAGGGACAAGCATCGTTGATTTTGAAATTACATTAGGTGATCAGATCATCAAGGGAAGCGTTGATCGTGAAGATGGCTTAAAATTACGCGCAGCAGCACTTACAAAAGAATCCAATTCCATTCAGCTTATGTTTACCCATCAATACCTAAGCGATGATTATTTAACCGATGTATACAACTATGAAAATAAGAAACTAGTGAAAGTTGGCACATTCTGTGATGAAGTAGACAAGATCAAGATAGCTGATGACGGAAGTTTTCAAATTAACCAGCCAGGAGGAATACTTGGTACATGGAAAGACTCAACAGTACATATGGTGAAAAACACTTATACTGACTCCAAGATAACAGGAAGCTACTGCTTAGAAGAGATAACACAATTTGATCAAGAAATTCCGTTTGAATACTCCATTAAAGCAATCAAAAATGTAAAAGTGTACAAATCCATGGATTGTAATGGTGGCTATGCTAAGGAATTAAAAGTTGGCGACAAGGCGAAAACAATCAAAGTTATCGATGGTAAATGGCTCTATCTTCAAGCGGAAAGCGGAGAGAACGGATACTTAGAACTAAACTTAGAAGATCTTATCATCAATGGAACACCTGTTAGAGGATGGGAAGTATTTGACGGACTTCCATACGCAGGTTAGATAACTCCAATACTATGATGAAAAAATCACTAGACAGCATACTTAAAATAAGGTAAACTAACTATTTTTGAAAAATTATAAAACTTTTTGAAAGTTTTTGAAACGAAACAACGATTTCAAAAGTATATATAACAGAACAGAAAATACTACAACAACTTAGGAGGACAAAAAGTGAGTTCTTTCGAACATAATCCAGAAAGCATCCACCAATTAGTGGAGCGTAACAAAAATCATGTATACCGATTGGCAATGGTATACTGTAAGAACAAATCCGATGCCGATGACATTTTTCAGGAGGTATTTCTTCGATACTGTAAACATACGCCTGTCTTTGAAAGCGCAGAGCATGAAAAGGCATGGTTTATAAGAGTAACTGTAAATTGCTGCAAAAGTCTATTAAAGTCTGCATGGTTCCAGAGGACAACGGCATTAGAGGAAGATTTACCAGCAATGACTTCAGACGAAAAGGATCTGTTTACATATTTACGCCAACTGCCACCAAACTATAAATTAGTTATTTACCTGCATTTTTATCAAGGCTACTCCCTAGTGGAAGTTGCAGAACTCATGGGTAAAAATCAGAATACGATACGAACCTATTTATTCCGAGCGAAAAAACAACTAAAGACAATATTAGAGAAGGAGGACTACACATGGAACGCAAATTAATGGAAATGTTAGATAAGATAGAAGTACCAGCAGAAACATCAAAAAAAGCAGAAGAGTTATTAATGAGGGAATTAGTACAAAAACAGCCTTCAGATCAAGCAGACAAAAAGGACGAAACGGTAAAAGAGGAAATTCGAATGAATACACAGTTAATTAATAAGAAAAGGAACCTATTAAAGATTATGGAAGGAACAGCAGCAGCACTTGTTGTTACAGCTGGACTTGCAGCCGGAGCACTTGCACTTCGTGGTGGCTCTGACCAATCAAGCCAAACAAATCAAGCCGCTACGATTACAGAGACTCCACAACCATCTATAACAAACGTTACGGATCGTACGTTCTATAAGTTAAAGGAAGGAAAGAACTACATCGACTTGGATCTTGATGGTGAAAAAGAAGAAATCGTACTTAAAAATAGTTCTACGGGAACGAGTATGGTTGATTTTGAAATTACGTTAGGGGATCAGACAATCAAGGGAAGTGTTGATCGTGAAGAGGGCTTAAAGCTACGTGCAGCAGCGCTGACAAAAGAAGCAGACTCTGTACAACTGCTGTTTACGAACCAATACTTTAGCGATGATTACTTAACAGACGTATATAATTACGAAAATAAGAAACTTGTAAAGGTTGGAACGTTCCGTGATGAAGTTGATAACATTAAGGTAAATGACGACGGAAGTTTCAAAATCAATCAACCAGGGGGAATTCTTGGCACATGGAAAGAAACTACGGTTCAGATGGTTGAGAATAACCATAGTGATTCCAAGATTACAGGAAACTACTGTTTAGAAGAAACCACTCTTTTTGACGAGAAAATAAAGTTTGAATATACTGTAAAGACAATTAAAGATGTCAAGCTTTATAAATCTATGGATCGCAATGGCGGCTATGCAACCCAATTAAAAGTTGGAGATAAGGCGAAAACGCTGAACGTTATTGATGGTAAATGGCTCTATCTTCAAGCAGAAAGTGGGGAGACTGGCTATTTAGAAGTAGACTTAGAAAATTTCGTTATAGATGGAAAAGCCGTGATCGGATGGGAAGTATTTGCTGGACTTCCTTACGCAGGCTAATTAAATAGAGTAACGAGAAGAAACACGCTCTGCGAGTTTCTCTCGTTATCGCGACAGTCGCCAAGGTCATGTATACATGACTTTGACTCGTTGTTCGCGTAAATAAAGGCCGTTATCTTAACAGATACGGCTTTTTCTTATAAATTCTCTTGGCATCCTAAGGAGAATTAAATATAATTGAGGAAATAGGGATTCATTATGAAAAAGGAGACAAACAGTATGAATGACGAAACACTACTACATTTACAAAACCTGCTTCGGAATAGAGAGTGTATAAAAAATGTATTTGCCTGGGATGGTGGGGCAATTCATTTAGCCTGTGCAAGTATTTTCACAGCAAAGGGCCAAATTGCAGAAGAAGAAACATTAAAAAAATGCAGAGACTTATTAAAGCAGAAAGTAGGAGCTTTTTCAGAATTTAGAAGTACCGCGCGTACTCCAATTGCGACTATGATGGCAGCCAGTGATGATCCGGAGCAGATGCTGGAAAAGGGCTTAGCTGTTTATCAATTATTAAAGAAAAACTTTTGGAGCTCTACTTACCTTCCATTAGCAGCTATGTCCATTGCCGAGATGGCTGAGCCGGAGGATTATGAGCGCATTTCCTTAAGAACTAGAAAACTCTACGATGCCATGAAGGCAGAACACCCATGGTTAACCTCTGGAGAAGATAGTGCATTCTGCGCGTTAATGGCTGTATCAGAAAAATCGGACGACGTGCTAATGCGAGATGTAGAAGATTGTTATAAAATTTTAAAAGGAAAGTTCTTTTCCTCCAATGCCGTTCAGTCATTGAGCCACGTACTTGCTCTTTGTGATGGTTCGGCAGAACGTAAATGCAGCCAAACAATAGAACTCTTTGATCTGCTTAAGAAATTAGGATATCCATATGGTACCGGATATGAACTTCCGACGCTTGGCATACTTGCTCTGTCCGGGGCAGAGTTAAATGAAATTGTAGGGAAAATGATTGAAAACGATGAATGGTTGTCAAAGCAAAAAGGATTTGGTTTCTTTAGCGGTATCACTAGAAAACAACGTTTTATGTATGCCGGCATGATTGCACAAAAAGAATATTATAAGCAAGAGACGATGCAGACAGCAGTGGTAAATGGTACAATCTCCATGATTGTAGCACAAGAAGCCGCTATGTGTGCGGCAGTTGCTGCCAGTGCGGCTGCAGCGAATTCCTCCTCAAATTAGCAATAGAACTAAGTGTCGAAGAAAAATCCCCCTACCAAATTAGGTAAGAGGCTTCAGACTGTAGACAAATAAAATTTTGTTCTCTCTCCAGCGTACTACTTGGGGGAAAGTTTGAAAACCATCGGTTTTCATTTTAATCGATATCCGGAAACCGCGCTTTTCGGATATCGGATTAGTGCGAATAGGTCCTGTCTTTTAAGGACTTGCACGAATGAGCACTAATCATTTCCTTCGGCGCTGGATGAAAGCCTGATTTCATCCAAAGCTTGTCGACTTTGTCGACAAGCAAAAAGCCCCTTACCAAATTAGGTAAGAGGCTTTCTTTTATGTGCCTATAAAAGATCAGCAAGCATATCATTTAGTCGATCATATTGTTGTTTATGAATGACAAGATTGTTTCCTGATTT
Organism: bacterium; assembly: GCA_030539495.1. GTDB lineage: Bacteria > Bacillota > Clostridia > Lachnospirales > Lachnospiraceae > KM106-2. Next base: position 22,075 of record JAUNRX010000021.1, on the reverse strand, counting down.
TAGGATGCATTCGTTCTCAATCAAGGTTGTTAAACCACGATTTACAGTTCTTAAGCTAAGGCCAGTGCTATCGGATATTTCCTGTCTCGTTAAGGTAATATGGCAAGTACCATCACTGGCAAACTGCTTATAGTATAACGTAAGGAAATAGGTGAGACGATCCGTACCTTGCATAAAGATGTAAATGCGTTCTCGTCGGATTTCATACAAGAGCTGACTCGTATTTGACGAGGAGTCCATGTATAAGGCATTCAGATCCAGCTGCATCCACTTTGCGTAGATAGCCATTGGAAGCTGTAACACAGTACATGGAGTAGCAGTAATTAACGAAGCATTGAACATAGGTTCTTTTACCATATATTCAAGGGAACCAAAACATTTCACCGGATCGAACCACATGAAATCATACATGGCACCAAGAATTGGGTAATCCGTTCCTTTTACAAGTCCTTTACAAAGAATTGTAATCGTCTGAACTTTAGTGCCTTGTTCAATGAATGTATAATTACTTGGATAATTTACAATTTGTAGGGAGTCATACAACCAAGCGGGAGCATTTTTAAAATACTCTTTTAAATATTCTTTTGATGTTTCATCTAAGGTTTCAATTAATGATTGAACCTCTTCATATTTACTCATATATAACCCCTTTGTATCACTAAAAAACTATTTGATTTCAGAAACAGTAACAAGTTCAACTGGTAATTCAGTTACAGACTTCACATCATTGTTTCCTAAAAGTGAGATCTTACCAGCAACTAACTCGCTATAGATTTCATTATATTTGTTTTTATCAAATGTTTCAAATACAGATGTTTCCATTGGTAATAATACACTGTTTGTAGCAACATCAAGACGAGTAGCCACGCCAGTTTCAAGTTTATCTTCTTTGTATTCATTTAACGCATCGTAAACAGTCTTAGTTAAGTTCTTCATTGCTGAAGAGATAACAGTTTTAGATTCACTGGATTGATCGATATCAACGCCGATTACTTTTTTGTTTACAGCTTCTGCAGCACTCATAACGGAGTTACCAACGTTACCACCACAACCAAAGATTACTTCAGTACCATTGTTGTACCATGCAGCTGCTTTTGCTTGATTTTCAGGGTTTGCTTCAAAGTTACCAACATAGTTGTAGTTGATCGCAACATCACCTTTGCTAAGCTTTAATTCTTTTGCAGCATATTCAGCACCTTGTACATAACCATATCCAAAACGAGAAACAGCAGGAGTAGCGATACCACCCATAAAGCCTAATTTCTTGTTGCCATCGATTACAGCAGCGTAACCAGCTAAGAAACCAGCTTGTTCTTCTGCGTAAGTATAACATGCAACATTGTTACCGATTTTTTCAGTACCATTTCCATCGTTTGGAGTACCATCAAGAAGGATAAATTTCACTTCAGGATGTTTTTCTTGCATATTGTATAAAGGTACTTCGAATAAATAACCTGGACAGATGATTACTTTAGCGCCACCATTGATTGCTAATTCTAATGTAGCTTCAACGGAAGTGGAAGAAGAATCTGGAGAAACATAATATTTGTAGTTTTGATCATTTTCATCACCATATTGTTTTAAACCTTCCCAAGAACCTTGGTTAAAGGATTTGTCATCGATTGAGTTCATTGCTGTCACTAATACGAGTTCAGCAGAACCTTTGGAAGCATTTTTAGATCCACAAGCCATAAGTGATAAAGACATTGCAGCTACAACGGTAAATAATTTTAATGATTTCTTGAACATAATTGCTCCTTTTTTTAAGTAAATAGTATTTTTGTAAGTAAAATTATCGTTTACTTCCGAAGTATACTAAAGATAAAAATTAAAAAAAATGCCAAATGGCACACTAACCAAATTATTTTTAAATTTCTTTCACTTTTTTGTGATGCTTGTTTTCTATTATAATAGGAAGATTGGGTAGTGGTTCGATATATTTTTGCTCTATATGTACTAAAGCGTTTTTAGTGGCGCCGACATAAACTGCAATAAAACTAAATATACCATAAATCAATTTATTCTTTTCCGAACGATTAAGTTTTTTCTTCATAAACTAGCGTCCTCCACTAATTATTCTTCCATTATATCGCAAACTACAATTTCCCTCCTACTATATGTCCCTCCTTTTTTTACAAACATTGAGATTTGATTTTTTAGTAATCTAACACAATGTATTACAAATGTATTACATTGTACTGTATTACATAAACACTTGAAAAATATGTCGAATTAGTATATAATAAAGGTAAGAAAAAAGTGAGAAGAAAGAGGATAAAAAATGACTGAAACAAAAGAATTAAAGCCGAGATCCTTTCGAATAGATGAAGAAACTGCTGAAAAATTCAAGGGAATTAGCGCAGAATTAGGCAATAATCAGCAGCAAACACTAAGTAAATTGATTGAAACTTATGAGTTTCAGAAGGGAAAAACAGTACTTTCTGACAAGAAAGGCGAGATTGAAACTTTCGAAAAGTATGTAACCGTTTTAACACGTATGTATATGGCTAGTTTAGAGGATAATCAGAACGTTACAACCACTGTACAAGCTGAATTTGAGGCACTTTTAGCCTCAAAAGACGAGACGATCATGGAGCTTCAAGAGAAGGTAAAGCAGGCCAAAGAAGACGTAAAAACATACCAAGAAGAGGCTGAAAACAGTAAGGAATTAGCAGATCAGCATAAAGAAACGATTGATACTCTGGCAAAGCAAATTAAGGATAGCGAGCTTGTAAATGACCATATGTTAGCGGAAAAAGAGAAGTTAATTACTGCCCTTACAGAGGCTTGTGACAGCTATAAAAAGGACGTAAATGAGCTAGAAAAGGCTAATTTAGAACGTACTGCCATGGCAACGAAACGTATGCAGTTACAGAAGGAATACAGCGAATTAGAGGCCAATTATCAAGCGTTAAAGACGGAGTTTGAACATGCGAAACTTTCCCATGAACGCCAGCTTTTACAGAAAGAAATGGAGTTTGCGGCGAAGCTTCAGGCTAGTGAGGATAAGCGAAAACAAGAGATTGATGGTTATCAAGAAAAGTATCTGGAATTGCTTCAGCAAATCCAGCAGCTTCATAAAGCGAATGAAGAAAAAGCCGAAGCTGAAAAAGCAAAAGCAAAACAAGAAGATCAACTTGAAGAAAAGTAAAACTAAGAAGGATTCGACATGAGGTCGGGTCCTTTTTAACGTTTTTATTTTATAATTTTTAAATTTTGGATAAAAATAGGAGAAAAACAAGAGAAAGCTCATAATTTCGATTTTAAGAGCTTTTATATGCATAGGTATATAAGTTATCATAAAAATCATTTTACATACCTAAATGGCTAAAATATGGCGTCGTTTTTTGCACTAATTCTAAACAAGAAAAATATGCAAACAAGGCTTATTTTACACGAAATAAGCCTTAATGTAACAAAATACATATTGTGTTACATTTTATGTATCAAAAAACTCATAATTTATAAGATTAAATTGGAATTTTCAATCAAATGTACTATAATTATTGAATGAATACATAAAATGTAATATAATGATTGTAAATGATACATTTTAGTAGATTAGGAGAAAACCATGGAATATGTACAACCGATAAGAGACCGTAAGAAAGTAGAAGCAATGAAGCGTGAATTACTACGCTCAGGATACCGAAATTATATGTTATTTCTAGTAGGAATCAACACTGGATTACGTATCTCCGATATATTAACGCTTAGAGTAAAGGACGTAAAAGACCAGACACACCTTACGTTAAAAGAGAAGAAAACCAGTAAAATCAAGCGTTTGAAGATCACCGGAATCAGCGAAGAATTGAATGATTATATTGAAGATATGGACGAAGAGAAGTACTTATTTTCCTCACAAAAAGGCTACAATCAGCCAATTACAAGGGTTCAGGCGTATCGTATCTTAAATAAGGCGGCAGCCAATGTAGGGATTAAAGAAGAGATTGGAACCCATACTTTACGTAAGACTTATGGGTATCATTTTTACCAGAAAACCAAGGATGTAGCCCTATTACAGGAACTTTTTAACCATTCTTCACCAAGTGTTACATTGCGTTATATCGGTATAAATCAGGATGTTATGGATAAAGCAATGGATGATTTCGTACTATAAATGGAAAATAACAGCCAATTTCAAAGAGTTGGCTGTTATTTTTTTCTATAATAGTTTACATAATAATATTACGTACACATATTGGAGAACTGGAAAAAACATACAAAATAAAATTACAGATAATGGGAAAAACAAATTATACATTATCTGGAAAAACGATTGACTTAAATTCCATATAATGGTATATTGACTAAAACATAAAATATAGTCAGTAAAAAGGAGGCAAACGAGTTGCCAAAGACATATACAGCAAAAGAGCGTGAAGAGATCACGAATAAGTTACGAAAAGCGGCAAATGACAGTCTAATGGAGAGAGGAGTAAGGAAAACGACTGTTGATCTGCTTGTAAATACCGTGGGAATTCCAAAAGGAACCTTTTATTTGTTCTATCCCAATAAGGAACGATTGTTTTTCGAAGTAATCATGCAGATACATAATAAAATCGAAAGAGAATTTATAGAAAGTCTGAAACAGACAGATCCAACTACCACATTAGATGAGTATGTCGACATCATTATGGAGGCTGTAACAAAGGCATCGAATACTTGTATTATACGGATGCTGATGGACAGTGAAGTCGTTTTACTGATGGATAAGCTGCCAAATGATTTATTAGAGGAACATATGAAACAAGACAACGATATGACAATTGAGTTGTTAAAGCAGCTGAAGCCGAAAAAAGAAGTAAAGATTGATGTTTTAAGTGGAGCCTTTCGCACAGTCTTTTTAACCCTTCCTTATCAGCGAGGGATTGGGGAAGCTACATATATGGAGAGCTTCAAAATGCTATGCAAGGGGCTGTTGATGCAAATTGTATAAGGAGGAATTGCATGAAAAAGAATAGCACGATCCAAGTAAATAATGTCTCATTTAGTTATACAAACCGTCCTTTTTTAGAGGAAATAACGTTTGAAGTCGAACATGGTGAAATTTTTGGCTTTTTAGGCCCTTCCGGGGCAGGTAAATCTACCTTACAGAAAATTCTAACTGGAATAATACGAAAATATAATGGGGAAGCCATTGTAGATGGGCATTCCACGAAAAAGATTACGGATTCTTTTTACGAAACAATCGGCGTAGATTTTGAATTTCCCAGCCTTTATGAAAAGATGACAGCATTACAAAACCTTATGTTTTTCGCCTCCCTTTATAAAAATAAGACAAGAAATCCGGAAAAATTACTAGAACAAGTCGGATTATTAGGAGACAAAGATAAAAAGGTTTCCGATTTCTCCAAAGGAATGAAATCAAGATTGAATTTTATCAAATCATTACTTCATGATCCGGAACTATTATTTTTAGATGAGCCTACCTCAGGTTTAGATCCAACAAATAGCCGGATTATGAAAGACTTGATATTGGAAGAGAAAAAAAGAGGAAAGACAGTTATCCTTACAACTCATAATATGGAAGATGCAACCGAACTTTGCGATCGTGTAGCGTTTATCGTAGATGGAAAAGTAAAAGCTCTGGACAGCCCTCATAACCTGATTATGAGAAAGGGTGCAGTGAAAGTAAAATATACCTATATGGATGGTATAGAAAGACAAGGAGAATGTCTAATTCATGAGATGTCTAAGGACCATAGACTTGCTGCATTAATGAATGCAAATAAGATTACCTCGATACATAGCAGTGAACCTACCTTAAATGACATATTTATCGATATAACTGGTCGAAAATTAGCATAGGGAGGGGAAAACCATGAGACAATGTAATCTGATTAAAGGTGATATGAAATTTCAATATAAATATGGCTTTTATTTTCTTTATATTATATTAGTAATTCTTTATGTATTCGCATTATCCCTGCTAAAAGGAGTGGTACGAGAAAGCACAGGACTGGTAATGATCTTTAGTGATCCGGCCACTATGGGATTATTCTTTATGGGAGCCATGATATTACTTGAGAAAAGCGAGCATATTACCAATTCCTTTGCAATAAGTCCGGTCTCCATAAATGAGTACATTATTTCTAAAGTAGTGTCCATCGGCTTAATTTCCGTACTTGCAGGACTTATCCTTGCAGTGTACAGCGTTAAGAACAACTATTTGGTTACTATACTCGTATTATTCTTATCCTCCGCATTTTTCTCCCTCTGTGGGCTAATCGTAGGCGCAAATATACGAAGTATCAATCAATATATTATTGCAACTGTTCCATTTGAACTCTTTAGCTTTATTCCAATGATACTGTTCCTTGTAATGCCACATAATCCAGTATTGCTTATCCATCCTTGCTATGCAATGATCACCTTGCTTGCTGGACAATATGAATATGTACCAGCTGCGTTTGTTAGCATTATATGCTGGATATTTGGTGCTTATCTATTGGCGAAACACTCCGTCACCGTTATGTTTTACAAGTTAGGAGGCGTAAAACTATGAAAACGACAGCTATTATAGTTAGGAATTCCTTTTTGGCCTATCTGAGACAGATTTCACAGGATTATATGCTGGTTGCGGCAGTATTTGCTCCATTGCTTGCCGGACTACTGATACATTTTGGAGCTCCATTTGCAGAAACCCTCTTAACGAAACAGTTTCATAAGGATGCTATTCTAAGCCCATATTACAAAGTAGCTGATTTACTCCTTGCCATGGTTACACCGCTAATGATTGGATTTATTAGCGCAATGGTGATGCTTGATGAAAAGGATGACCGAATTATCTCTTATCTATCGGTTACACCATTAGGGAAAAAAGGCTACCTGATCTCAAGACTCCTTATACCAAGCATAGTTGCCACAATAATTGGATTTATCCTTTGCATACTCTTTAAAATAAGCACATTAACAGTCGGGAATCTAGCAATTATTTCGTTCTATACGGCGCTTCTAGGCATAATCATCTGCTTATTTATTGTAAATATGTCATCGAATAAGGTAGAAGGTATGGCAATAGGAAAACTTTCCGGTATTATGCTTCTAGGGATCTTTGTACCATTTTTCATTACTTCCTCTGTACAGTATCTGGCAGTCATTTTACCATCCTTCTTTATTGGAAAATATGTAACAACGGGACAGGGAGCTTGGTTAGCAGTCGGAGTCGTGATTACGATTCTATGGATTATCCTCTTTTATCGACAATTTACAAAACACTCCTTTTATTAATTTGCATATTATAGGACAGTTATGGTACGATATTCGGAGAATGAATAGAAAGGAAATGTAGTAGAAGTAACTCAAATCTGCTGCAAAAAGAGACGAAATGATACAAGATATTGCACCACACGCATTTTATAATGAATTTGAAATCCACGATGTCAGAGAAATCGATTATGTTATTGCAATCCGTGGAAATGATGTTTATATGGATGGAACAAATAATCAGATTAAGTTTCCTACTTATCAAGAACTTAAGGAAATCTGCGCTGATCCAAGCAAGTATTCTTATCTGTTTAAAGTAGACGAAACACGTTATTTTTTATATGATGACAGCATTTTAGAGGAGGAGCAAGGATATCAGTACATAAATTGGAATGTATATCGAGAATTTGGGCCAATGCATCAGCTTTTGGCAGCAACCGTAGGTAATCAGATCGGACAGTTTTATAAAGGCCATACATTTTGCGGCCAATGTGGACGTCCTACCATAAAGAGTACGAAGGAACGTGCCGTAATCTGTACTACTTGTAATAAGACAGTATATCCAACCATCAGCCCCTCTGTCATTGTGGCAATCACAAACAAGAATCAGCTTCTTTTGACCAAATATGCATACGGTCCTTATAAAAAATACGCCTTAGTTGCCGGATATTCTGAGGTGGGAGAAAGCGTGGAGCAGACGGTATTCCGTGAGGTAATGGAAGAAGTCGGGCTTGCCGTGAAAAATATGAGATATTATAAGAGTCAACCTTGGGCATGTTCCAATGCCATGTTAATGGGATACTTTGTGGAAGTGGACGGCGATCCTACCATTACACTGCAGGAAGAAGAGTTAAAGGAAGCGACTTGGTTTACCCGTGAAGACCTTCCGGAAACAACGTCAACCATCAGTCTGACCAACGAAATGATTGAGTATTTTAGAAAACATCCAGAAGAATTTAATTAGGAGATACACATAATGAAAGATCTTACAAAAGGAAAACCTAAGAAATTACTGCTTGAGTTTGCGTTACCCGTATTTCTGGCAAATATCTGTCAGTTATTTTATAGTTTAGTCGATTCAAGGATTGTTGGACAGACGCTAGGAGATAATTCACTGGCCGCAATTTATGCGACCAATTCCGTTTCCAGCTTGATTGTCGGCTTCCTGCTTGGACTTGCCAGCGGCTTTGCTATCTTAGTTGCCCGCTATTTTGGGGCAAATGATGAAAAGGAATTAAGAAGAAGTACTGCAGGCGCAATTCTATTAGGTGTAATTACAGCGCTTATACTAACCATTCTTAGTGTGACCTTCCTTCGTCCGCTGCTTCATGTGCTAAATACACCTGATACGGTAATGGGAGAGGCGTACGACTATATCCGCATCATTTTACTGGGGATGGTCATTACAATGGCTTATAACGTACTTGCAGGTATTTTAAGAGCCATAGGGGATACCATGGCACCATTGTTCTTCTTGATTATCTCTACTATTTTAAATATCTTCTTAGATTATTTCTTTATTATAAATTTAAATATGGGCGTCAAAGGCGCCGCGCAGGCAACAATTATCTGCCAGGCAGTTTCGGTTATCTTATGTATCGTGTATATATGGCGTAAATATCCCATGCTCCATTTAAAACGAGAAGATTTCCGAATGGACCTTAACTTGGTAGAAAAGCTGTATAGCACCGGAATTTCCATGGGATTTATGCTGTCAATCGTATATCTTGGAACTTTGGCGCTACAAGGGGCTATCAATACGTTTAGTGATGAGACGATCGTGGCACATGGTGCGGCAAGAAAGATTACCGAAATCTTTATGCTGTCCTTTAGCGTATTTGGTACGACTATGGCAACTTATGCATCTCAAAACTATGGTGCAGGTGAGATTAAACGTATAAAAGAGGGCGTTCGCACGGTAACCATCTATACCTGGATCTGGTCCCTTGGTGCCATGATTGCCAGCTACACCATAGCGCCTCAGCTTGTAAGGCTGGTAACAGCTACCGAAAATCAAGAGATTATTCAAACAGCAACCCTGTACTTACGAATTGATACTTTATTTTATTTTGTCCCTGCCTTAATTACAATTATTCGTAATACAATGCAGGGCATTGGAGACCACACGACACCGATCTACTCCAGTCTTATTGAACTGATTGGAAAGGTATTGATTGCCTTTCTTTTAGCACCTAAAATCAAGTATATGGGCATTATTTTAGCGGAACCAATCGTATGGATTCTGATGGTAATACCATTAATCGTGAAATATCTTAGTAATCCTGTTATGAAAAGTGAGAAATTACTACAATATGGAAAATAATGTTGTATATAAAACTGCTCTATTGTATAATAATAATTGGTAAAAATATTCAAATAAACCACTATAAGAGGGGAGAATGTGATAATTTGAACAATTTAAAGATACCAAAAGAGTCCAGTTTACATATTATGACTTGTTCATTTAGTTTCGCTATGTTTTTGACCTGTATCATTTACTTAGAGGGGATTGACGGAAAAGTCGGACTAGGCTATACAACGCCAGTGATTGGAGATAACGCATTTATTATCTTTTTTAACTTTTTAAGCATTACGGTGCCAATCACCTTGTTTTTGTTTACCATTGTTTATGCGAAGCAGAAGATTGAATATCTGGTGTTGCCAATCGCTTTAACGCCAATTAGCTATGTGCTTTATGAGATTTATTCCATTATACAAAGCGATGCCTTGTTTATCGTTCGCCAATGGTTTAAGGTTGGTTCCTCGGTTTTACTCCTTGTCTTATTTATCCTGACTATCAATAAACGTAAGCTCAAGACGAAATATCCTTTGGAAATTGCTTGTGTTTTATTGATTGTGGCAAGCATCATTATGACCATCTGTAAGGTCGGTCCATACGTTTATGTTCAACCGTCCTTCATCTATCAGTCTAAATTTTATGAAGAGCATGTGATTTACTATATTAGCGCATTAGTACAGTTTATCTGCTATGTAGCAAGCATCTTATTTCTAGCCTTAGCATTAAAGCCTGATGGCTATAAGACGGTAGAGACGAGAAGGTTCACCCGTCTAAAGAATTTAGACAAGATCCAAGCCATCAATTCCAGAAAACGCAAAGCATTATAAATATAACGTAAAAAGAGTTGCTTAACTATTACTACATGTTAGTTAAGCAACTCTTTTTTGTGTTTATATTCTAAGGAAGCTAATCTTTTGGTAAGGAATTCTACCGAATACCTTACATAGCGATGTGACAGCTCCTAGAAATCGATTTCTTTACCGTAGTAGATTGCTGTTAACAATCTTTCCATTTCAGCTGGAGTGAGTTGTCTTGGGTTTGAACCAGTACATGCATCAGCAACAGCATTAGCAGCGATTGTAGCTACTTTTTCTTTGAATTCGTCTTCGTTGATACCGAATTCTTGTAAAGTCTTAGGAATATTCATATGTTGATTGAAACTATCAATCTTTCTGCATAAAGAATTGATTAAAGCATCTTCGCTTGTGCCGTCAAGACCCATTCTTCTTGCAATTTCAGCATAACGAGATTTTGCTTCTTTGTCTTTGGCATTGAATTTGATTACGTATGGAAGATAGATAGCATTTGCACATCCATGAGGAATATGTCCTGTAGAGAATGCAGCACCAGTCTTATGAGCTAATGAGTGAACAATACCAAGTAAAGCATTACTAAATGCCATACCTGCAAGACATTGTGCTAAATGCATCTGGTCTCTTGCTTCCATGTTACCGCTGTAAGAGCCTGGTAAGTAATCAAGAACCATTTCGATTGCTTGTAAAGCTAATGGGTCCGTAAATGGACTATGTAAAGTGGATACGTATGCTTCGATTGCATGTGTTAAAGCATCCATACCAGTATGTGCAGTTAATTTTGCTGGCATTGTTTCAGCAAGAGTAGGATCAACGATTGCAATATCAGGAGTGATATTGAAGTCAGCTAAAGGATATTTGATGCCTTTTTCGTAATCAGTGATAACGGCGAAAGCAGTAACTTCTGTAGCTGTACCTGAAGTAGAAGGAATAGCAATGAATTTAGCTTTTTGTCTTAATTCAGGGAAACTAAAAGGAGTGATCAAATCCTCAAATGAAGTTTCAGGATATTCGTAGAATGTCCACATTGCTTTAGCAGCATCGATTGGTGAACCACCGCCCATAGCAACGATAAGATCTGGTTCAAATTCCTGCATAGCTTTAGCACCACGCATAACAGTTTCAACCGATGGATCTGGTTCAACATTTTCAAATAAGGAAACTTCGATACCAGCTTCTTTTAAATAGCTAGTAACTTTATCTAGGAAACCGAAACGTTTCATGCTTCCTCCACCAACTACAACGATGGCTTTTTTACCTTTAATGGTTTTTAAAACTTCCAAAGAATCTTTTCCATAATAAACATCTCTAGGTAATGTAAATCTTGACATATGTAATTCTCCTTTCGTTATGAAAAAATATAAAATCAGAAAATAGCAGTATTTGCAATTTCTTACCCGTAGTATAGTATATTGCTAAAAAAATAACAATCTATTTTTGTGTAATTTTATTGCATTTAATAAAAATATCATACTTTTTATAACAATTAGTTACAATTGAAAATTAAAAACTTCTTAAAAATAGAGAACATTCTTGAATTGTGCACAGTCTTCTTGTATAGTGAGTATAGTCTAATTGGAACAGGAGGAATTCCTATGAACGAATTTAACAATCCAAATGATATAACGTACAATGAAATCGGCTCACAAGACATAAAGACAAGAAATAACACACTTGTGCGCCAGACCGTAATAAAATCCTACTTATTAATGACACTAGTCACTATGATCTCTGGCATAAGTGCTTGGCTTAGTTACAGTAGTGGCTATTTTGAAACAATTGCGAAAAGTGGTACCTGGTGGGTATTTTGCGTGGTAGAACTGGCAGTGGTCTTTATATGTTCATGTGCAGCAGTTAAGAAACATACCATACTTGCAGCCATTATGCTTCTAATCTACTCCATTGTAAATGGCGTTACTCTCGCAAGTATTTTCTACACATATAACTTATCCAGCATTTTAATCCTCTTCTTTATTACGGCAGGCATGTTTGCTTCCCTTGCGGTTTATGGAGCATTTACAAAACGTGACTTATCTGCTATTGGAATGATCGGATTAATGGGACTTGTTGGCGTTATCTTGTTAACGGTGCTTAATATATTCTTCATCAAGAGCTCAGGGCTTGATTTAGGACTCTGTGTAGTAGGTCTTGCCTTATTTATCGGTATTACGGTATATGATGCACAGATGATAAAAGAGTCAGCTTATAGAACAAGTGACAAGTCTTCCAGCAATTCTTTGGCTATTGGCGCTGCCCTTACCCTTTATCTTGATTTTATCAATATCTTTTTACGTTTACTTGAGTTATTCGGAGACAACTAATTCACAGAATTTTACGATTTTTTTCATCCAATGTTCAAGCCTCTTGGCTATTCTGATTGATAAGAAGGAAGTACCTCTTCTAAATCAGATAACCAGGAGGCTTTTTGTATGCAACAAACGAACCCAGTAATCGTTATCCCAGCGTATAATCCAACCAAACAACTGGTTCGTCTTATCAAGCAGCTAAAGGCAGAGACGGACCAGCCGATCATCGTAGTAAATGACGGCAGTACAAAAGAGACAATCCCTTATTTTCAAGAAATAGAACATGAGGTGACCATATTAACCCATCCAGCCAATCAGGGAAAAGGAGAAGCACTAAAGACCGCACTTTTATATGTCTATCTGCATTTTGACAGCTCTTACGGTACGGTAACGGCAGATGCTGATGGCCAGCATACAGTAAACGATATTCTTCGAGTATCGAAAGAACTAATGGAAAATCCGGAAACCTTGATCCTTGGCTGTCGTAAATTCGAGGGGAAAGTACCATTTCGCTCAAAGTTAGGAAACCAGTTCACCAAAACAATTTTCCAGATCGTAGCAGGCAAACGGATTTCGGATACACAGACAGGGCTTCGAGGCATCCCGTACGACATGATTCCAGTGTTTTATGATATAGAAGGCAGCCGTTATGAATACGAGATGACAATGCTATTTAAGGCGATTAGAAACCAGATGACCATTAAGGAGGTGCCTATTATGACTATATATGAAGAACATAATGCATCATCTCATTTTCGGGCAGTAAAGGACTCTCTCTTAATTTACAAAGAAGTCTTAAAGTTTTCCTGTTCTTCATTGCTGGCATTTTTCATTGACTATGGCATGTATGCCTTGCTCCTAACCATTACCGATCACTTGGTGCTTAGCAATGTAATTGCAAGGATCGTCAGTGCCAGCGTGAATTATACCATCAATAAGAAACTCGTATTTCAAAGTAAGGAAGGAATCGTTGCATCAGCGTTAAAATATGCCTTATTAGCAGCAGCCTTATTACTTGTGAATACAGGACTTCTATCTCTTTTCGTAGGACAATTCGGAGCAAATCAATATGCAGCTAAGATCCTCGTGGAGCTGTTGCTATTTGTAATCAGCTTATTTGTACAAAAGACCTATGTTTTCCGAAAAGACAAGGAAATAGAAAAGAAACAAAAGGAGGCGTAAGTGATGAAGAAAGAAATTGACCATGATCAAGAGAAAATGCCCAAGCGAAAACGTATGAATATAATAAAAATGTGTCTAATTGACGTGGGCATGTTAGCTGCGAGTATGGGAATATTCCTATATTTTGACTATTTAAAACCTCAAACCTATTCTCTGGAAGGAACAACGGTAGTCAGCAACGAAAAGGATTCTGCAACGTTTTCCCTGCCTACCGAAACTACCTCACCCACACCAAGTGGAGCCACAACATCCGAGGGCAGCTCTAGTGCCTCCTCTAATAAGACCAGTCATTCCATGAAAGGTGGAAAGAAGGGCATGGGAAATACGGGAACAAGTGAAATAGCTTCGGATTCAGAAGCAACAGGGACCCTTTCGACTTCTGATATTACAGCCACAAAGCTTCAATCGATTACCTCCGATACGACGAATCTAACGATTACGAAGAAAGAAGTGGGAAGTGGATCTGACAAGATTACCTATTATGTAGCAGATATTTATGTTACCAATGTATCCTCTATTAAGTCTGCATTTGCAGAGAATACGTATGGTAAGAACATTAAGACTACGGTAGAGACGATGGCACAGGAAAATAATGCATTGCTTGCAATTAACGGTGATTTTTACGGAAATAGTGAAGAAGGCGTTGTCATCCGAAATGGCGTCCTATACCGTTCCAACGTAAATGATGCGGATATCTGTGTATTATTCCAGGACGGTACAATGAAGACTTACGCAGGAAATGAATTTGATGGAGATGCGGTAATTGCATCAGGCGCATGGCAGGCTTGGAACTTTGGCCCTTCCTTATTGGATGGAAACGGCGCAGTAGCAAGCTCTTTTCAAACAACCTCTTATTTAAACAGTAATAACCCTAGAACTGCAATTGGCTATGTTGAGGCAGGACATTATGTAATGGTTGTCGTGGATGGTCGAAAGGAAGGCTACTCCAGAGGATGTTCCTTAACCGAATTAGCGCAGTTTATGTCATTAGAAGGCTGTAAGACAGCCTATAATCTAGATGGAGGCAACAGCTCTGCAATGATCTATAATGGCTCCTATATTAACCAGCCGTCCAGTGGTGGCAGAGAAGTCAGCGATATCGTCTATGTTGCTTCGTAATGTTTTGCTAATTATGTACTAAATTTAAGCGAAAAAGGAGTCTTTTCAATGATAAGAAAAATAATTCGAGTAATTCCTCATTTAACAATCGTGTTATCTTGCATGTTTCTAATCTTCTGGTATCTGGATCAATTAAATCCAACGATGAACTTTGTAAACTGTAGTATAAGCAATAAACTTTTAGTCCTATTTTGCATTTTATCGGTGCTAACCTCGGTCAGTCTTGTCTGGATGGACCGAAAATTAGAATAATTCCAATACCCTCTAGAAATAATGTCCCTCGTTTAGTATACTGATTGCATTACAATATAGTAAACGAGGGATAATTATGCTTATAAGAAAGACAACAATCGAAGAAATACCCATGTTAATGGAAATCTATAGTCGTGCCAGAGCATTTATGAAAGCCTCTGGAAATGAAACGCAATGGGGAGACAATTACCCAGCCTTATCATTAATTACTGCCGATGTGGAAGCAGGAAACAGTTATGTATGCCTCCATAAGGACAAGATCGTTGGAACCTTTTATTTTGCAGTAGAAAATGATACATCTTACGGTCAGATTTATAACGGTGCTTGGAAAAATGAGAAGGAATATGCGGTTGTACACCGTGTGGCAGTTGACCAGAAAGGACTTGGCGTGGCATCCTTCTGCTTAAACTGGGCATATGAGCAATATCCAAACGTAAAGATTGACACTCATAAAAATAATATTGCAATGCAAAAGACATTAGAGAAAAATGGCTTTGCATATTGTGGAGAAATCAAGCTAGCCGATGGCTCAGAACGAATCGCATATCAGCATTGCGAATAAAGGAGAGATTGCATGAATCAGGAGTTACAAGTAATTACCCAGGTATCCGAAGAGCTCTATGAGCATTTAAATGCAGCTTCCTATATTCTGTATCGAAAGAAAAAAACAATTGCATACTGTATATCTAGCGTAAGCCTAATCTTATGTTATCTGTCAATCCTATTTTTTATGAATGAAGATGGGTGGTTTATTCTTGGAATGGGCTCCATTCTGCTGATTACAACCACTGTCTTTTTCATATTTCGTTGTAATACGAAATCAGTGGCACGACGCCTGGCAAAGCGAGCAATGATGTTTTGCAATGATCCCAATGCATCGATTCGTTATACGTTTTACCCTGACCATATGGATATTGAGACAAGCAATACAAGAAATCAAAATCATTACAATGAAATCATTGAAGTAGTAGAAACTAGCAAGTTTTTCTTCTTGTATCTTACCAATATGAACGCTCATTCCATTAAAAAGAGTAATCTTGGTAACTATAACTGCAGCTTATTTCGAAAGTACGTGGAAGAGAAAACAGGATTACCAGTAAAATCAATTAAGTACTAAGTCATATTTTGGACATTTCTCCACATACTAATAGAAATTCTGATTAGGAGGAATGTTTAGAATGGCTAAAGCAGGAATGAGACGCCCAGGCGATAATCATGATCCAGAACCTTACGATCCACAGGAGCATGTACCAGAAATTCAAGGCTCAGCAAAGAGAGGGCATGAAAAAGCAGGCCCTATCAATGCACCGAACTGGGCTAGGGATAATTATAAGAGTAGTCATCACGATAAAGACTAAACGAGAAGAAACATGCTCTGCGAGTTTCTCTTGTTATCGCGACAGTCGCCAAGGTCGTGCAATCAAGACTTTGGCTCGTTGTTCAAGTAAATCAAAAGGCTTCCATTTGAAAATGGAGGTCTTTTTTGTATATAATTGGAGAAGAGTCCGTTAGTTCATTGTAAATAAATGAGATCTATACTATCATGTACTTAGAGTTTCAATTCCAGAGAGAATTACATAAATGCTTACAAGAATTTGATACAACAGGATGGGAGTGGTATTGTCCAAACAGTTGGGTACCACACTGCACATTAGCCATGACCCAAGAAGATAAAGAAGATGCTTTTTATAAGGCCAGTGATCTAATGTTACATGAGTTTAGAAAAATGAGTGGAACGTTTGTTTCTATAGGGTTAGTAAAAATATCTTTTCCAGTAGAAGAAATCTATAGCATTGAATTATCAAATAAGAAAGGTGATGTAGTATATGATTAATGTAAGAATTGAAGAGAAACCAGAATTTACAGTTAGTGGAACGAAGGTGTGGATTTCCGGTCAGGATAATGAATTATTCGGCAGGTTCTGGCAGGAATGCAATGAAAATGGAACAACCGATACATTAAAGAAAGCATCGACTGATCCAATGGAAAACGTTACACAGAGCAGAATCATGGGCATTTCAAGAGTAGAAGAAGATCCGGACAATCGTGCATTTGATTTCTATATCGCATCAGAGTCGGAAAATGTGGAGGGCTTTGAAGTATTTCAGATCAAAGCAGGAAAATGGGCAATATTTACCGGAGACGGGAAGGATGCAATGGCATTGATTCGAGCAGAGATGGAGGCTTTCATGAACTGGCTTCCCAATTCTGACTATATCCATGATTTCAGACCGGAACTGGAAGTATATCCAGAAACAGAGGATGTGTACGTAGAATTCTGGCTGCCAATAAAGGAGAAGGAGTGAATTAATAAGATTGCTTTTACTCTGTGGCCTACAGACTATGTTTTTAATTTAAGAAGGAACTATAATAGCCATTGTGTAGTAATAAAACTCTTGGCGACTGTCGCGATAACGAGAGAAACTCGCAGAGTGTGTTTCTTCTCGTTATTAGGAAAATTCTCTCGAAATCACCTAATAATTAAAAAAAGCACCCTGAAAAACGGGTGCACGATGCACACTCAGCTGCAAGGATTAGTCGCTAATGCGACCAGCTTCGGCGCGGGCAAAGTGTGTGTTCATTTACTTTGTAAACGGCTTAAGAAACTTCTTAGTTGATTTCAATCCGTTTACTTTAGTATATAATAAAGTAAACGAACGTACATATAGTCCAAAAATTCATTCAGACAAATAAGGCAAATGAATTGTCGGAGAATATAAAACAATTCGAAGATAGCATAAAAAGCATGTTATACAGAAAGGAATATAACAAATGAATTTCATAGATGCGTTACAACAAGGCAATATAGAAGAGCTTAAAAAGATTCCAAAATCCGACGTACATAATCACTTTGCTCTTGGCGGATCAAGAAAATACATAAGGGAAAAAACAGGGATTGATATTAAGCCTTTAACTCATCCACTCCAGTCAATGAAAGAAATGGATGCTTGGACTCAGCAGTATATTGGACCCTATTTCAATACCCCTAAAATGAGGAGATTTTTAATTGAGGCAACTATCAAACAAGCAGCAGAGGACGGTGTTTCTATCTTAGAAATCGGGGAAGATGTTTGGGGCTTAAAGGAGTTTTTCCATAATGACATCCACGAACTAATCGATGTATTTTATGGTGCAAGAGAAAGAATAGCACCCAATATGGAGCTTAGATTGCAAATTGGGCTATCCAGACATTGCCCCATTGAGTACTTAGAGAATTGTCTTCAACATTTTTTTGGACATAAGGAATTCTATTCCATTGATTTATATGGCGATGAGTTTGCACAACCGATTGAAAACTTTATCCCAATCTATGAAAAAGCTGCAGAGAATGGACTTTGTCGAAAGGCACATGTTGGAGAATGGGGAACGGCATCGGATATAGTGGAAGCAGTAGAAGTGTTACATCTTGATGAGGTACAACATGGAATTTCAGCCATTGAATCGAATGAGGCTATGGACTATTTGAAAGAGAAGCAAATTCGATTAAATATTACTCCATCAAGCAATGTATTACTGGGAAGAGTAAAGAATATGTCCAAGCATCCAATTGCAACGCTATATCGATATGGAATTGATGTTACAGTTAATTCCGATGATATTTTGATATTTAATTCGGACGTAACCAAGGAATACTTACGTTTATTTCAAAGTGGATGCCTTACGGCTGAAGAGTTAAATCGGATACGATTAAATGGATTAACTAATACTATAAACCAAGCGTATCTATTGACTCCACGTACTCAAAAACGATAGACTATACCTATACACTAGAGAGGAAGTTGATAAAGATGAATCAAAAGAGTATTACCGAAGGCAGTATATTAAAAACATTAATCCTATTTGCTGTCCCCTTTATGATTGCAAATATCCTTCAATCCTTATATGGAGCAGTCGATTTATTTGTGATAGGACGGTATTCTTCTCCGGAAAGCGTTGCAGCAGTCTCTACGGGCACACAAGTGACCCAGATCGTTACTAGCCTTGTCACAGGCCTTACCTTGGGAAGTACCATATTAATTGCCGAATATACGGGAAGCAAGCAGTTTGAACTGGTAAAGAAAGCAATTGGAACGACACTCACCGTATTCTTTCTTGTAGCTGTGTTTCTCTCTGTATTAATGATCGTATTGGAACGTCCGCTACTTACCATTCTTGGTACACCAGCGGAATCTTTTGAGCTAACGATGCAATATGTACTAATTTGTGCATTTGGAACTGTTTTTGTATGCGGATATAATGCAATTAGCGCAATTCTTAGAGGGTATGGCGACTCCAAAAGCCCGATGTACTTTGTGTTGATCTCCTGTATACTAAACATCATTCTTGATTTTTTATTTGTAAAGTATTGTGGACTAGGTGTTGCAGGTACTGCACTGGCTACCATTATTTCACAGGGAAGCAGCATGGTTATTGCAATTATAAAGCTAAAAAAACAAAACTTTATCTTTGATTTTAAGCCTGCCAGTTTTAAGCCGGATCTCTTCTTAACGAAACGCCTTGGACAGATTGGAATTCCTATTTCCTTTCAGGAGCTTATGGTTCGGATCTCCTTTTTATATCTGATGGTTGTAATGAACCGATGTGGGGTGTATGCAGCAGCAGTAGTGGGAATTAGCAGTAAATATGATATCTTTGCCATGTTGACAGGAACTTCGATTGCAAGTGCTCTAGCGGCAATTACGGCACAGAATATTGGCGCTGGAAAGCCGGAGCGTGCTAGAAAGTCACTCTGGTATGGATTATCCTTTGCTGTCATGGTTTCCTTTGTATTCTGGATTTGGGCACAAGTCGCACCTGATACAATGATCCGACTATTCTCCAAAGATGAGAATATTATTGCCGTGGGAGCAGCTTTCTTTCAGTATTGTAGTTATGATTATATTCTTGTCACCATCGTATTTATTTTAAATGGCTATTTAAATGGATGCCAGAAGACGGTATGGACCATGATTTCCTGTAGCGCCGGTGCGTTATTACTAAGAATTCCTCTTGTCTGGTATTTCGGAACTCATTTTTCAGGAAATATAGGACGACTTGGCATGATTGCACCAACTGTTTCCGGCGTTATGGCCATTTATACGTTTGTATATGTGCTTTATGAAGGACGAAAAGTGACGATTACCGGTTGATTACATAATTTATAGGCGAACACGACTCCACAGTTTAGGATTAAGCCTCGACGCTCCTTTTCCATTTATCAGAAGCTCAAGTAGAGATAAAAGATAATAGATTTGAATAGTAAGCTTCCTTAATCTACATGATAAATTGCTCCCTTGCCTACATATACTAACTAATGTAGACAAGGAGGCGAATTGTATGTCTAGAATTGGAACCAAGAAGCCACCGATTAAAAATGCTTATTATGCTCCTCAGGAACATGTACCAGTTTTCAATGGAAATGGAAAGATGGGAAATAAAGCAATGTTTACAAATGCCAAAAACTCGGCAAAGGATGATTTTATTTCAAGTCATTCCACAAAGTAGTAGAAAAGGTCATCTTTAGCCCACTAAGGATGACCCTTTTTCTTATATATAAGATAAAAAAGCTTTTTTTATTCATCGAAAGATTTATAATATAGACAACTTTTAGTCTTTGGGACTTATTGAAGTGAATGCTTTTGAAAGAAGGGGATTTAATTGAAGCAAAATGATCTGTTAGACTTTTTAAACGAAAGATATGGGAAGGAAAAAGGAACGAGAGTTTACCGTATGCAGCAGAGAACATTGAAAGAGCTTGTAAACGAAATTACGACCACAAGCAAGACACAGCAGAAGACGCTTAAAGACACCATTCTTCCACGAATTGCCCTATACCTGACATTACAGCGCAAGATGGACAAGATGAAAGCTCTCGATGTAGTAAATGACTACTTGCAAAGCAAAGTTTGTGAAGAAAATATTCGTGAATATCAAAAACTAGAGAAACTTCCTTGCTTCTTTGGCTTATTTAAACGGATCTTTACCCATATCGTTTTGACCAGCGACAACTGGACTGCCAAAAAGGTATCCAGCAAACCGGATGCATTTCAGATCGATATACATAAATGTTTATGGTATGACACCTGTGTAGAATATGGATGCCCTGAGCTTACGCCATTATTCTGTGCCTGTGACGATACACTTTATAGTGCCCTTCATAAGATTTCCTTTACCCGTGCCGGATCTATCGGCCGAGGAAATGATATTTGTGATTTTCATTTTAAAAAAAATTAAGCTTTGAGATGTAGAGGAAAAATAGCCTCCTAGTCTATAGTTAGTAATGTAGACTTGAAGGCTATTTTTATCATTTACAAAGGAATAAATATCCATTTACTACTTGCTTATGCAAAGTAGTTATGGTAAACTTCTAGCAAGCTACCTTGTATAAACAAGTAGTAACACGTAAATACATAGATAGAAACAATCGAGGGAAAGAATATGGACGATACCCAATTAATGAAGGGAATACTGGAAGGATGCGTATTAGGAATAATCAGCCGAGGTGAGACCTATGGATATGAGATTTTATCCTGTTTAGAAAGCTATGGATTTCACAATCTCGTGGAAGGAACTCTCTATCCTGTCCTTACAAGACTGGATAAGAAAGGTCTAATCTGCTGCCGTAAGGCAAAATCACCGCTAGGTCCCATCCGAAAATACTATTCCATCACGGAGAGCGGAGCTAAGTATTTAGAGGAATTCAAAGACGATTATAAGACAATTACGAGACAGGCTTCTATAATCTTGTTCGAGGATACCGAAATCACGACGAAAGAAGAGGAGGAGTAACATGAAAATGAACTATGCAATTTATACCGATAAGCTGGAGGGAGCTTATAAGAAGGCGTTCGATAAAATTGAGCTCTATGGATTCGTACATAATATTAACGATACAAATTTGGATGACAAAATGATGA
>JAUNRX010000002.1:3913-96739 GCA_030539495.1 bacterium | reverse complement strand
GGGTTATGATATACTTGCTTTAAATACAATTTGTAACGCTACCGAGGAACGTCAGGGAGAAGCTAAGGAATTAGCGAAAGAGTCTGACGCAATGATTGTAATAGGTGGAAAACACAGTTCAAACACACAGAAGCTCTATGAGATAAGTAAAAAAGAATGTCCTAATACTTATTATATACAGACACTTGTTGACCTAGATTTAGAGCGATTTAAATCTTTTCGTAGCGTAGGTATTACCGCAGGGGCTTCAACCCCAAATAAAATAATTGAGGAGGTTCATACTAACATGTCAGAGATGAGTTTTGAACAATTATTAGAAGAATCATTAGTAACAATACACAACGGAGAGGTTGTCGAAGGCACTGTAATCAGTGTGAAAGAAGACGAAATCGTCTTAAACATAGGCTACAAAGCAGATGGTATTATTACTAGAAACGAATATACAAATCAATCTAATGTAGATTTAAGAGATGCTGTTAAAATTGGCGACACAATGGAAGCTAAAGTTCTTAAAGTAAACGATGGAGAAGGCCAAGTACTTCTTACTTACAAGAGATTAGCAGCAGAAAAAGGAAGCAAGAGATTAGAAGAAGCTTTCGAAAACAAAGAAATCTTAAAAGCTAAGGTTTCAGCTGTAGTAGACGGTGGTCTTACAGTTGTAGTTGATGAATCCAGAGTATTCATTCCAGCTAGTTTAGTATCTGATTCTTACGAAAAAGATTTATCTAAATACAAAGATCAAGAAATCGAATTCGTAATCAGCGAATTCAACCCTAAACGCAGAAGAATCATTGGCGATCGTAAACAATTAATCGTGAAAGAAAGAGCTGCAAAACAAAAAGAATTAATGGAAAAAATCAGCGTAGGTATGACAGTAGAAGGTACTGTTAAAAACGTAACTGATTTTGGTGCATTTATAGATTTAGGCGGAGTAGACGGTTTACTTCACATTTCTGAAATGTCTTGGGGACGTGTTGAAAATCCTAAGAAAATCTTTAAAGTTGGAGAAACTGTTAAAGTTCTCATTAAAGATATCCAAGGAACAAAAATTGCACTTAGCTTAAAATTTGCTGATACTAACCCATGGGCTACAGCAGAAGAAAAATATGCAGTTGGTAACGTTGTAACTGGTAGAGTTGCTCGTATGACTGACTTTGGTGCATTTGTAGAATTAGAAGCAGGCGTTGACGCTTTACTTCACGTTTCTCAAATCTCCAAAGAACACGTTGAAAAACCAGCAGACGCTTTAACAGTAGGACAAGAAATTACTGCTAAAGTTGTTGATTTCAACCTTGAAGATAAAAAAATCAGCTTAAGTGTTAAAGCACTTGCTTATGATGAAGAAAACGAAGTTGAATCAGTAGAAGAATAATTCATATCCTTCTTATATAGAGAGCAGGTTAATCGGCTTTACGATTAGCCTGCTCTTTGTTTTTATAGGAGATTGTCGCTGTACGTATTAAATTATAGGGAAAATAGGGAGAATTATGTTAGGTAATTACGAAGAATTTAAAAAGCGAGTCTTTCAGTTAATCAAGCTAGACTTGAATTCATATAAAGAACGCCAGATGAAGCGTAGAATTGATGCATTGATTACAAAAAACAATGTAAAAACATATAGCGATTATATAAAACTGATTAAATCAGATAAAGAAAAACTAGATGAGTTTGTAAATTATCTGACAATTAATGTATCCGAGTTTTATCGAAATCCAGATCAATGGACCGTACTTGAAAAAGAAGTCTTTCCGGAATTGATCAAAAAGAATGGCAAGAGTCTTAAAATCTGGAGTGCAGCATGTTCCACAGGGGAGGAACCTTACTCTTTAGTTATGTGCTTAAGCAAGTTAATGCCTTTAAGCAATATTAAGATTATTGCTACTGATATCGACAAGCAGGTAATTGAAAAAGCCAGACTAGGACTTTACAACGAAAAGAATGTAAAAGCATTGCCCGCCGAATTTACGAAAAAGCATTTTACTAGAATTAACGATAAGACACTTCAGATTTCTTCTGAAATTAAAAGTCGTGTAGAATTTAAGCAGCATGATTTATTAAAGGATCCATATCCAAAGGATTGCGATATCATTATCTGCAGAAATGTTATGATTTACTTTACAGAAGAAGCAAAGAGAGGCATTTACGAACGATTTAATTCTTCTCTAAAGAAAGAGTGTTATTTATTTGTTGGAAGTACAGAGCAGATTATTCAAGCCCAGGAATTAGGCTTTAAGTCTCATAAATCTTTTTTCTACCGTAAAATATAGGATAATTAGTATTGTACGTATATAAATAGGGTGAAAATCGTATGATAGATGTAAGGGGCAGGTTGATGAAAAGACCTGTCTTTGTGCATAAAATCATCTTTTCGTTTAAAGCTACATTAAATATGCTGAATATATCATTTTTCGCCTTGTTTTGTTCTCACTTTTTTGATAAATTGTTATTGATTTCTAGTAAGATATTTAGTATATTGATTAATAGATAATAGCAGGGAGGAAAATAGAATGCAGACTAGAGTAAATATAGCTGTTGATGCTATGGGTGGTGACAATGCCCCTGACGAAATCATTAAAGGTGCAGTAGAAGCTGTAAATGAGAGTAGCGACATTAAAGTCATTCTTGTTGGGAAACAAGAACTACTCGATGAAAAGTTAAAACAGTATACCTATAATGAAAGTCAGATTGAAGTTGTTCATGCAGAAGACGTCATTACAAATGACGAAGCTCCTGTTATGGCGATACGTCGTAAGAAAGAATCATCAATCGTTGTTGCTATGAATTTAGTGAAAAAAGGACAGGCAGACTGCTTTGTTTCCGCAGGAAGCACTGGAGCAGTATTAGTAGGCGGACAACTTATCGTTGGAAGAATCAAAGGGGTTGAAAGACCACCATTGGCACCACTAATTCCTACAATTGACGGAGTATCCCTTCTTATTGATTGTGGAGCAAATGTTGACGCAAGATCATCTCATTTAGTTCAATTTGCAAAAATGGGTTCCATCTATATGGAGAATGTTGTTGGTATTAAAAATCCAAGAGTAGCAATTGTAAATATAGGTGCAGAAGAAGAAAAGGGTAATAGTTTGGTAAAAGAAACATATCCTATACTAAAAAACTGTGACGATATTAATTTTATCGGAAGTATTGAAGCCAGAGACATTCCTTATGGCAAAGCAGACGTTATTGTATGTGAAGCATTTGTAGGAAATGTAATCCTTAAGCTTTATGAAGGCGTAAGTGGCGCGTTAGTCAAAACGATCAAACAAGGACTTATGTCAACAACTAGAAGTAAAATCGGTGCTGCAATGGTTAAACCGGCATTGAAAGAAACACTACAAGCATTTGATGCATCCGAATACGGTGGTGCACCATTACTTGGTCTTAAAGGCTTAGTTGTAAAAACTCATGGCAGTTCAAAGAGCAAAGAGATAAAGAATTCAATTCTTCAATGCGTTACATTTAAAGAACAGAAAATAACTGAGAAAATAAAAGATAGTATTTGTGTGAATAACGAATAAAGAAAGGTGAATTTATAATGGAATTTGAAAAGTTACAAAAAATTATAAGCGAAGTACTTAATGTTGAAGCGGATGATATTACAATGAACACTACGTTCGTTGATGATTTAGGAGCTGACTCCTTAGATATCTTCCAAATTATCATGGGTATTGAAGAAGAATTTGACATCGAAATCGCAAATGAAGATGCAGAAAATATCGTTACAGTATCTGATGCTGTTGAACAGATTAAAAACGCTTTAAACTAATAATTAATTTGGGCTGTCCATTAAACTGCGACAGCCCTTTTCGTTTTATAAGATAATTGCATAGCAACGTTATATAAAACAACGTTAAGACATAAATCCCCAGCTAGACAAGTGTATTCACTGGGGGTACAATAAAGAAGAGAGCCTGTAAGCAATAAAGTGCCAGGCATAATCTCTACCATAAT
The DNA here is from genome assembly GCA_030539495.1 of bacterium. GTDB lineage: Bacteria > Bacillota > Clostridia > Lachnospirales > Lachnospiraceae > KM106-2. Next base: position 92,785 of record JAUNRX010000002.1, on the reverse strand, counting down.
ATTAGGAGGCAATCTATGACAACAAATGAGACAGTTTCTTCATTTGAACAAAAAATTGGATTTACATTTAAAAAGAAAGACACATTAAAACAAGCATTAACTCACAGCTCTTATTCAAACGAAAAAAGATATGATAAGTTAAAGAACAATGAACGTTTAGAATTCCTTGGAGATGCTGTATTAGAATTAGTATCCAGTGAATTTATTTTTGGTGAACACAAGGAAATGCAAGAAGGTGAGCTTACAAGATTACGTGCCAGCATGGTTTGTGAGCCAACATTAGCATTATGCGCAAGAGAGATCAAACTAGGTGATTATTTATTACTTGGTAAAGGAGAAGATGCAACGGGTGGAAGAGATCGTGATTCGATACTTTCTGATGCTTTAGAAGCAGTAATCGGTGCTATTTTTCTTGACGGTGGTTTTACTAGTGCAAAAGAGTTCATTCACAAGTATATTTTAAATGATATTGAGCATAAGAAACTCTTTTATGATAGCAAGACTATCTTACAAGAAGTAATTCAAGGTGAGAGCAAAGAAACTTTAGGTTATGAGCTTGTTTCAGAAGAAGGTCCAGACCATAATAAGAAATTTACTGTAGTTGCAAAAGTAGGTACAGAAGAATTAGCAACAGGAATCGGCAGAACAAAGAAAGCCGCTGAGCAGAATGCCGCTTATAAAGCGTTATTGAAGCTTAAAGAAAGTGGGAGAATGAATTAATGTATTTAAAGAGCATTGAAGTACAAGGCTTCAAGTCCTTTGCCAATAAGATGATATTTGATTTTCATGACGGTATCACGGCAATCGTAGGTCCAAACGGCTCTGGTAAAAGTAACGTAGGTGACGCAGTTCGCTGGGTACTTGGTGAACAAAGCGCCAAACAGTTGCGTGGTGCCAAGATGGAAGATATTATCTTCTCTGGTACAGAAGCAAGAAAACCGTTAGGATATGCATATGTAGCGATTACCCTTGATAATAGTTCTCATGACTTAAATATTGATTATGAAGAAGTAAAGATTGCAAGACGTGTATTTAGATCGGGGGAAAGTGAATATCTAATCAATGGACATAACTGTCGATTGAAGGATGTTCAGGAACTTTTACTTGATACTGGTATCGGTAAAGAGGGTTACTCTATTATCGGACAGGGCCAGATTGAAAAAATCTTAAGCGGTAAGCCAGAAGATCGTCGTGAATTATTCGATGAAGCAGCTGGTATCGTTAAATTTAAGAAGAGAAAATATGCAGCGCAAAAGAATTTGGAAGTTGAAAAACAAAATCTTTACCGCATTAACGATATTTTGTCCGAAATTGAAAAACAAGTCGGACCATTAGAAAAACAAGCGCAAGTAGCGAAGGAATTCTTAAAGTATCGTGATGAATTAAAGAATTTGGATGTCAATATGTTCCTAATGGAACATGACCGAATTGAAGAAGATAAAACTACTTTAGAACAGAAACAGGCCATTGCAATCAATGATTTAAAGACGACGAAAGACAGTTTTGATCTTGCAAAAGTAGAATATGCAAAATTAGAAGAATCCTTGGAAGCATTTAATACAAAGATCGATGGTTTAAAATCTGAGTTAAGTGAAAATAAGATTAGAAAAGAACAGCAAGATAGTCAGATCAAGGTCTTAAATGAACAAATTATTGCTGCAAAACAAAGCGCAGATCAATTACGCAGCCGTAAAGAAAATATCGATGTAGATATTGCTCGTAAAGAGGAAGAACTGAATAAAATCGGATCGGATAAGGCAACGGTAGATCAAGAATTGATCGATTTAAAAGAAGAACAGAATCAAATGCAGGCAAAGATGACTGCTTCTAATAATGAAATCATTTCGATGAACAAACAAATCGATGATTTAAAGGCAGAAATCTTTGACTTATTAAGTGATAATTCCAACGTTAAATCTAAAATGCAGCGTTATGAAGCAATTTTAGAGCAAAATAATCTGAAAAAGATCTCATTAAATCAACGCCTTCTTAAAAATAAGAGTGATGAAGATATCTTTAAGCAGAAGATTAAAAATCATAATATCAAGATTGTTCAGATCAATGAAGAGTTAGAGAGACAACAAGAGCTTAAGAAGGCAAATGATGCGGCATTACTTGCTATGGATCATAGACTCTCTGATATGCGTAGGGAAATTGATGAAAAACGTCAATTATACCACAAGGAAAAATCCAGATTAGAGTATCTGTCCAACATTACTGAACGATACGAAGGCTATGGTAACAGTATCCGTAAGATCATGGAACAAAAGACCGTATACAAAGGTATCCATGGTGTAGTAGCAGATATTATCAAAGTTCAGAAAGAATATGAAACAGCAGTGGAAACAGCACTTGGTGGTAGTATTCAGAATATCGTTACGGACAATGAGCAGACAGCCAAAGAATTAATCGGCTATTTAAAGAAAAATCGTTTTGGACGAGCTACGTTCTTACCTCTTACAAGTATTTCAAATAAGAGTCATTTCTATAATGAAAAGGCCCTTCATGAGCCAGGGGTTATTGGATTAGCTTCTGCACTTGTTGAGACACAGCCTATGTACAAGCAGGTAGTGGAAAACTTATTAGGTAGAATTGTAGTAGTTGATCATATCGATAATGCGATTTTATTAGCTAAGAAGTATCAATATTCCTTACGTATCGTTACTGTTGAAGGTGATTTATTAAATCCAGGCGGTTCCATGTCAGGTGGTGCTTATAAGAACAGCAGTAACCTTCTTGGTAGACGACGTGAAATCGATGATATTAAAGAAAAGATTACAAAGATTGAAACGGAAGGTACGAAGTTAAATCAGACGTTAAATGCAATGTTGCAAGAACGAACTACAATTGAAGAGAAGATTGTAGACAATGAAAAAGCCGTTCATGAATGTAACTTAAACTTAAATACGGAACGTTTGACATTAAATCAGACTAGAGTTGATTTAAAAAATGTAGAACATGATTTCGAAGATATTACAAGAGAAAACAATGAAATCGAGTCTCAAGGAAAAGAATTAAAAGATAATCTTACTTCATTAACTGAAAGCCTTACAAAAAATGATGAGAAGTCAAAACAAAATGATGACATGATCATTTCATTAAGTAAAGCAGTGGAAGAGAAGAAGAAGGGACATCAGTCCATTATCAATGAATTCTCAGAATTAAAGATCAAGATGTCAAAATTAGAGCAAAGCATGCAGTTTGCATCTCAAAATGTTGCTCGTGTTAAAGAGGATATCAGACGTCTGAAAGAAGAAAAAGGTTCTCTTGATACAAGTATTGCAAGTTCTGAAGCCATTGTTGCACAAAGAGTTGATGGTATCAATGCAATCCAAGACATGGTGAAAGAATTTACCGTAAAAGTTGACGAGATTGAAACTAAGATTCTTGAACTTACGGCTGAAAAAGAGCAGGTGACAAATCAGCATAAAGACTTCTTTAATAAGCGAGAAGAGTTGTCCAACCGTATCAGTACGTTAGATAAAGAATGCTATCGTCTTGCAAATGCTCTTGAGAAATTAGATGATTCCTTAACCGTATATGTAAATTATATGTGGGAAGAATATGAAATTACGTATTCAGAAGCACTTACAATGCGCAGTGAGGAAGATTATACATCTGCTGAAATAAAGAAAACAATTGCAGCATTAAAGGGTAAGATCAAAGGTCTTGGTGATGTAAATGTAAATGCCATTGAAGACTATAAGAACTTAGAAGAGCGTTTTGAGTTACTTAGCTCTCAACGTGATGATTTAGTTAAGGCAGAAGAAGCCTTATTAAAGATTATCGAAGAGTTAGATATTGAAATGCGTAAACAGTTTGAAGAAAAGTTTGGACAGATCAAGAACCAATTTGACGTCGTATTCAAAGAATTATTTGGCGGTGGTAAAGGGACATTGGAACTTGTAGAGGGCGAAGATCTTCTAGAAGCAGGTATCCGCATCAGTGCGCAGCCACCAGGCAAGAAACTACAGAATATGATGCAGTTATCCGGTGGAGAAAAAGCATTAACGGCAATCAGCTTGTTGTTTGCAATCCAGAACTTAAAGCCATCTCCATTCTGTCTTCTTGATGAGATTGAAGCGGCATTAGATGAGTCAAATGTAGATCGTTATGCAAAATATCTGAAAAAACTTACACATAGAACACAGTTCATTATTATTACCCATAGAAGGGGCTCCATGGAAATGGCAGACCGCTTATACGGTATAACAATGCAAGAAAAAGGTGTATCTACACTAGTAAGTGTCAACTTAATTGAAAATGAACTAGATAAATAATAAAACTAGTGTTATTATATTATAATAAATTGACTTGAGGTGTATTATGAAAGAGAAAAAAGGCTTTTTTGGTCGCTTAGTTGCGGGATTAACAAAAACTAGAGATCATATTCTTTCTGGAATCGATCATGTGTTTAATGGTTTTTCTGCAATCGATGATGATTTTTACGAAGAACTAGAAGAAATCTTAATTATGGCAGATATCGGTGTGAAAACTACCACTGCGATTATTGAGAACTTACAAGAAAAAGTAAAAGAACAGAAAATCAAAGATCCAAAAGAATGTAAAGACTTATTAATTGAAAGCATTAAAGAGCAAATGCGCGTTGGTGAAACCGCATATGAATTTGAAGATAAAAAATCCGTTCTTATGCTAATCGGTGTTAACGGTGTAGGTAAGACAACAAGTGTTGGTAAACTTGCAGGTCAGTTTAAAGGTATGAATAAGAAGGTTGTATTAGCAGCAGCGGATACATTCCGTGCGGCAGCAATCGAACAGTTAACAGAATGGTCTAACCGTGCAGGTGTTGACATTATTGCACAACAAGAAGGTTCTGATCCGGCAGCAGTTGTATTTGACGCAATCAATGCTGCAAAGGCACGTAATGCGGATATCCTTTTATGTGATACAGCAGGACGTCTTCATAATAAGAAAAACCTTATGGAAGAACTTCGTAAGATCAACCGTATCGTTGATCGTGAATATCCAGAAGCATACCGTGAGACTTTAGTAGTTCTTGACGGTACAACTGGACAAAATGCATTAGCACAAGCGAAACAGTTTGCTGAAGTAGCAGATATTACAGGTATTATTTTAACAAAGCTTGATGGTACTGCAAAAGGTGGTATTGCAATTGCAATCCAGGCTGAGATGGGTATTCCGGTAAAATATATCGGCGTAGGCGAAAAAATTGAAGATTTACAAAAATTTGATGCCGATGCTTTCGTAAATGCGTTATTTGAAAGAAACAATTCAGAAGAAGAATAAGCTGTACCCAGAGATGCTATAATGAACTATAGCATCTCTGCTATACATAGAAAAACTAAAGGAGACGAATAGTTATGATGACATTAGATAAGTTTGAAGAAGCTACTGAGTCTGTAAAAAAAGTTATTAATAAGACAAAGTTAATCTACAGTGAATATTTCTCAGAGACTTCTGGTAATAAAGTATATTTGAAACCAGAAAATATGCAGTATACTGGTGCGTATAAAGTAAGAGGTGCTTACTATAAGATTAGTACTCTTTCAGAAGAAGATCGACAAAAAGGTTTAATTACGGCATCTGCAGGAAATCATGCACAGGGAGTTGCTTATGCAGCAAAATTATACAATGCGAAAGCAACCATCGTTATGCCAACCACAACTCCACTAATCAAAGTAAACCGTACAAAGAGCTATGGGGCAGAAGTTGTCCTTTATGGCAATGTATATGATGAAGCTTGTGCTTATGCATTAAAGCTTGCAGAAGAAAAAGGATATACATTTATCCATCCATTTGATGATGAAGTAGTAGCAACCGGCCAAGGAACAATCGCAATGGAAATCTTTAAAGAACTTCCAACTGTAGATATAATCTTAGTTCCAATCGGTGGCGGCGGTCTTGCAGCAGGTGTATCTACCTTAGCAAAATTGTTAAACCCAAACATAAAGGTAATCGGTGTTGAGCCAGCGGGAGCTAATTGCATGCAGGAATCCCTAAAGGCAGGAAAAGTGGTTTCTCTTCCAACTGTTGAGACAATCGCAGATGGTACTGCAGTAAAGACACCAGGTTCTAATATTTTCCCTTACATACAAAAAAATATCGATGATATCATTACAATTGATGACCGCGAATTAATCGTTAGTTTCTTAGATATGATCGAAAATCATAAAATGGTTGTTGAAAATTCAGGCTTATTAACAGTAGCTGCCTTAAAACATCTTGACTGCAAAGGTAAAAAAGTCGTTTCCGTACTTAGTGGTGGTAACATGGATGTCATCACAGTTGCAAGTATCGTACAACATGGCTTAATCCAAAGAGGCCGTGTATTTACGGTATCTGTATTACTTCCAGATCGTCCAGGTGAACTTTGTAATGTATCTCAAGTAATTGCAGAACAACAAGGTAATGTCATCCGTTTGGAACATAACCAGTTCGTCAGCATCAACCGTAATGCAGCTGTTGAATTAGTGATCACAATGGAGGCATTTGGCCATGAACATAAAGAGCAGATTGTAAAAGCATTACGTGATAAAGGATATAAGCCAAAGATTGTACAGCCTACTGGCATGTACTAGGCTTTGGCACTTGGAGTTAGTTGAGATTTGTGCTTAGAAAACTCCTGTAGTGTTACAAAAGTTCAATAGGAGGGAATGCATACCAATGTGTTTCTCTTCCTCTACAAATGGGCATATGTGTTTTGCTGTCAGACACCTTGTGGTGTTTGCCTTCAAAATGCATATGCCCATTTGTAATGTTATAGGAAACACATCTGGTATTGCATGTCTCTCGTAACTGTGTATGGTGGGGGGAGGGGCTTTGAAGATATGGAGGCTAATGATACTTAGGGATAGAAAAGTATGGGGAATTGATATAACATGGGTGAAAGTTCAAAGATAATGAAGCCGACTTTGTATTCTGACTAGTTTTAATAGAAATAGGACAGATTATACAGTAAAAGTGGAGTGGTACTTTTATTTTATGAACAAATATGGTAAAATTCATCATGTCAGTTAACTGGGAGTGCTTAGGAAGAATTACATTTTATAACTAGGACAATCTTATAAAATGAGGTTGACATCGGTATAGAAATGTATTAGGATATAACTAAGTAATAGAACATTCGTTCGATAATGATTGTAAGAAGGAGAGTAACCAAATGGTAAAAGATCAAAATAAATTAAAAGCTCTAGAATCCGCATTGGCTCAGATAGAAAAACAATATGGTAAAGGTTCTGTAATGAAATTAGGGGATACAGATGCCCATATGAATGTAGAGACAATTCCAACTGGATCCATCAGCCTTGATATTGCTCTTGGACTTGGTGGTGTACCAAGAGGAAGAATCGTAGAAGTATACGGTCCTGAATCAAGTGGTAAGACTACTGTTGCACTTCACATGGTTGCAGAAGTTCAAAAAAGAGGCGGTATTGCAGGCTTTATTGATGCAGAACATGCCTTAGATCCTGCATATGCAAAAACAATCGGTGTTGATATCGATGATTTATATATTTCACAACCGGATAATGGAGAACAAGCATTAGAAATTACTGAGACGATGGTTCGTTCTGGCGCCGTTGACATCGTAATCGTCGATTCCGTTGCAGCCTTAGTACCAAAAGCTGAAATCGATGGCGACATGGGTGATAGCCACGTAGGTCTTCAAGCAAGACTTATGTCTCAAGCACTAAGAAAGTTAACAGCTGTTATCAGTAAATCAAACTGTATCGTAATCTTCATTAACCAGTTACGTGAAAAAGTTGGTGTTATGTTCGGTAGTCCTGAAACAACAACTGGTGGTAGAGCACTTAAATTCTATTCCTCTATTCGTTTAGACGTTAGGAGAATTGAAGCTTTAAAACAAGCTGGTGAAATCATTGGTAACAGAACACGTATCAAAGTTGTTAAGAATAAGATTGCGCCTCCATTCAAGGAAGCAGAATTTGATATTATGTTCGGTCAAGGTATCTCCAGAGAAGGCGATGTATTAGATCTTGCTGCTTCAGAAGATATCATTATCAAGAGTGGTGCATGGTATGCATATAATGACGTTAAAATCGGTCAAGGACGTGAAAATGCAAAACAATACCTAAAAGAAAATCCAGCGGTATTTAGAGAGGTAGAACAAAAGGTTCGTAAGAAGTTTAACTTAGATGGTGCCGGAGAAGAAGAAGCAACAGATAAGAAAGACACTAAAGATGCTAAAGAAGCAAAACCACAAAAGGATGTTAAACAAGAAAACAAATAATCGTGTTTGACTATAAAGGAAAGATGTTATGCAAAGTAAGACATTGTATAACATCTTTTTTAGTGAATAGGAAGGAAAATAAAAAAGCATATGGTTGTAACTGCGATAGAAGTAATTGATAAGAAAAAGAAGAAGATTACGCTTGATAGCGGAAGTTCATTATTTTTATACAATAGCGAGGTACGTAAGTTCCATTTATCCGAAGGGAACGAAGTAGATCCAAGCGATTATGAGGAGCTTATAGCCGCCTTAAATAAGCGTGCAAAGCTTAAGGCTATGGACTTACTAAAGAGATCTGATAAAACCGAACAAGAGCTTAGAACGAAGCTTAAAAAGAGTAATTTTAGTGATGATGCAGTCAATGTGGCAGTAGACTATGTAATGAGCTACGGTTATATTGATGATGAACGTTATGCCTCCAATTATATTCGTACGAAGAAACATTCAAAGAGTAAGAGGGCGATTGAGTTTGATCTTAGCTCCAAAGGCATTGACCGAGAGACAATTTCCTACTGTATGGATGAAGAATTCAAGTATGAGGATGAAACTGAGGCAATTAAAAAACAGATTCGTAAAAAAGTAAATAATTTAGAATGTCTGGAAGATGATAAAAAGCAGAAGCTAATTGCATCCATTTGTAGAAAAGGATTTTCTTATGAAAAAGTGAAAACTGCCTTCCGAGAATTAGAAGAAAATTTTGATGAAGAATTTTAAAAAAAGGAAGAAAGAGATGGAAGAATAGTCTTTCATTAGTAGTATGTTGGGTAAAAAGTTTCAATTGTGCATATAATTGCATATGCTTATTATATTTACTAACTATTATTAAAATATTTTAGTAAAAACACTCAAAGAAACTTTATATTTTATATGTGTTTGAGATTTTATATGTAAGAATGTATATAATAAGATGGATAAATTTGTGTATAATGTATAATGTGGGTGTTTTTATAATATATATAAATGACAAAAAACTACAAATATTGCTATTTGGAAATATAATTTTTAGTTGTGCAATGACATTTTGCATAAAAATAAATTACGTAGACTTGACATACTAGTAAATTCAGTATAAAATTTTATTGTTGTATTTTGTACAATGAAAACTAAATAAGGAGGTGCTCCTGTGCCAGAGAATATATCATTTCCAATATTTCTAGTAGTGGCCTTGGTACTCGTGATCCTTACCGCTTTTGTTTCTTGGACGTTAGCGATTGCACACCGCAAAAAGATTGTGGAAGCAAAAATCGGCAGCGCAGAAGAGAAATCAAGAGAAATCATAGATGAAGCATTGAAAACAGCTGAAACTAAGAAAAGGGAAGCTTTACTCGAAGCGAAAGAAGAGTCATTAAAGACAAAGAATGAGCTTGAGAAAGAAACTAAGGAACGCAGAGCCGAGCTCCAACGCTATGAAAAAAGGGTTCTAACTAAAGAAGAAACTTTAGATAGAAAAACTGAAGCACTTGAAAAGAAAGAATCTAAACTAGCTATTAAGGAAGCTGAGTTAGAACGACTCAGAACCGAAGTAGAAAGTCTTCATGAAAAGCAATTACATGAACTAGAAAAGATTTCTGGACTTACCTCCGAACAAGCAAAAGATTATCTTTTAAAAACTGTTGAAGATGAAGTAAAACATGAAACTGCAAAGTTAGTAAAAGAACTTGAGAACAGAGCAAAAGAAGAAGCAGACAAAAAAGCAAAAGATTATGTTGTTACAGCAATTCAAAGATGTGCAGCTGACCATGTTGCAGAAACTACAATTTCTGTTGTTCAGCTACCAAATGATGAAATGAAAGGTCGTATTATTGGTCGTGAAGGTCGAAACATTCGTACATTAGAAACTCTTACTGGTGTAGACTTAATTATTGATGATACTCCAGAAGCAGTAATTTTATCAGGATTTGATCCTATTCGTAGAGAAGTTGCTCGTATTGCATTAGAGAAGCTAATCGTGGATGGAAGAATTCATCCAGCTAGAATAGAAGAGATGGTTGAAAAAGCGCAAAAAGAAGTTGAAGTAATGATACGTGAAGAAGGTGAAGCAGCAACTCTTGAAGTTGGTGTTCACGGAATTCATCCAGAGCTTGTTAAGCTACTTGGACGAATGAAATTCAGAACAAGTTATGGTCAAAATGCTTTGAAACACTCAATTGAAGTTGCTCATTTATCTGGTTTACTTGCTGGAGAAATCGGTGTTGATATCCGCATGGCAAAACGTGCCGGATTATTACATGATATCGGTAAGTCTGTAGATCATGATATGGAAGGATCTCATATTCAAATTGGTGTTGATTTATGTAGAAAATATAAAGAGTCACCAATCGTTATAAATGCAGTGGAATCTCATCATGGTGATGTAGAACCTGAATCATTAATCGCTTGCATCGTACAAGCTGCTGATACAATTTCAGCTGCGAGACCAGGTGCCAGAAGAGAAACGTTAGAAACATATACAAACAGATTAAAACAATTAGAAGATATAACTACAAGCTTTAAAGGGGTAGACAAGTCTTTCGCAATTCAAGCAGGTAGAGAAGTTAGAGTTATGGTAGTACCAGAACAAATCTCTGATGACGATATGGTTTTATTAGCTAGAGATGTATCTAAACAAATCGAAGCTGAATTGGAATATCCAGGACAAATTAAAGTTAACGTTATTCGCGAATCTAGATGTATAGATTACGCTAAATAGTATTTAAGTAGATTTTTTAAATGCCTGTAACCAGGTGAAGAAATTCATTTGGTTATGGGCTTTTTTTTATGCAAATCTGTTGGTTTTACCATAGTACATATTATTAAACTGCTTTAATTATTAGAATACCATTAGAAGCCTTGATTTATAGCATAATATCCCGTATTATGTACCTATCAGTCGCAAATAAGGAGGACTATATATGAAATCAAGCGAAAGACAGCAGTTTATTACCACTTTTTTAGCTAGCAATGGAGGAACAATGCAAAAGGCTAAGCTTATGTCAGAACTTCTTCGACAAGGCGTTATTGGTGGTCAGAATGAATTTGATAGATTAGTAGAAAAGTTAGAAAAACATGAATACGTAAGAACAGAAGGAGATCAAGTGATCTACCTAAAGACAAAGAAAGCAATTCCATCATTTGAAGATATGTTTATTAATTCAAGATCAAAGGTTGAGGGCGATGTAATGCTTACACCAAATGCGATTGATGGAATAAATGCAACCGTTTTACGATAGTACATATAACAAAAGGAGGCTGGTTTTGAAAAGAAACCTGCCTCCTTTCGTGTTTACTTTTATTAAGTGAAGAAGTATAATACAAAAAGGGAAAAAATAACAGAATAAGGAAAGGTGAATACATAATGAATGATATGAAAGTAGAAGAAATTAAAAGAATTGATAGAAAATTAGAGCATAAAGGTGTAATTGTAGATTTCTATTCTGATACAATGCAATTACCTGATCAAAAGACAGCAAAATGGGATTTTATCGCACATAAAGGGGCAGCAGCAATTGTTCCAGTAGATGAAAATGGCAATATCATTATGGTACGCCAGTATCGTAATGCCATTGAAAAATATACCCTAGAGATCCCAGCAGGAGCTTTAAATGCTGGAGAGGATCGTGAAACGGCAGCAATCCGTGAATGTGAAGAGGAAATTGGCTACAAGGCTAAAAACGTTTTTCATTTATTAGACCTATATACAACAGTCGCATTTTGCAATGAGAAGATTGGAATTTATTGTTCTATGGAACTAGAAAAGAGTCATCAGCATTTGGATGAGGATGAATATTTAAATATTGAGAGACATTCCCTCGATAGCTTAGTCGATATGATTTTAACAGGAAAAATCGAGGATGCTAAGACGATTAGTGCCATTCTTGCATATAAAACAAAGATGGGTTTATAAAGGTTTTACACATGTTTTCTAGGATTTCTTCATAGGTATATCATAAGCGAATTAACGCAAGCCGAGAGTAATCCTAGGAGGGAGTTTTGTGAAAAAGCTATCTATTTATACTAGTAAATTAGGAGTTCGACAAATACTGCTTATCTGCTTGCTCTTTGGGGTTGGTCTAGGAACGGTATTTGCTAATGTATTCAAAGACTTTTATATGGATCGGTTGTTTTTATTTAATGATAGTTTTATCAAGACATTTGAAACCATGGATATGGATAAATTTATGATTACTCAAATGGCATTTGTTGATTATATAAAGGAATTCGGATTGCTGATTTTATTAAGTACTACTATTCTTGGAAAGCCAGTTATATTTATTCATTGCAGCTATAAAGGATTTACCATGGGATTTATCCTTTCTACGGCGGCTATGCGCTATGGATTGAAGGGCATCCTGTTCTTTATCTGCTATATATCGCCACAATGTCTTATTTATCTTCCTCTGCTTATCTGGGCATACTTAAAGGGGTATGAGATTAATAGCAAGTTAATTGGCAGGGGGGCATGTGAGAGGTTCCATATTAGACCTTATGTGCCAAATCTCCTTTTTTTATTGCTTATGATTGTATTGATTAGTTTGCTTGAGGGATATGTCAATACTAGCTTATTACATATGATTATGCTAAAATTAATGTCATAAAGACAGCATTCGCTAATTTTACAGTGGTAGGAGAGAAAATGGTAGAGCAAACGATAGTAGAGTTTATAGATTATTTAAAGAATGTGAAGGAAGCATCGGAGAATACAATTCTCTCTTATAGTCAGGACTTGGAGAAGTTTCGTATCTATTTGTCAGAACATAATGTTACGGCATTTGATCAGGTGACAGAGACTTTTCTTACTTCCTATGTACTTTTTCTAGAAAAGAATTTAAAGAGTGCTACGGTCGCACGTAATTTAGTTACGATCAAGGCATTCTTTTTGTATCTGATCAAGAAACGTTTCATTGAAGAGGATCCAACGGAGCGTATCAAATCACCAAAAGTGGTAAAGAAGGCGCCAGTCAATTTATCTGTTGATGAAGTGGAAGCATTATTAAGCGCCCCCAATGAAGAGACTTGGATTGGAAAGAGGGATAAGGCAATGTTTGAGATCCTATATGCAACTGGAATTAAGTCTTCAGAAATAATTCAGCTGACGATCCATGATATCAATATGCAGTATAATATCCTGACTTGTGTTGGAGTGAAGAAAAATCGTGTCATTCCATTTGGAGAAAATGCCAAGTTAGCATTGGAACAATATTTATTTTCTTCCAGAGAGGAACTTATGGGAGAAAAAGAGCATGAATACCTATTTGTAAACCGTAGCGGCGATCCTCTTACTAGACAGGGATTTTGGAAGATTATCAAACGTTATGCGACGGAGAATGGGATCGAGAATGTAACACCTCAGTCCCTTCGCAATTCCTTTGCTGTCCATTTAATTGCCAATGGGGCAAATGTAACATCGGTTGGAGATATGCTTGGATACAGCAACAGTTCTATGGCGTATATCTATGCCAATAGCAAGGATACAAGAATTCGAGATGAATATATGAAAGCCCATCCAAGGGCATAAAGAAAAGCCGGATAACTATCCTATAAGGATATGTCGTCCGGCTTTTTGTTGTATAGATTATGCGCGTTCTGCGATTTCATAGATTAGACGTTCTGTCGTGTCCCAACCAATACAAGCATCGGTAATGGATTTTCCATAGGTCTTTTCATGAATGGATTGATTTCCTTCTTCGATATAGCTTTCAATCATAACGCCTTTTACCAATTTTTCGATTTCTGGATTTACAGTACGGTTATGTAATATTTCTTTTACAATTCTTGGCTGTTCATAGTAGCATTTACTGGAGTTTGCATGGTTTGCATCTACAATGGCCGCAGGATTGGCAAGATCGCGCTCTTTATATAGGTTAAGAAGTAATAATAGGTCTTCATAGTGGTAGTTGGAAATGTTTTGACCATGTTTGTTTGTTGCACCGCGTAAGATGGTATGAGCAAGCGGATTTCCATCTGTCTTTACTTCAGAACCACGATATAGGAAGGTATGTTTACCTTGTGCTGCAACGCAGGAATTCAGCATTACGGACATATCACCACTGGTTGGATTCTTCATGCCGGCAGGTACATCAAAACCGCTGACAGTCAGACGATGTTGCTGATCTTCTACAGAACGGGCACCGATTGCTACGTAGGATAAGATATCTTCTACATATGGCCAGTTTTCAGGATAAAGCATTTCGTCAGCAGCAGTAAGATGGGATTCTTTAATTGCACGGATATGCATCTTTCTCATAGCGATCAGGCCTTCGGATAAATCCGGCTTACCTTCTGGATCTGGCTGGTGTACGATTCCCTTATAGCCTTCGCCTGTGGTTCTTGGCTTATTTGTATAAATTCTAGGAACAAGGATCAAACGATCATCAACCTTTTCTTGTACCTTCGCAAGTCGATTTACATAATCGACAACCGCATCTTCATTGTCCGCAGAACATGGACCAATAATTACAAGGAATTTATCACTTTCACCGGTAAAAATTTTCTTAATATCGCTATCACGTCTTTCTTTTATTGCCTTTAGGTCTGCTGTTAATGGATATTTTTCTCTTAATTCAGCAGGAGACATTACTTCTTTAATATAATGGAAACTCATATGTATTCTCCCTTTCTGCGTGTGGTAATACAGGAAAAGCCTGTATTTCTTATGTATAGTTAGTATGTATTCTATACGTTTTATTTTAGAAAGTCAAATAGTACATGCAATAATATTGACAGTTAGTTTTATTTTTAGTATAATTTAACATATTAAAGCATTAATGCGTTTAAGTGTGAAAACATATTGCACAAATATTAAATAGGAACGGAGTGTATGGATGGAGTATATCTTAAGTCTGGTTATTTATCTGGTTGTTATGATTGGTGTTACCTTGTACTCGAAGAAAAAGATCAAAACGGTGGATGATTATGCATTGGGTGGACGACAAATTCCATCATGGATGTCTGCCTTCTCCTATGGAACTGCATATTTTTCAGCCGTAATCTTGGTTGGGCATGCAGGAAAGAATGGTTGGACTTATGGAATGGCAGCATTCTGGGTTGTTATTGGAAATTCCTTTTTAGGAACCTATCTGGCTTGGAAGGTGCTTGGAAAACGCACAAGAGAGATGACAAGACGGTTAAATTCTGCTACGATGCCTCAGTTTTTGGGTACACGTTATAAAGACTCCAAATTACGATACATAACGGCATTTATCATCTTTATTTTCCTAGTTCCTTATGCTGCAAGCGTGTATAAAGGACTTGGCGCCTTATTTGAGATTACATTTCATATTAACGAGAATTATATTATGTTGTTTATGACCGTGGTTACGGCTGTTTATCTATTGGCAGGAGGATTTTTAGCGGCTTCAATCGCAGACTTTATTCAAGGCTGTATTATGATTGTAGGGGTAGGATTATTAATTATCTATATACTGAAGGATCCCAATGTGGGCGGTGTTGTAAATGGAGTACAGAGCCTGAAGGCAATTAATCCGGATCTGATTAAGCCATTCACCAAAGACACCTTTGTTCCATTACTGTCTCTTGTAATTATGACTAGTCTTGGCACCTGGGGGCTTCCTCAGATGGTAAGTCGTTTTTACACGATTAAGAACGAAAAATCGATTCCCGTAGCAAAAGTAGTTTCGACAATCTTTGCAATTATTATTACCACAGGCGCATATACCATGGGTGGGTTTAGCAGACTTTTAATATCAAGCAACGGCGGTAAGCCGGCCATTCTTGTAAATGGGGTACTGACAACGATCACATTTGATCAGATTGTGCCGAATATCTTAAATAACACGCTGCCTAAGATTTTACTTGCTTTATTATTGGTTGTTATATTGGCGGCATCCATGTCCACATTATCTAGTATCGTACTGGCATCCAGCACAACATTTGTTATGGATTTAATTAAGCCAATTCGGAAAGAGAAGATTACAGAGAAGCAGACCATGATCTTACTTCGGGTATGCTGTCTATTATTTATTATAGCAGCCTACCTCTTAGCCATTGGTGACAGTCCAATTCTTAACTTGAATGCACTTAGCTGGGGCGTTGTTGCCGGAGTGCTGTTGGCACCATATCTAATCGGCCTGTACTGGAAGAAGGCAACCAGAAAGGGAGTATATGCATCCATTTTTTCGGCCATCGCCATCATGGGCTTCGGACTGTTGAAATATGGAATTAATAGTGCTATGATTACAACAGTGAGTGCAGGTGCAATTGTACTTCCTAACTTAGTTTTAGTTGCTGTTAGTCTGGTAACTTCAAAGTTGGAACAAACACATTTGAGTTACATATTTAACAGCTGTGAAACAAAGATAAATGAAATAAAATAGAGAAAGGTGGATTTTTGTGTCAAACAAAGTAATAATGCTTGGCAATGAAGCATTTGCAAGAGGTGCGTATGAAGCAGGAGTAAAAGTTTCTGCAGCGTATCCAGGAACACCAAGTACAGAAATTAGTGAAAACTTAGTAAAGTATGATGGAGTATATGCAGAGTGGTCTCCCAATGAGAAGGTTGCAATGGAAGTTGCAATTGGTGCATCTGTAAGCGGTGTTCGTGCCTTAGCGTCTATGAAACATGTTGGTGTCAATGTTGCAGCTGACCCGCTGTATTCCATTGCTTATTCAGGAGTAAATGGAGGTTTGGTATTAGTAGCAGCAGATGACCCTGGTTTATATAGCTCACAAAATGAGCAAGACTCCAGAATGGTTGCAAGAGCAGCTAACGTGCCTGTTATTGAGCCATCGGACAGTGCAGAAGCAAAAGAATTTATCAAGTTTGCATTTGATCTAAGTGAGAACTATGATACACCTGTTATGGTTCGTACGACTACAAGACTTTCACATTCCCAGGGATTAGTGGAATTAAATGTTCGAATAGAGCCGGAAGATAAGCCATATGAACGGAATATGCAAAAGAATGTCATGATGCCTGGAAATGCAAAGTTACGCCATATTGTCGTAGAAGAAAGAAATAAGAAGCTTGCACTCGATGCAGCAGAGTTTCCAATCAATAAAGTCGAATACAATGATAAGAAAATCGGAATTATTACCTCAGGCATTCCTTATCAATACGTAAAAGAAGTCTTGCCAAATGCTTCTGTATTAAAACTTGGCTTAGTAAATCCATTGCCAAGAACATTAATTGAAGAGTTTGCAAAAAACGTAGAAGAATTGTACATAGTAGAAGAATTAGAACCAGTAATCGAAGAACAAGTAAAATCTTGGGGAATTAAAGCAACTGGAAAAGAAATCTTCACAATCCAAGGTGAATATAGCGCAAACTTACTTCGCAAAGCATTATTGAAAGAAAGTTTGGATCTGGAAGCACCGGCACAAATTCCAAATAGACCACCAATCCTATGTCCAGGATGTCCTCACAGAAGCGTATATTCGGTCCTTAATAAATTAAAAATCCATGCAGCAGGCGATATTGGATGCTATACATTAGGCGCCGTTGCTCCACTTAGTGTAGTTGATACCACGGTCTGTATGGGATCTAGTATCTCCATGTTACATGGTATGGAAAAAGCAAAGGGAAGAGAGTTTATTAAGAACTGGGTAGCAGTTATTGGTGATTCTACCTTTATGCATACCGGTGTAAACTCTCTTATGAATATGGTATACAACCAGGCAACCGGAACCGTTATGATCCTTGACAACTCTACAACAGGAATGACAGGACATCAGGACCATGCGGCAACCGGTAAGATGTTATCAGGGGAACCAACATATGCAATCAATATTTATCACCTTTGTAAGGCAATTGGTATTGAAAACGTATACGAAGTAAGCGCATTTGACGTAGATACATTGGAAGAAACCATCAAACGAGAGGTGGCTCGTGATGCAATCAGCGTCATTATTACAAAGGCTCCTTGTGCTCTATTAAATAAAGAACCAATCAAGTTCCAATATAAGATTGACGCAGACATTTGTAAGAAATGCGGAAGCTGTTTAAAACCGGGATGTCCAGCAATTACGAAATGTGAAGATGGAACGATCAAGATCAACGATACGATGTGTAATGGCTGTGGTTTATGTGCTTCAAAATGTAAATTTGGTGCCATTTCAAAAGTAGAATTATAGGAGGAAGCTAACATGACTAAAAATATTATGATTGTAGGTGTTGGCGGACAGGGCACCTTATTAACAAGTAGAATTCTAGGTAAATTAATGCTTCATGTGGGATACGATGTAAAAATCAGCGAAGTACATGGTATGGCACAGCGTGGAGGCTCCGTTGTTACTTATGTCCGTTATGGAGAAAAGGTAGCAGAGCCAATCGTAGAAGAAGGTACTGCGGATGTTTTAATTGCATTTGAGCGTTTGGAAGCACTCCGTTATGCACATTTCCTTAAAAAAGATGGTGTACTTATTGTAAATGACCAACGTATCGATCCAATGCCAGTAGTCATCGGTGCTGCAAAATATCCGGAAGATATTATCGAAGGGTTGGAGCAGAAATACAAGGTGTTAAAAGTCGATGCCATGGAAGAGGCAAAGAAATTAGGAAATACTCGTGTATTTAATAATGTGGTTTTGGGAATTGCTGCAAAACATATGGATATTGACTATAAGGACTGGATTACGGTAATTGAACAGACCGTTCCACCTAAGACAATCGAAATCAATAAGAAAGCATTTGATATTGGATATAATCTTCATAATTAAATTTGATTTGGGAGGATTTACGTATGATATGGAATGAAACGAAGGAGTGCATGAGCAGGGATGAACTGGAAGCTCTTCAAAGTGCAAGACTTAAGAAAATGGTTTCCAGAGTGTATCACAATGTAGAGTTTTATCGAAAAAAGATGCAGGCATTGGGAATTGAACCTGGAGATATCCGTGGGATTGAGGATTTAAATAAGTTACCATTTACAACGAAGACTGACCTTAGAGACAACTATCCTTTTGGCTTATTTGCCATTCCTCAGTCTGAAGTTGTCCGTATCCATGCTTCCTCTGGAACAACTGGAAAGGCAACGGTTGTAGGGTATTCTAGAAAGGACATTGAAATCTGGCAGGAATGTGTAGCAAGAGCGTTATGCATGGCTGGGATTGATTCTAAGGATAAGATACAGATTTCTTATGGATATGGTATGTTTACCGGCGGACTTGGCGTGCATTACGGTGCTGAAAACCTTGGTGCCACGGTTGTTCCAATGTCTGTCGGAAACACAAAGAAACAAATTACGATGATGCAGGATTTTGGGGTTACGGCGATTGCCTGTACTCCGTCTTACCTGCTTCATATTGCAGAGGCCCTAGAAGATGCAGACGCAATCGGTAATATCAAGCTAAAGAAGGCAATCTGTGGAGCTGAGCCATGGACAGAAAATATGCGACGTGAAATCGAACATAAGTTAAATATCACTTGTCATGATATTTATGGATTAAGCGAGATCATGGGACCTGGTGTGGCTGCAGACTGTGAATGCCATAATGGATTGCATGTTTGGGAGGATCATTTCTTACCTGAAGTAATCAATCCGGAAACTTTGGAGCCTTGTGCTCCTGGTGAAACCGGGGAACTGGTATTTACCACGCTTACAAAGGAAGCACTTCCATTATTCCGTTATCGCACGAAAGACTTAACTAGTATTACTTATGATAAATGTGAATGTGGACGTACCCTTGCTCGAATTTCCAGATTTAAAGGGCGTTCTGATGATATGCTGATAATCCGTGGTGTGAATGTATTCCCTTCTCAAGTCGAGAGCGCTCTTCTTGAAATGGGTGAGACAAGCCCACATTATCAATTAATCGTAGACCGTGTCAATAATCTGGATACACTGGAAGTATTGGTAGAAGTGGAGGAACGTTTCTTCTCTGATGAAATCCGTAAGTTAGAAGGACTTACGAATAAGATTGCACATACATTGCAACAGGCATTAGGCATCGCAGTCAAAGTCAAACTGGTAGAGCCTAGAACCATTGAGCGAAGTGAAGGAAAAGCAAAACGTGTCATTGATAAACGTAAACTTATATAATGAGTACATATAGTGCCATAGGGTGCTTAAACGTTAGATTGGAGAGTGATTGCATGGTGATTAAACAATTATCTGTATTTATTGAAAACCGTGAAGGGCGTCTTGAGAAAGTAACAGAGACTCTTGCTAAAAATGAGATTAATATCGTATCCTTAAGCCTTGCGGATACGGCAGAATATGGCGTGCTTCGCTTAATCGTTTCCGATCCGATTAAAGGTAAGCAAGTGCTAAAAGATGCTGAATTTTCAGCAATGCTTACAGATGTCATTGCAATTAAGCTGCCTCATAACATTGGCAAGCTGCAAAAGGTATTAACTGATATTGTAGCAGCAGATTTATCCGTAGAGTATATGTATACCCTTGCAACCGGTGAAAACGCTTCCCTGATTGTTAAGACAAGCGATACCGAGAAAGCCGTGGATACTCTGATTCATTGTGGATACGAGTTATTCCCAGCAGAGGATGCATATAAGATTAATTGTGAAGACTAAATAAATGTACGGTTTATAATAAAAAAGGAGCTTTCAGAACGATACCGAATGGTATTGTCTTAAGGCTCCTTTTTCGTTGCTTAAATTTTGGAATTTAGTTATTTAAGCTATGGGCATATTGCTTAAAAATCAGTCTTATATTTGGAATAAATTAGGAGAAAATTAGGGGCGCTTCAATTGTATTTTCCACCTTTATGAAATATAATTAATTTAACTTGTAGTTTACTTAAATTAATCAGCATAAGTAACAAGAAAATAAGTTATTTTAAGCAAAGAAGGGAGAGAGCGTATGAAAAGAGTAATACGTAAACGAATGATTGCAATGGGGCTTGCAACCGTACTTACGGTATCTTATACCTTTACAGACTATCCAGGACTGAATTCACCAACCATTGTGTATGCAGCCCAGGAAAGTGTTGTCTGGGAAAGTAAAGATAGTGTATCCACAGGGGAACTAGTATTTGGAGAGACAGAGGACTGGAATACTCCAGGACAGGTTACCTTTAAGGGAGATGAGACGGCCATTCCGGCAGATTCTAACTTATCATTTACCATGACTGTTACAAAAGAGGGATATGACTCATTAAAGGATGGATATATCAAAATTGAGGCCGATGAATTCCAGCAGGAGAATAACTGGGATACCCTTATTAAGGCTGGATGGCCACAGTTTTCAAAGTCGGAATTTACTCTGAATACAGATGGAACCTACTCTGCTAAGGCAAGCTTGACCTTTGACAAAGAGGGCAGCATGCAGTCACTTTTAATTCGCGCCGTAGGAACGAACTTTACGGGAGCCATTACTTTTAGTGATGTAAAGATTACAAAGGAGCAGGAGGCAGTCCTAACTCCACAAGATCCAACGGTAGTAGGTGCATTTAACGAAGATTTACAGGGATGGGAGCCTGAAGAAGGTTATGAGTATTCCAATGGCAATGCCAATTCAGAAACAAGGGCAGAGAAACCAGAGGTTGCTTATGATCAAGAGAATCAAAGACTAGAATTAAAACTTGATTATTCTGCCAATGCAGCAACTGGCTGGAGTGAAGCAAAGATTAAGAAGAACTTTGAGAAGGGACTTGATGTAAGTAACTATAATGTAGTATCATTCCGTATTACATACCCAGAGAAGTTTACCTTTGCGACTAAGATCTTTGGCGCAGGAGAGAATGCTGAGATTATCAATAAACAAGGCGAGTTAGTGGCTAGCTCCATTCAGTCCTTGGGAAATGGAATGAATACCGGAATTGTAAAGGTTACCTTTAAGCCAAATGAGGAGCCATTAAGCTCGTTAACACTTGGTATTATAGGACAGAATACCGATTTTAAGGGAACAGTCTATATTGATGATGTGACCTTGGCTCAGGCAGATGCTACTGAAAATTTTGTACCGATTACAGCTAAAGTAAAAGATACGGTAGATACAGCTGATATTTCGGATATGGTATCCAGTGTCAAATTAGTAGATGGTGAGGCTACCAAAGAGACAACTGTATTGGCATCCTACTTGAAATCCTTAATGGCAAATGATCAAGTATTATTCGGACATCAGAATGCGACGTTTCGTTCCGTAAGAGACGATGGTGTAACTTCAGATGTTGAAGATATGGTTGGAACATTGCCTGCAATTACCGGAATTGACAGCTTGTCTTTATCTGGATGTGAGACAAGTACGACTAATCGAAAAGATGCGCTTGCAGCTTCAGTAGCCGCATCTAAGAAGGCTTATGAAAATGGTTCCATTGTAACGTTATCTTGCCATATGCCAAACTTCACAAATAAGAAGATTGTAAAAAATGCAGATGGAACGTATGACTTTACGGCTTGCGATTTCTCAGAGTCTAAGGACTGCTCCAATAACTGTGCAGATCAAATTCTTGAGGGTGGTGCTTATAATGATGTTTATAATGACTACCTTGATATGATTGCAGACTACGCTCTGGAATTGCAAAAAGAGAATATCCCTATTTTATATCGTCCGTTCCATGAAAATAACGGCAATTGGTTCTGGTGGGGATCTACAACAAGTGTAGAGTCCTATAAGGCTGTTTACCGCTATATGGTAGATTATTTGAAAGACAAAGGTGTTCATAACCTGTTATACATTTACTCACCTAATGGGCCAATTGCTTCCGAAGAGGAGTATTTACAGAGGTATCCAGGTGATGAATATATCGATATCGTTGCATTTGATTACTATGATGATTACAACACGTATCCAGCAGATTTTAATGAACAATTCTTTGATAACTTAGAGCAGAGCTGTGACGTGGTAGCTTCCATTGCAAAGAGCCATGGTAAGATTCCTGCAATTTCAGAAACAGGATGCCGTGTTATGAGATCCAATGGAGACATGGCCGGGCTTGCTATTACAGAAAATCCAATCGCAGGTCATAAGTGGTTTACAAAGATTATGGAGGTAGCTCAAAAGACAGGCATGCCATATTACTTGGTATGGGCAAACTTTGATGACGCTAACTTCTTTGTACCATATAAATACAACGATACATTAGGCCAAGAGCTGGTAAATGATTTTATTGATTTTTATAACGATCCATCCTCTATTTTTGCCAACGGAACTAATTTCTATGGGGAGAATGGGGCTTTAAGTAAGACGGTAGCAGGAGAGACCTATACAAATCCAAGCGGTTATCTGATTACACCAAAAGATTATGCGGTTATTCTTAATCCTACGACATTAAAGGCAAATATTGAGAATGCAAAGAGCGTTCAGTTTGTAATTAAGGCTTCTGAGACATCAAAGGCAATTACATTAACAGCAGCTAAGAATAAGGAAGGCTTATATGAAGCTGCACTTGATGCTGCGACCTTAAAGAGTCTGGGTAAAACCGATGTGGGAACCATTACGCTAGTTGCTGATGGCACTACAATCTCCAGTTCCCAGTTTATTAGTTTTAATAAGGAGAAGGATGTAGCACCAGCTTATAGCATTGATGATTTTGAATTCTATAATGGAAATGATGCATTGCTTTCTAGTACTTATGGTACTCCAAACTCCGCTGCAAACTGTACATGTTCCTTTAGCCTGGACAGCAAAAATAAAGTAAATGGTTCTTATGGAGGAGCATTTAACTATACGTTGACATACAAAGGAACTGAAGTATGGACCGGTGTTGGGAAAGCTCTTGCAAATACCAATTATTCTGCTTATAATGCATTTTCTATGTGGGTAAATCCAGATGGAAATGGACAAAAATTAGTTCTTCAGTTTGTATCAAATGGAGAAGAGTTTGAGTCTTATTTATCAGATTTTGTAAAGGGAACAAAGGCACAATATGTAACAATTCCGTTCTCTTCCTTTAAGGGAAAACAAAATGGAACATTTGATCCAAGCAATATTACAAAATTTGCAGTTTGGTGCAACTCTATTCCAGAAAACTATACAGGACAAAAAGATGAAAAAGGAAACTATAAAGTAAGTGGAACTGTAACATTTGATGATATTAAGACGGTAAAGATCAGTGATACTGATTTAAAGAAAGTTGATAGCAATGGACAAATCATTACTGCTGCTCCATTAAAGGATTTAACGGCAGCAGATGATACCGATAAGACAGACAAAACGGTTGCTGTAACGAAAGTATCCTTGAATAAGACAAGTGTTAAGTTAGACAAAGGAAAAACGGTAAAATTAACAGCAAGTATTTTACCAACCAATGCAACAAATAAAAATGTAACATGGTCAACCAGCAACAGTAAGGTTGCAACTGTAAAAAATGGTGTGGTTACAGCAGTTGCTCCAGGAACTGCAACTATTACGGTAACAACAAAAGACGGAAATAAGAAAGCAACATGTAAAGTTACAGTAAATGCCGTAAAGGTGAAAAAGCTTACATTAAGTCAGTCCAAGCTTACGTTAATAAGTGGTAAGACAAAGACACTGAAGGTAACAAAGGTAACACCAAATGATGCAACGGTGAAATCAGTAACTTGGAAGACAAGTAATAGCAAGGTTGCCAAAGTATCCAGCAAAGGCAAAGTAACAGCTGTTGGTGTAGGAAAAGCATATATTTATGCAGTTGCAAAGGATGGTAGTAAAGTAAGTGCAAAATGTACGGTAATTGTTACCCCTAAGAAAGTTACCAGTGTAAAAGCCAGTAGTGTGAAAAAGACTTCACTGAAATTATCTTGGAAGAAACAAAGTGGAGTGACGGGATATAAGATTTATCGTTATGACAGCAAGAAGAAAGCATATAAGCTGTATAAGACTGTTAAGAACAATCAGGTTACGCTTACAAAATTAAGCAAGAATAAGACATATAAATATAAAGTCGCAGCATACAAAAAGATCGATGGAAAAATGTATGTTGGCGAGATGTCTTCTGTAAAAAGTGTAAAGACAAAGAAGAAATAAAAGAGTAGGTATCAAAAGAAGGAGCTGTCGCTCGGTAGATGGATAACGGTCTACGGGCAAAGGCTCCTCTTTTGATACCTTTCAAACACGATGTTACAATTCACGTTACAATCTATTGCTCCGATATGCGGACGGCGAGATGCCATAGCGTTTTGTAAATGTGCGTATAAAATATGATAAATTATGAAACCCTACATTTTCTGCAATCTCAATAATTTTCTGATTGCTATCACGTAATTCTCTGGCAGCGACTTCTAGGCGATACAGGGTAACATATTGGGTAAATCGTTTGCCGGTAACGGTTTTAAAGACTTTCATAAAATGGCTTTCTGAGAAACCAGCGATAGAAGCTGCCTTCTTTACAGTCATTTCATAGGAATAGTTTTGATGTACATATTCCAATACAGGTTTCATTTTATTAATGGAATCTAATTGATTTAATGTTTCTGATGTAGCAGAGGAAGCAGTTTCCTTTATGTAATGCAATATGGCATAGAGATTTGATTTAATCAGTAGCTCAAAGTCAGTGTAACTTCGCTTACGGTTGGCAATTAGAAAGGTTAGATAAGGAGTAAGCTGTTGATTAAGTGGAGAGGAAGACGGTAGATAGGAAGGAATCCGCTTTTGACCATTTAGGATGGAAAGCAGGTATTTTTGATAACAGATCGCGTTTATATTCTCCTCTAATAAGGAGAAACGAAATAAAAGATTAAAATACTCCATTTGAGCATCCTCATACTGACTGAAGGAATGAATTTGACCAGGGGAAATAAGAAGAATATCTCGGTCAGTACACACATAGTTTTGAGATTGAATTGAAATAAGCCCTTTTCCTTTGACAATGTAGACGATTTCAAACTCTTCGTGCCAGTGGAGCGGATAGGAGCTCAGATATTTGGGAATGTTTCCACGATAGATGATATAGGGAAAGGTAAGCTGGCCATGGGTCTTGGTCTCATGAATACTGTTAGACATTATAGTTACCTCCAATCATAGTTTTGTGTTATAAACTCAATAGAATACTGCAAGCACGTATAGTATAAAAATAGTATACTGCATATAAAGGGAGGTGCAATATGAATTTAGGAAGTATTTATCATAGAAGTGCTTATTCAGACTGCTATCCAATTGATGAGAATTCCCTTCGGATCAATCTGCGAACTGGAAAAGACATACAAAACGTAACCATCATTCATAACGACCCTTATTGTAATGGGATAACCGGAAGGAGGCCTTGGGAAGGAATAAGGGAGGAAATGGAGAAGCGATGTGAGCTTCCATATCATAGCCTATGGTCGAGTGTCCTAACTCCAGAATATAAGAGAGAACAGTATTATTTTGAGTTGACCAGTGGTGAAGAGACCATATATATGCTGGAGGATGGCTTTTATTCTGAAGAGGAACTTCATATTTCAGGAAAGATGAAACAATATTTTAAGATACCTTGGCTGAATCCATCGGATGTCATTCGAGTTCCAGACTGGGTTTCTGAGACGGTTTGGTACGAAATTGTTCCAGACCGTTTTTGCAGGGGAGATTATAGTAACAAACGAATGGAAGTAAAACCATGGGATGATAAGGAGCCTATGACATATGAGGACTTTTATGGTGGCGACCTAAAAGGCATCATAAGTAAACTGGGGTATTTAGAAAAGCTGGGGATTACAGGCATTTACCTAACCCCTATCTTTGAATCAGAAAGCAATCATAAATATGATACCACTGATTATCATAAGATTGATCCGGATTTTGGTACAGAACAAGAGATGAAGGAATTGATTATGGAAGCACACAAACGAGGAATAAAAGTTATGGTTGATGGTGTGTTTAATCATTGTGGTACAGACTTTGGCCCCTGGAAGGACGTTGTGTCAAAGGGAAAGGCTTCATCTTACTATGACTGGTTTTTTATCAATAAGTTTCCAATAGAGACTAAGGACTGGAAGACAAGGGACGGAAGATATTATTCCTTTGCATTTGAAGCGCATATGCCTAAATTGAACACCAATAATCCGGAAGTAATGGAGTACTTTATCAATCGTTGTAAGTATTGGGTAAATGAGTGGAAAATCGACGGAATTCGATTTGATGTAGGAAATGAGATTTCACATACGTTTATAAAGAGGCTTCGGCGGGAGATTAAGGGGATCGAGCCGGACTTATTTTTGCTAGGAGAGATCTGGCATGACTCGACCCAATGGCTGCAGGGGGATGAATACGACTCCGTTATGAACTATCCATTTATAGAAAGTATCCATGATTTTTGGAACACTGAGAGCATGGACGTAAAAGAGCTGATGCTGTCATTAAACCGTATATTTACTATGTATCCAGAGCAGATTACAAACGCCTTATTTCAGTTTTTGGACTCTCATGATGTTACAAGGGCATATACAAGGTGTGGAAATTTAGATACCTTTTTGCAGCAGTTTAGCCTTTTATGTACGATGCCGGGAAGTATCTGTCTATATTATGGAACGGAACTTGGGATGGAAGGAGCAGAGGATCCTTATAATCGAAAATGCATGCCTTGGAGAGAAATTGAACAGGGAAAGCATCAGGAGATTTTTGAACAGATTCAAAGGCTGATTGCAATCAGAAAGAGGTTCCGTCAGTGCAGGAGCGAAAAGATGGAATGGATTCTTGAGGATGGGTACCGTCGTTTACTCCATTATCGGAAACTAGGAGAGGGAAAACGGGCAGTCGAAGTATATATGAATGCGGGAAAGAACAATTATAAGATGCTAACGGACTCCAATATAGTATTTGCATATAGATATAAGGATGGAGATCTTTCACCTGGTGGAATCCTGATCTTACAAAAGGGATAAGGGAAATAAAC
Organism: bacterium; assembly: GCA_030539495.1. GTDB lineage: Bacteria > Bacillota > Clostridia > Lachnospirales > Lachnospiraceae > KM106-2. The sequence continues at coordinate 64,872 of JAUNRX010000002.1, read as the reverse complement.
CATACATGTTTCGTATTGTATGTAATAGAATATAGTAAGAAACGTTGGACGGGAAGTATTATGACTCGACAAAACTGTTTAAAGAACTATATGAAGGTAGCAGTCATCCTGCTGATTTTTATTATTGTGGGAAATTATATATATAAAAAGACTCGGTTCTATTATAATGATCCAATCTTTGTACCATTTAGTGAACGTTTGAATGCAGAAAAAGTCGTAATGGTAGTAGGAGAAACTTATACAGTAAGATTAGTCAATATCAATAAGCGGGTCAGCTATAGCAGCAGTGATTTCCGAGTGGCCTTAGTATTATTTACGGGAAAGGTGTATGCAAGAAAAGTCGGAACAGCAGTAATAAATGTTTCATTTGAGGGAAAAACACAAAAATGCTTTATTCGAGTAATTGATATTAGTGATAAGAAGAAGACAGTTACAGTGGGAAGCAGGGAGAAACTGAAAATTCGAGGTGCGGCAGATGGTGTGAAATGGAAGAGCGAAAATGAGCGGGTAGTCTCCATCGATGAAGAGGGAATTATTACAGGAGAAGGAGTTGGCATGGCAGCAGTTACGGGAGAAGTCCATGGAAAGACGCTTAGGTGCCAGGTTACGGTAAAAGAAAATGAAAAGAGCGAGGAAAGGAAATTAAAAAACGATTCATAAACAAGTCATAATTTTATAACCACGCTATTAGAATAGTAGTAATACAAGAACTATTTGGGGTAGATATGAAAAAAATATGGGCAGTAATCGTTAGTTTGATAATCTGTGTTTCACTCTTTTGCTCAGATACCGTATATGCTACCGGATTATCACTTTTAACAGAGGATACAAAGGAAAGTAACGATAAAGACGAGAATGACAAAGACACAGCTACAAACGAAAGCAAGGAAAGTTCAGCAGCAGTTAGTAATATTAAGTATACTGAGGACATTGAGACACAGAATACATTGGCTGCCATTAAAAAGTCCTCAAAATTAAGTGAAAAACAGGATAGTGAGACGAAGGACAGTTTAGGGCTGGCTTCAAAATCCGTTGTCTTGATGGAAGCTTCCACGGGCGAAATCCTTTATGAGAAAGAAAAAGACCTGCAGATGGAACCAGCAAGTATTACAAAGATAATGACCATGATCCTTATTTTCGAGGCATTGGATGAAGGAAAGATTACATTAAATGATAAAGTAAGTGTAAGCGAGCATGCAGCCAGCATGGGCGGCAGCCAGGTATACTTAGAGCCAAATGAGACCCAGACCGTTGACACTATGTTAAAATGTATCAGTATTGCGTCAGCAAATGATGCTTGCGTAGCCATGTCAGAACTTGTCGCAGGATCAGAGCAGGAATTTGTTGCCCGCATGAACAAGAAGGCAAAAGAGCTTGGCATGAAGAATACAAACTTTGAAAACTGCTGTGGACTGGATAATACGACAACGAACCATGTGTCTACTGCATATGACGTTGCATTGATGTCTAGAGAATTAATTTCCAAACATCCGGAGATTTCTAAATATGCAACCACTTGGATGGATACGTTTACTCATGTAACGAAAAAAGGGGAAACCCAGTTTGGTCTTACCAATACGAATAAGCTTGTTCGTACATATAATGGAATTACCGGATTAAAGACAGGGTCTACCTCCAAAGCGAAGTTCTGTCTATCGGCAACCGCAAAACGTAATGGAATGGACCTGATAGCTGTCGTTATGTGTGCACCAGAACCAAAGACTAGATTTGCTGAGGCTGCTTCTTTATTGGATTATGGATTTGCTAATTGCAGCCTGTATAATGATGAGCATAAAGATCTGAAGTTAGAACCAATTGCTGTTAAAGGTGGCAGCGAGGATACTGTAGTTGGCGTCCCTAAAAATCCATTCTCTTATGTATGTCTAAATGGAAAAGAGCCTACTGCCATAAAGAAGGAAGTATTGGTTCGAGATGATGTAAAGGCTCCTTTAAAACAGGGTGACGAGGTCGGAACGATTATTTACCGTTATAATGACGAAGAAATTGGAAGGGTTCCAATCGTAGCTTCCAATAATATAAGGGAAGAGCGATATCGAGATTGCTTTATCAAGGTTCTGAAACGTTATTTCTTAATTCATTAATATAATTCATTACTTATAATTGAATGAAAGAATAGATGGTAAGTGTCTTTGACTTAGAAGTTATGCCATTATCAGGAGGGCAGGGAACGGATAGGTTGAAGGCACTTTATTTACTATATCCATACAAGTTTTCTAAGAAGCACAATATTGACTTTATAGGCATTCTTGGCTATTATGGAGGAAGTGGATTTAAGCAGTTTTATTAAGAAAGGAAAATTTAATGACATTAAAAGTAATCGCAACGATCATTGCAGTATTCGTTTTAATTGTATTACTCCTAGTGTGCTACTTTTACAATGAGAATAGAAAGTTTGCCGTGCGAGAGTATGTAATTGAAAATGAGAAGTTACCTGCAAGTTTCCGTGGACTAAAATTTGCCTTTATTTCGGATTTACACAACTGGGTATATGGCGAGGACAATGAGCCGGTAATCCAGGCAATCGATAAACAAAATCCAGATTATATTTTGATCGGTGGAGATATGTTTGTAAAGGGGCCGGAGTTTGACCCAACGGTAGCAATCAATTTTATTATGCAGTTAGTGACTAAGTATCCGGTTATTTATTCTTTTGGCAATCATGAACTTCGTGTCAGTGAGCTGCCTGAAACAAAAGATACTTCGTTTGTAGAATATATCAATACATTAAAAAATATCGGTGTTACCTTCCTTGTAGATGATGAACTTATTCTTCAAAGAGAGGATGAGAGCCTTCATATCGTGGGTCTGAATTTAAGTGAGAAATATTATAAGAAGTTTTCAAAAAACTTATTGACCGTAAAGGAAATTAAGAAGCATATTGGGGATGCTAAGAAAGAAGACTATACCATACTACTTGCACATAATCCAAGATATTTTGAGGAGTATGCTGACTGGGGAGCGGACCTTGTGCTTAGTGGACACGTCCATGGCGGAATTATCGTATTACCACTTCTTGGCGGTGTGATTTCAACGCAAGGATTGTTATTTCCAAAATATGATTTTGGCCAGTTTCAACATGGACAAGCGAGCATGGTCGTATCAAGGGGATTAGGAAATCATACAGTTAAAATCCGTTTTAATAATCGAGCGGAAGTCAGTATGATTACATTAAAATAATATAGTTTTTGCTTGATTAAATGTCTTTCTATTAGTAGAATAAACGTTGTAAGAAAACGAAAACAGTTTAAGGGGAAAAGATGACAATTTGTATTCAAATTATTGCTGCAATACTGGCGATAATTGTAGTTATGATTTTGCATGAGTTGCCTAAGGCCTTCGTTGCAAATATCTTAAAGGCAGAGACCGAAAGCTTTAGAAGTATTTTTCGCGTGACAAGATATATTGATCCAATTGGATTGATTTTTGGCATCGTGGCAGGGGCAGGTTTTTCAAAATCATATCGATATAAAATTAATTCAAAGAGACAGCCGTTGGTGATCGGCTTGACAGGACTTGCATCACTGCTTGTTACATTTTTGGTTTGTATGATTATTTACAATTATACTTATCAAGGCATTGAGATACAGGGAATTTTGCAGTCTAATTCAGGAGATGCACAGTTTGCCTATTGGTTTATTGCATTTCTCCTATTAAATAGCTTGGGAATGTTTTTTGTGAACCTTATGCCGATTGCGGCATTTGACATGGGAATGATTGTGGCAGGAGTTTCACTTCCAAATTATATCGCGATGATTCGCAGGGACACCGAAATGAAGATCGTATTATTTATCGTGATATGCCTTCAGGCAATTCCAATTACAGTAATTCGAATCGTTAATTTATTATAAAGAAATAGAAAGTATGGTGCGTATATGGGTATACCAGTTAAACTGGAGGTATTCGAGGGTCCTCTTGACTTACTACTGCATCTGATTGAAAAGAATAAGGTTAATATTTATGATATTCCAATCGTGTTGATTACGGAACAGTATATAGAGTATATCAATTCGATGGAAAAGAAAAATCTTGACGTAATGAGTGAATTCTTAGTAATGGCAGCAACACTATTAAAAATTAAGTCGAAAATGCTATTACCAAAGGATGAAGTAGAAGAGGAAGAAGAAGAGGATCCAAGACAGGAATTAGTGGAACGCTTGCTTGAATATAAGATGTACAAGTACATTTCATTCGAGCTTAAGGATAAGCAGATGGATGCATCCCGTATCTTATTTAAGCCTCCAACAATTCCAGATGAGATTAAAGATTTCAAAGAGGAAGTAAAGATTGAGGATTTACTTTCCGGGTTATCTTTGGCAAAGCTTCACTCCATCTTTGAGTCCGTATTAAAGCGTCAGGTTGACAAGATTGACCCGATTCGTAGTAAATACGGCGATATTAAGAAAGAGGAAGTCAGCCTTACGGACCGAATGCTCTTTATTGAAGAATATGCAATGCTTCATAAAACATTTTTATTCCGTAAGCTGTTAGAAGCAAGCATGTCAAAGATTCAGGTGATTATTACATTTCTCGGGGTACTTGAGCTTATGAAGGTTGGTAAATTAAAAATCGAACAAGAACATATTTTTGATGATATTTTTATTACTTATGTAAACAACCCGAAAAAAGAGCAGGAAATTCGAGAAAATGATATTGTGTATGAATAGGAGATTGTCATTGTGGAAATAGCAAAAATGAAAGCAACGATCGAAGCCATCTTATTTACTTTAGGCGAATCGGTTGAGCTTGACCGTATTGCGAGTACGCTTGGGCATGATGAAGCGACGACTAGAAAAGTCTTAGATACAATGATGGATGAATATAAAGCGGAAGAACGTGGAATTCAGATTATCGAAATTGACGGTTCCTACCAAATGTGCACGAAGGAAGAGATGTATGAGGCATTGCTTCATATTACGCATATTCCTAAGAAACATGTTCTTACCGATGTTCAGTTAGAAACTCTTTCGATTATTGCTTACAAGCAGCCAATCACAAGAGTTGAGATTGAAGCCATTCGTGGTGTTAAATGTGACCATGCGATTAACAAGTTAATCGAGTATAACCTTGTTACCGAAGCAGGTCGTCTGGATGCGCCAGGTAAGCCAATCCTTTTTGGTACGACAGATGAGTTCCTTCGTAGTTTCGGAATTACGTCGTTAGAAGACCTTCCAATTATGGATTCTGATAAGTTAGAAGACTTTAAGCTGGAAGCGGAAGAAGAAGTCCAATTACAGCTTGATTTATAAAGAAAAGTGTTCCATAGCCTTGCCGGTTGTGGAACACTTTTTTGTTTGTCCAGAACATCTCTATTTTTTACTAGGTAAGACTGAGATAGCTTTTCATAACACTCTGTTTGTATTTGCGACTAATCTGAAAAGACTTGCTATCTGAGGTGTACAGTGTAGTGCTTTTTATGGAGGCAATATGTGATCTGTTTACAATACTACTGTAGTTGATACGAACAAACTGGTTATTTAATTGTTGCTCAACGGATTTTAATGTCATATATGTCGAATAGCAAGTGGTATACGTAGTGATTAGTAGACGTCGATTACTATGCTCCATATGGAGGATCGAGTCCATCGGAATAGGTATGGTTGAATAATTGCTTTTTATTTTAATATAGGAAGCTGGTGTGTGTTTAGTTTTATTAATATGAGACAGTGCCCGCATAAATACTGTCTTTAATTGGTTTATATCCACTGGTTGTAATAAAAAATGAAAGGGGTAAGCATCATATCCCTTTAGTGCAAAGGATGGATCTTTAGATAGCAGGATGATAAGCAAGTCTGGTTTTAATTTATACAGGTTTTCTACTTGAGAGATACAGCTTATGTTATCTTGAACTACATTCAGGAATAGCAAGTGTATATTATGTACGTCTAAACCCTCTATTAGAGCATTCCATGTCGAATAAGTAGAGAGCGTATAGTTTGGTTTATTTAATCCAATCAAGTTATGAATATGAGAGGATAAGATTGAAGTTTGTAATAAATCGTTGTCACAAATCCCAATATGTATTATAAAAAACACTCCTTTGTTGTTAAAATATAAAATAAACAGAAAAATATGTAAAGTAAACATGAATTATTGATATAGCTTTTTATAGCATATACAATATATTTTGTAAAGAGCAAAAGTTTTATGAACATGAGAATTGCAATTATATCATTTAGGATGAAAAATCTATAGGGAGTATAACGTAAGATGAAAAAACAAATTGTAGCATTAGGAATGTTATTATATTGCATGCAATCAATTGGATGTAGTAATAATAATGATTATGAGAAAATAAAAGAGAAACAAAATGAAAATGAATTTACAATGCAGTCCTTAGTATCTAAAGGAGAAGGAGGATATTATTGTACAGAAAGAGGAGACACATTCATTTATTATTTGGATCAAAATTCAATGGAGCCAATTGTATTATGTGGGAAAGCAGAATGCAGCCATGACTCCAAGGAGTGTAATGGGGTTGTAGAAGGTCTTACTCCAGAGAGTCTTCAGTATATCGATGAAAAAATATATTATATTGCAAATTCTAGCGGCAAAATGACATTAAATAAGATGGATTCCGATGGAAAGAACCATGAAATGATTTTAGAATTATATGATACTCCCTCCGGAGCATACATTGATCCAGCATCTATTATTCACAAGGGATATCTATATTATATTCTAACAGAGATTGATGCGAGCACGGATACTGATTTTTCAAAAATATACCGCGTTAAAATAGAAAATGGAGTAAAACCAGAGCTGATCTTAGATGGAGAAGGATGCTATTTTGGAGATCTGGTTGCAAAAGATGAATATCTGTATATAAAAAAAGATATGGATAACAAAGAAGGGGACTATAGCGTAAAGGGTGAACTTATACAGATGTCCACAGATTCACTTGAGATGAAGACGTTATTTAGTTATGATGGGGAAAATTATTGTACAGGTTTTACAATTGCTGAACAGTCGTTATTGTGCTGTATTAGGGAAAAAGGAATTATAAGTGTTGATTTAAAGGATTTATCGATAAAAGAATACAATGAGAAAAAAGAAGAAAACGAAGATGGACTAACTATTTCCTATGACGGAAAGTATGTATATGAGGACAATCAGTTAGAGTGTTTGCAGGATAGTCTTGAAAATAATAATGAGTCTGCATATGCAAATCGAACAGTATTTGTCCGTGATCTGAATGGGATGTTAGTTGACAAGATTAGTTTAGACGGAGCAGATGATTCTATTTTCTATGGAGACTCTTCCTATCTGTTTTTTAAGACAGATAGGAAGATTGGTATATATGATAAGTCTCAGATTGGAACAGGAAAGTCCGAACTAAAGTACATCTCAATGTCTAAAGATGGAAAGGCAAGTGGGAGTAAGTGATGGAAAAGAAAGTTGAACTAGAATTAAAGAAGGTAACCAAGAAATATGGTAATAAAACGGCGTTAAATGAGTTTAACTATACATTCAATGAAGGCATTTATGCATTGCTTGGTCCAAATGGAGCGGGAAAGAGTACACTAATGAATCTAATTACGGATAATATCCGTCGTACAAAGGGTGAAATACTTGTAAATGGAAAAGAAATTCTTACTTTGGAAAAATCATATCGCAGAATGTTAGGATATATGCCACAACAGCAAGGAAGCTATGACCAGTTTACAGGAAAGACATTTCTTTATTATATCGCGGAGCTAAAAGGATTAAAAAAGAGAGAAGCAAGAAAACAGATTGAATCATTACTATCAGTGGTAAATCTTAAAAAGGATGCAAATAGAAAAATAGCAGGTTATTCAGGGGGAATGAAACAAAGAATTCTCCTTGCTCAGGCTCTTCTCGGCAACCCACAAATACTAATTTTGGATGAACCAACAGCAGGGCTTGATCCAAAAGAGAGAATTCGTCTACGAGACTTTATTGGAAAGCTGGGACAAGAAAAAATCGTCATTATCGCAACTCATATTGTAAGTGATGTTGAAACCATCGCAAAACAGACATTATTAATAAAAGATGGAACTTTGGTGAATAGTGGAAAGCCGGAAGAATTAGTCGAGTCGGTAAAACAGCATGTTGAGGAGCCAATCGGGGGACGGTACTCGTTAGAGGATGTCTATATGTATTTCTTGGGGGAAGAACGATGACAGAAACAAGACGAATTATTAGTGATAAGAAATTTCTTTTCTTTGTACTAACAATTATTGTACTTAACAGCCTCCTATTTGTAAAAGAACAATATGACGTTTTGAAGGAATATGAAATTACAGATGATGTCAGAGTAGTAGCAAAAGAATATAAAGCACAGATCAAAGAATATCAGAAACAGCCTTTTTCAGAAGCATTAAAGACGATAGAAGAAAGCAAAAAGAAAGAAGATGGAAACTGGGGCCCTAAGTCCTACAGCATGGAACTAGTGATTACACAATTGACATACTTGTCGTCTTATGACGATTATTTAAATAACATTAAGGAAAATAAAAAAAAATACGATAGGGCAAGTATCTTTGCTGACAAAGGCAGTTATACATATAAAAATATTCAAAAGACGGTAGAGGATTTTGCAGATTGTAATGCAAATGAGCTATCATTAGAGAATACACTTGGGATCGAGGCATTTTTTAAGTTCCGGCTGACGGAGTATTTAGCTATATTTGTATTATTTGCTTTATGTATGCGGTTAATCGCTGAACGAAGGAATGGTCTGTGTAATGTGATCCATAGTACTCCAAACGGGAGAGGAAGACTTGTATTTAAGCGAATTTTAATTTTGTTTGTTGCTTCTATTTTGGTGAATTGTATTTTATATGGCAGTAATCTGCTTCTGTCTTTATACTTGTATGGTGGAAAAGAGAGCCTTTTTGGTTCTGTTCAATCCATTGAACGGTTTATGAAAGTGCAGTATTCCTGTACCATTTTACGATTTTTATGGAAGTATCTAGCTGTGAAATGTCTTGGCGGTATGGGAGTTGCAATGTTAGTCTATATGATATTTTCATTTATGAGTGATGTTACTGTCAGCATGATTATAATCGGATTATTCACTGTAATTGAATTCATTTTATACAAAGCAGTCTCTATACAGAGTGCCTTTGTATTCTTTAAGTACAATAATCTGTTTGGAGTCATTGAGTATGGTGAGTTGTGTGGTCAATATCTTAATATTAATCTATTTGGAACGCCTGTGAATTTGGTAAAGGTACTAATGATTATAATGATCACTGTCTTGTTACTTACTGTAATGCTGACAATGCTTTGGGCTATGAGAAGTTATCCAAATGAAGGAACCAGTCGATTATTGTTAGCGATAAAACGATTATGGGAACGAGCATATGTCATTATGACAAAAGCGCATTTCTTTGGATTTGAGATGTTTAAAAGTATATTCTTTCAAGGTGGATTATTAGTGACAGTTTTATTAATCTTTGTTATAAAAAATGGGATGGCCGGGGATACAACAAAAGTATATGATAATAGATCGATTTATTTAAATCAGTTTTATAAAGACAATGAAGGAAAGCCAGTGAATGAGGTGTCAGGCTATATAGCGAAAGTTATGGCTGAACTTGAAGCGTATAGAAAAGAGAAGGAGGCATATGAAAAACAGTATGCTTTGGGAAAAATTACTTATGCAGAATTCGAAATGATAGAACATCGGTTTGAATATATTGAGAGCAAAGAGAATGCGGTTACAGACTTCCAAAAAAGTGTGGATGCATCGAGTGCTTATGAAAATAAGAACAAGATACGATGCAGCATTGTAAATCCTAATGGATATGAGAGACTGATTGGAGAGACGTCTTTTGCAGAGCACCGTATTTTTGCTTGTAAGGCCATTGCCTTCTTAATCTTGTACTGCTATGTATTATTTGCTTATGAGCGGCAGGTAAAGTCATCCTATATTCTTCGTGCGGCAGAAAGAGGACGTGGAGCTTTTATTGTAAGGAAGGTGTTACAGGTAGTGCTTGTTTCGATAGTAATCGCAGTAACACTTTCAGGAGTTGAATTTTATAATATAAACAAATTATATGGTCTTCCTGGAAGAAATAGTATGCTTGCAAGCTTGGCATGGATGAGAACGAAGAGTTATCGTATCACCATAGAGCAATTCCTAATGCTTATTGTAATCGTACGATTCCTTACTTTGTGCTGTATTGGTGGGGGAATTCTGTCTATTTCTGTAGTAGTAAAGAAGCGAGAACAGGCATTATTAATTTCTCTACTACTGTTATTAATTCCGACACTCTTAGTAATGGGAGGAATTAAGCAAGGCCAGGCAGTAAGCTTTTTACTGCCGCTTAGTGTAATTGAATTATTGCTTAAGAGTTCATGGACCCAATGCATAATTTCCTATGCAATTTGTTTGTTGTTAGGGGGACTAGGGCTCATGGTTACTTGCAGAGTATGGAATAAATCATTTGAAAGATAGTAGGAAGTACTCCTATATTATAGTTAGAAAATTATGAGTAAGGAAAAACTTGACAATTGGATGTTTGGGAACTAAACTAATGTTGCTTGATAAGAAGAAAAACTATTTTTCAACTTAATTTTGACCGTGGTTGTACTCTCTTTTGGAGCAGAACAATGGCCTAGTGTTAGAAAGAAGGCGAAAAAATGACAAACCAACAGAAAATTGCCATTTTGAGTGAAAAGCTGCATATCCTTTCTGAGAATGGAAATGATAACTTAGGTATATGTAGAAAATTAGCTCGTGAAATTAGAAATTTAGAAAAGAAATAAGCAGCTAAAAAAATGACCCGGTATGGGTCATTTTTAGTTATGGATGTTTAGGAAGATGAATTGGGCATAATACACCGTAAATCTTATATATCCATACAGCCCAACAATAGTACAACTCAAAATTTACAAAATAGTATCAAATGAACCTATAATATGATAGAATAGTGATGATTTTAATAATCAGAGTACAGTTAGAAAAATGGAGTTAAAAAAATGCAAAACGAACAAACAATACAACCGAAGATATCAGTTGGAATATCGAATAAACATGTTCATATCTCAAAAGAAGATTTAGAAATTCTATTTGGAGAGGGATATGAGCTTACAAAAAAGGTAGATCTTGTACAGCCAGGACAGTTTGCAAGTAATGAGACAATCACAATTCGTGGACCAAAAGGAGAATTCGAGAACGTTCGTATCCTTGGACCAGTGCGTAAAGAGAGCCAAGTGGAAATTTCACTTACAGATAGCTTTCGTCTTGGAGTAAAGGCTCCAATTAAAGAGTCTGGAGATCTTGAAGTTACACCTGGATTAGAATTGGTTGGTCCTAATGGAACTGTTAATCTAGAAAAAGGAACCATTGTAGCACTTCGTCATATCCACATGTCACCAAAACAAGCAGAAGTATTTGGCGTGAAAGATAAGGAAATTGTAGAAGTAGAAACGTTTGGAGAACGCAAGGTAATCTTAGGAAACGTTCTTGTACGTGTTTCTGAGCAGTTTGAATTGGAAATGCATCTGGATACGGATGAAGCAAATGCATGTGCCTTAAAGAATAAAGACTATGTTGTATTACGTAAATCAAATAACTAATACGATAGAAAAAAGCAGAGAAGCAAAAATGTTTCTCTGCTTTTTTAGTTTCTGGGAAAATTCTCATCCAGAAACGTGCCAACAATATGCCTTGCAATCGAGGTATCCTGATCCACCGTTCCCACCACTGACAACGATTGCACCAATACAAACGGTATTAACCATAAGAGGAATACCACCTCCAAAGAAACAGAATTGGTCAGGACATGTATTTTGATGTCCGTATAATGACTTACATGGCTGAATCTCCTTGGCGATTTCTTTGGCTGGAAGTTGTAAGGATACTGCAGTATAGGCTTTGTCCAGCTTCTAATAAGTCAACTGTTGTCTGCAAGTTGAGATAATTTAATTGCAGCTGATTGTTAATGTCGGAGATGATTTTTTGTGTTAGTTGTTCCGTAAGTAATTCGGACATAGTGATACCTCCTTTCTTACACGAATCAATCTTATGTTTATTATTTAAAGGATTTTAATAGACATAATTCTTATAATATTATAGAATATTATTTTTGATGATATGCTAAATTACTATTTTATCTAAAGTCTAGTAATTTGGTAAATAACTAATTATAAAATGGAGAATATTGAGAGTGACATTTACGATAGCTAAAATCTGTGAAAAAATGAGTGAAGACTTAATCGACAATTGTATGAAGGGATTTTTTAATGGAGTAGTTGATACGATTGAGGAAACAAACAGAACTAATAAACAAATTAAAAAAGCTATGGAAGGAGAAAATAATGAATTATTTAAAGAATATTTTGAAATACTGGTAAATACATATTGTAAGGAGCTTCAAAAATCAAATCCTCATTATTCAGAAAAAGAACTAAGAACTGAATTCGATAGGTACTATGATGAATATTTGTGTTTAGGAAAAAGTTTTCCGGATAACAATCAAAATAAAGAGGCATTATTTAAACGATATAAAATTTTTGTAACTGGGTATACCGAAAAGCTAAGTAAATCAATGACTTTTGCAGATAAGAGAATTTTGGATAAACAGGATGAAATTATTGAAGTAGCAACAGATATTAACTCTAGAATTTTAACTTCAAAGGAGTTTGAGAAAATATCAAAAGAACAGAGTGCTCTAATAAATAGATTATGTGAAGATATAGAGATTCCTTTTGTAGATATAGCGAATACTTTTGCTGAGGTAAGATCTTATCATTCAAAATATGCTTTTTGGGGTAATGTTTTTAATTTTGATAAAAGCACTGAAAGAGAACAGTCATTTGTATTATCATTTATATTAAGAAATATAGGAAGAACAGTTATAAATGAAATAAATATAAAGAATTTAAATATTTCCTTTTTAAAGGAATATGACGATAATCCAGAGGGGTCTTATTTAATTTTGAAAGCAATGCAGCATATAAATTCTGAAAAGTGTACGATTAATTTATTACCAAATAGTGAGCAAAAGGTACATTTTGTCGTTAAAAGGCAAGAAGAAAATTTAAATGATGATGACGATTATGAAGGATTTATTAATGGATATGCTGATAATCCTGAATATAATTATGACAGACTATTCATTGAATTTGATATGAATGTCGTAGGAAAAAGTAAGAATGAAGATTATCACTTTTATATGTTTTTAGGTAGAGATAATAACGTGGCCCCAAGAACTGTTATAGGTAACTATTCTGTAGAGTATGTAGCAATGGAATTATTAGATGATATTAAATAGCCTTAAAATGTAAAAAGAACCCCTTGTTGCAAATGGTATTATATGGTATTATATGAGTTATATAAAGAAAAGGAGGAACAAACAATGATGAGTAAGAAAAATATGTGTAGAAAACAGCAGTTAGAATATAGTTGGTTACCTTCTTTTACAATGAGTAGATAAAAAATAATTTGATTTATTATAGATCTAGGTCATAGTAGGTATTCCTGCTATGGCCTTTTTTGATTTATGCGAACAACAAGCCAAAGTGATGCTAGCAAAGTGTGTGGAACTGACACTTTGTTTTAGCGCTTAGATAGAGGTGAAGAAAGATGAGATATCAGATTAGACATGCAATTGTAAAATATGCTGCAGATTTAATATTAGAGGATGTAAACTTTGAAATTCATGATTCGGAGAAAATTGCTGTAATTGGACGGAATGGGTGTGGAAAGACTACGCTGATGAAATTGATCTCCGGAGAAATTGAAATGAGTAATTTAGATAGTGATGAGGAATGTGGTATTACAATGGCTGGCACACAGCGTATTGGATATCTAAAGCAGATTAGCTTTGAAGATAGTGAGATTACGGTGGAACAGGAAATCTTAAAAGTGTTTGCGCCCGTGTTTGAATGTGAAACGAGAATGCTTAAGATAAGCGAGTTATTAAAACAGCAGTCAAGTTCACAGCTTTTAAATGAGTACGCGTCTCTTCAGGCAAAGATGGAGGCACTCAGAGGGTACTCATATCAACAGGATATGAAGACCGTTTTTCAGCGATTTGGTTTTGAACTATCGGATTTAGATAGACCGATTGGAACATTATCAGGAGGGCAGCAGACGAAGATTGCCTTCGTCAAGTTATTACTTAGCAGGCCGGATATAATGCTGTTGGATGAGCCAACCAACCATTTGGATATGCCAACTATAGAATGGCTGGAGGGGTATCTAAAAAATTACGATAAAGCAGTCGTTATTGTATCCCATGATCGAATGTTCTTAGACCATGTCATAGATATAACCTATGAAATTGAATATCATCATATCAAGAGGTACAAAGGAAATTACACTGCTTTTCTTCATCAAAAGGAAGAAGCAATGGAGAAGCAGGAAAAGGACTATGAAGAACAGCAAGCAGAGATAAAACGTCTGACAGAGTGGATTGAGAAGTGGAAGAATACTCCTACAAAGGTAGCAGCAACAAGATCAAAGCGCAAGGTGATTGAACATATGGTGAAGGTGGAGAAACCACGCAGATTTGATACAAAAGCATTTCAGGGACAGTTTGTACCAAGGGTTACAAGCTATACAGAGGTTTTGACGGTGAAAGGACTTCAGATTGGATATGATACGCTTCTTAGCAAAGTATCCTTTCAAATGAACCGTGGGGACCGAATTGCTGTGATCGGTGAGAATGGAAAAGGAAAATCCACCTTATTAAAGACACTTGTAGGAACCATTGATAAGCTTGGAGGAACCTATTCGTTTGGGCCTCGAGTTGAGTGGGAGTATTTTGACCAGCAGGCAGCAGTTGCGGAAAGTAAGGATCCAAAGAAGACAGTATTGGATGATTTCTGGGATGAATACCCTACATTAAAAGAGGTTGAGGTACGAAATGCGCTGGGAAGCTTTTTATTTTCCCAGGATGATGTATTTAAAGAATTAGGACAGCTTTCTGGTGGTGAGAAAGTGCGCCTGGCATTATGTAAGTTATTTAAACGTCAGCCAAATCTTTTAATCTTGGATGAACCCACAAACCATATGGACCTGATTGGAAAGGAAGCATTGGAACAGATGCTTAAAACTTATACGGGAACGATTCTCTTTGTCTCTCATGACCGTTATTTTATTCGTGAGATCGCAACAGGGATTTTAAGTTTTGAAGAAAGCCAGGTACAGTATTATCCTATGGGATATGAGGAATATCTTGAGAAAAAGCATAGTACGAATGAGACAAAGGTGGCTCCTAATAAGCCTCAGAAAGCAGAGCCAACGCTATCGGATGTGTTTGATAAGAAGACATATTATAATCCTGGAAAAGTCTTGTCGAGATTGAAACAGCAATTAGAAAAATATGAGAAGATGCTGACAGAAAGCGAGGAGCATCTGGCAGCTTTACAAATGCAGCAGATAAATCCGGAAATTGCCTCAGATTATCAAAAGCTAACAGAATTGGAAGAGAAGATTGCCAAAGAGGAGAAGAACCAAGAGAGCCTGTTAGAGCGTATGGTGGAAACAGAGACAGAGCTTAATAACCATGTATGCGAATTAAAATAAAAACATCCTAGTGTGTACAACTTATATAACACACTAGGATGTTTTATTATTTAGTATCTAAATAATAAAGAACGAAGCCGCAATAATCAGGTACACGGCAAGTAACTGTACGCCTTCTAACCAGTTTGATTCCGCATCTTGAGAGACATTATTTGCAATTAGGACGGAGGCAATTAATGCGATTAACTCAAACTCATTGAAGATAATACTCATAGGAGTAAAGATCAGGCTGATAAAGATCAAAACTGGTGCAACAAATAGAATGACCTGCAAGCTAGAACCTAGGGCAATTTCCAAAGCAACATCCATCTTATCTTTACGAGCCATAACGATTGCAGTACTGTGCTCTGCTGCATTTCCGATAATAGGAATTAGAATGATGCCCACGAAGAATTCACTCCATCCAAGACTTTCTGTAATGGACTCAATGCCACCTACTAAGAATTCACTTTCAATGGCGATTAGGACAGTTGCAGCAACTAAGACTGCAATCGCCTTCTTTAAGGACCATTTTGCAGTGCCTTCTTCGGAATGATCAGATACTGCGTAGAGTTCCTTATGCGTACTGAAGGAGAACAGCAGGCTTAGGGCATAGATGATAATTAAAACGGCTGCCACAAAGATACTTAGTCCTTCATATCTTGTATTTAGCAGGGCTGGGTCAACTGTATGGGTAAAGAGGGCCGGAATACATAAGCCAATTACTGCAAAGAGCAGCATGCTTGAAGTTACCTGGGTTACTTTCGGATTAAACTTTTGCGTCTTAAACTTCAGGCCGCCAGCGAGCATGCTGGCACCTACAACGAGAAGTACATTTCCAATGACTGCGCCTGCGATGGAGGACTTTACAACTTCAAACAGGCCTTCTTTTAGGGCAAAGAAGGAGATGATCAGTTCCGTCGCATTGCCAAACGTACCATTTAAAAAGCCACCAATTTTGGGGCCGGAATAGAAGGAAATCTCCTCCGTTCCTTCACCCATAAGACCGGCTAGCGGGATAATGGACAGGCACGACAGGATAAACATAATGGTTCCAGAAGCACCCATAAATTTTGCTGCAAAGCTTACTGGAATAAAGATCAGCATATATTTTAAGAATTTCATAAAAATACCTCCGATTAGAATAATCTAGCAATTAGGTTATCCAGTACGGAGGTAAAATATAATATTAATTTTGAGTTATTGGCTCTAATGAAGCCTCATTTTTTGTAAGGGATAAAATCATAATCGTAATGATAATGCAGGCAGTTCCAGTAAAATCAAAGAAGCCAAATGGAGTTTTTAGCCAGAGTACCGATAAAAAGGCCGCAGATAATGGCTCAATACAGCCAAGAATGCTTGCTTCCGTTGGCTTGATATAGTTCAGACTTTCTAGGTAGCAGTAGAAGGCAATTAGTGTGCCAAATAATACGACAAATAGTACTCCTAGGATGGAGACAGGAGAAATCGTTCCGGTAAACTGCCATGGTGCTCTTACAAATGCAAAAAGAATTCCACCAATCAGCATGCCCCAGCCAATCACTGCAATGGAGCTATATTTCTTTAGAAGGGAAATTGGCTGTAATGTGTAAACTGCGGATGCAAATGCAGACAAGATTCCCCAGAATAATGCCATTCCGGAAATGGAAAGGCTATGGAGATCTCCTTTTGTAATAATAAAACCAGTTCCAATGATTGCAAGACAGATAGCGAGCATTTCGGTCTTGTTTGGAAGCTTTTTCATGCGAATGGTTACGAAACAAGTAATAATGACTGGATTGAGATATTGCAAGATTGTTGCCGTCGCAGCATTGCTGTAGCTAATGCATGCAAAATAGGTATATTGGGCGCCTACAACTCCTAAGATACTGAAAACGAATAAGGAAATCCAGTCTTTCTTGCAGGTCCATATTTCTCTTACCGAAGTATCTTTCTTATAGGAAGCATATGCTAAAAGTAATATGCCGGATGCCAATAATCGTATATCTACCAGCCACTCTGCATTAAATCCTTG
Source organism: bacterium (assembly GCA_030539495.1). Taxonomy (GTDB): domain Bacteria; phylum Bacillota; class Clostridia; order Lachnospirales; family Lachnospiraceae; genus KM106-2. The sequence goes on along the minus strand of JAUNRX010000002.1, from coordinate 47,356 downwards.
TTCTTTAAACAAGAACTCTGCCACAGTGCCAGAGACACCCCATAACATAGTAGCAATCACTACTAAAAGTACGCCTTTTGAACGCTGTTTCAATTTCATTTTATATGTCCTCTCCTCTTATGTCGAATAATAATATTTTTATATATTGCAACAGTTATTATAGTCGCCTGGATAAAAAATGCAAGAAAAAGCAGAAAGAAAATTGAGCTTATTTGACATAAAAGTTTTTCGGGAATATAATAACCCATTATGCATATCATTACATAAATGTTTTAAATATGACAGCTTACAAAGGAATAAGACAGAAAATGGGAGGAATTAATGTGAGCAAGAAAGAAGTTGTAAAACGATATCTTATATTTTTAGTAGGACTATTTATCAATTCGTTTGGAGTAAGCTTTATTACCAAGGCAAGTCTTGGAACATCGCCAATCTCCAGTATTCCATATACATTGAGCCTTGGTTTTAAGCCGACACTCGGTATGTTTACCTTGTATATGAGCATTATCTTAATCGTAATCCAGATCATCTTATTACGAAAGAAATTTCCGAAAGAGTATTTATTACAAATACCGGTTTCTATCGTATTTTCTTGGTTTATTGATTTAACGATGGAATTATTGAGTTTTATGAAACCTGATACATATTTATTACAAATGGCTTCCCTTCTTGTGGGATGTGCAATCCTAGGAGTTGGTGTCTATATGGAAATGGCAGCGGATGTAGTTATGCTGCCAGGTGAGTCTTTTGTAAAAGCAGTGTGCGTTACATTTGATACCGATTTCGGTAAGACAAAAGTAGTATTCGACTCCTCTATGACCATTATTGCAGCGGTGATTGGCTTTATAATGTTCCATGAACTTAAGGGGGTACGTGAGGGTACCGTCATAGCAGCACTGTTAGTTGGTATGGTTGCTAGGTTCTTATCTCGTAAACTTGCCTTTTTAGAAGCGTATATCAAGGAAGAATCTGAGGTTCTGGAAGAAGAGGAGACACTTGATACGAACCGTATGGTAATTACAGTCAGCAGAGAGTTTGGCAGTAATGGTCGAAAGATTGCACAGAAGTTGGCTGAAGAACTTGGATTTACTTATTATGATCGTAGCATTATTTCAAATACTGCAAAAGAAGGAAATATGACAGAAGAGTTTGTCGAAGCAAAAGAGCAGACAATGACAAACAGTTTATTATATGATCTATTCTCTCAATATCAGGCAATTAAGGAAGAGGAAACTAAGCTGGACAAGCTTTATGAAATTGAAACAAAGATTATTAAAGAGGCAGCAGCCAAAGGAAATTCCGTAATTGTAGGGCGTTGTGCAGATTATATCTTAAAAGATATGAAAAACTGTTATAATATCTTCTTATTTGCAAGCGAGGACTATAAGGTAAAGGAAGTGATGGAACGTGATCACTTAGACCAGGAGTCTGCATTAAAGAAAGTAAGAGAGTTTAACAAAAAAAGGTTTACCCACTACAAATACTACACAGGCAGAGTTTGGGGGCTATCTAAAAACTATAATCTCTGCCTAGATGTCAGCACACTAGGAGTAGACCAAACCGTTGCTCTTATCAAGCATTATATTAATGAAGTAAAGTCTCAAGAGAAAGTTATTGAAAAAGTAAGTTAATAAATCAGAAAAAAGAGTACATGTATGTGCTCTTTTTTTAATTGATAGGTAATTTGCAAAGAGAAATGCCCAATATTCAGATTAGAATTCAAAAATAAGAAGAGAATTTTCCAGATGCTCAAAGGCATGCACTCACCCAGATACGGCGCGGGTAAACGAAGGAAACCATACAGCGGTTATAATGAGAAATCTTTTCGTCGTTATACAGTTGCACCAGTCCCCCCTAAAAAAGAAGAATTTAGGCTAATAGAATAAAGGCTTTTGGACATACTATAAAAGATAATGACAGTATGGAAAAAAGGTGATGAAAAATGCAAAAGCTTTACAATGATTTAGGTGAAATCACTGCCAAGATTGATAAAAGTCTGGATGCAAACATTAAGATTGTTGATGAGTTGTTTCAAGACTGTGGTGACGTTGTTAAGAGAAGGTTTACCATCGGCGGCAAAAATACCGTCGACATTTATTTTGTGTACATTGATAACATGATAAATAAGCAGCTTTTGGAAGATGACACCCTTCGCTACTTAATGTATAAGATGGATGACATGCCAGAAGAGAACAAGTTTGAGTACGTAAAAGATAAAGGCCTCCGTTCTGCTGATAAGGCAGAAATAACCGATATGCAGCAGGCAGTAGACAAAGTAACTTCCGGTGATACTGCAATTTTCGTGGACGGATTTGAAAAAGCACTTACTATTTCTATTCGAGGCATGGCAAACCGTGGAGTTCAATCGACGACCAATGAGGTGACCGTTCGAGGTTCCAATGAAAGCTTTAGTGAAGGCTTGTTTATTAACCGTGTATTATTGCGTAAGCGGATTAAAGATCCAAGAATGAAAATGGTACAGCTGAAAGTTGGAACAAGGACAAAGACGGATGTAGCCATTGTTTATATTGATGATATTGTAAAACCCGAAGTGGTGGAAGATATCAAAAGCAGACTGGATAATTTCGTAGTAGATGGAATCTTTGACAGCGGCATGCTAGAACAGCTGACCGAACGAAACCATTACTCGCCATTTCCAGAGTTTCAGTATACGGAGCGACCCGACAAGGCGGCCAGTGCATTAACAGAAGGACGGGTATGCCTGATTGTTGACAACTCGCCGATGGTCTTATTGCTTCCAACGACGCTAAATGCATTTTATCAGGCGTCGGATGATTATTATAGCAGATGGGAAGTCGCAACGTTTGCAAGAATACTTCGTTATGTGGCTTCTTTTATTGCAGTAGCTCTTCCGGGACTTTATATTACGATTGTAAACTTTCAGGCAGAACTGGTTTCCTCTAGTCTGGCACTTAGTTTTGCGTCTGCCAGGGAAGGGGTTCCATTTTCTATTTTACTTGAAGTCATCATTATGGAAGTCGCCTTCGAATTGTTGTTAGAGGCTGGGATCAGGCTTCCGGGACCTATGGGAAATACGATTGGTATTGTTGGTGGATTGATTATCGGTGATGCTGCAGTCAATGCAAACTTGGCAAGCCCTATGGTTGTAATTGTAGTGGCATTAACGGCGATTACTGCATTTACCATTCCAAATGAAGCATTCTCCGCAGCATTTCGATTAATCCGTTATATGATTATTTTCTTGTCCGCAGCATTAGGACTCTATGGATTTATCCTAGGAATCGTATTGCTGTTTATTCATCTATGCAGCCTTACAAGCTTTGGAACACCATATCTGAAGCCATTTGTTGCAGGTTCCATTGATGGAAGTGAAGAGTATAAAGACTCGATTATCAAGGCGCCGATCAACAAGCTTAAGATACGTCCATCCTTTGCAAAATCAGGGGAACGTAGACGCCTTCTTATGGAAAAAGACAAAAATAAAAATATGAAAAATCAAGGACGATAACTATGTATTCAGAGAATAAGAAAATCACATTACGCCAGCTAAAACGATTACTTGTCTTTGATTTATTTGGCGTGGTCAGCCTGGTCGTGCCATATATCATTACAACAGATACCGGATACGACGGTATTCCTGCCCTGCTTTTTGGCGCAGTGTTAGTAATCGTATATTTACTCATTCTTCTTTTCTTTATGAAAAATATAAAGGGAAGTTATTTAGAATTTTCAACAAAGACAATTGGAAGAGTACTCACATTTATCGTGTGCATACTATATATCTTTAAGTTTTTTACGTCAATTGCTATGGTCACAAGGATTTTTACTGAGGTAATTCGAGACGCATTGCTTCCAGGATATACTACCTTGACCATTGCGATACCTATGCTGATTGCAGCAGGCTATCTAGGCGTAAAGGGAGCAGAAGTCAGGGCAAGATTTTCAGAGGTTCTTTATTTTATTGTCCTTGTTCCTATCTTTTTGCTTTTATTGTTAGGATTAAAGGATGTGGATCTTGCCAATGTAACGCCGATTTTTACAGCAGCACCAATAAACTCGATTTATGGTGGATTTAGTTTCTTTTTAATCTTTAACGCGTTAGAATTACTATTATTTATTAAGCATTATATCGCACCAGACCATAAGGAACGTTCCACGATTAGTTCAATTTTCTCCTATAGCCTTCAAGGCCTAATTATTGTATTTGTATTTTCATTACTTTATTATGTACTGACGGTAGGCTTAGTAGGAGATAATGCGGCAGCATCCAAGATTTGGTCTAGTGTTATGATCTTGCAGTTAATTAAAATTCCATGGACCTTGCTTAATCGACAGGATTCCTTAATCCTTGGTTTGTGGCTGATTAGTATCTTTAGTATTTTAAGTGCATTTTTATATTATATCTGTACGATGATGAAAAGAATGTTCCGTATCGACAATAAATTATATCTTATGCCATTAATCGTTGTGATCGCAATTATTGCGAGTGTAATTCCAATGGATGTGGAACAATACTATGAATACTATATGCGCTATATTACTTGGATTGGCCTACCACAAAGCTTTATTATTCCAATTATTATTCTTTTAGTAGACAGAATTCGAGGAGCGGTAAAGCCGAAGCCAGGCTCCAGTCAGGAGGAGCATCCAAAGGCAATGAAGGAACGTGCAGTAAAGGCAGCGAAAAAACTATCTATATTTGGAGCGTTAGTGGTTGTATTGATGTCAATGACTTCCTGCAGTAAGGCAGTAGAAATTCAGGATCGTGAATTTGTGCAGGCGCTAGGAGTAGACTATGTAAATAACGAATTGACCGCTTATTATATTTTGCCAGACTTGGCGGCAATCTCAGATCAAGGCTCCACAGATAGTGATAAGCTGCTCCGCACTTTTAGTGGTACGGATTTCTATACGATTGAGGAACAGTATAAGCTATCTGCTCCAAAGAAACTGGATTATAGCCATTTGAAAGCAATCATTGTTGGAAAAGGCTTACTTGAAAATGCAACCGTGTACAAACAGTTTATCAATTATGTTGAGAACAACTATGAGATATCGAAAAACACGTATGTCTTCCTTGTCGAAGGTGATGTAAAGCAGATTATAGATTTTAATAAAAATGTGGAAAATGGCATTGGTGATTATTTGGACCGTCTGTATAAGAACAATCTGGCATCCAGTGAAAAAGAGGAAATTTCATTGGGAAGTCTGATTAATGAAAAGAATAATACGGATGAGGCAATGCAGATTCCACTTTTAACAATACAAAATAAGACATTGGTCATTGATGGTATTGGACTTGTAGAAGATTCTCATCTTCGAGACGTCATTACCGGTGATGATGTTGTTACAACGGATTTATTAAGTGGGTATGGTGAAAATAGCCGGATATTTATTCATAATGGATCTAAATATGATGACTATGTGATACGCTTAAATGAGCTTCATAATAATAAATCGATCACGGTTCAAAATGGAAAGCCGATGTATAACTATTATCTTCAGGCAACCGGAACGGTAGAGAAGGGAATGGAAGAGTATGCTTCCAAATCGACCGAGGAAAAGGAAAAGATTTATAATGAAATTCATCAGATCGTGGATAAACTATTGAAAGACAAGATGACAGCCCAGCTGACAGAAGTCGTTACAAGAAAAGAAATCGATTATTTAAATATTTTTCGATTATCTAGGTATAAAAATGCCGAACTTTACAAATTCTACAAAGACAACCAGTTAGGCTTTATAAAAGCCCTCCAATTTAATGTTCATGTGGATATAAGGTTTTACTAGTCGAAAGACATAATAGGTAAGAACTTTATGTCACAAATAGGCAATCGCAAAAGGAATCGCGATTGCCTATTTGCATTTCAAAGTAGCAATCAGTATAATATTTCTAAAGTTAGTGAAGGATTTTAGAAAACTTTATCAAAACTTAATATAAATGGTTTAGACTAAACTCGAGGTGGTAATAACATGAAACGAATCTTAGTTGTGGAAGATGAGACTTCCATTCAAAAAATAGTATTTACCTGTTTGACGGAAGCAGGATATGAAGTATGTGTGGCAGGAGATGGACGAGAAGCATTAGAACAATTTAATAGTTCAACATTCGACCTGATCTTACTGGATATTATGCTGCCCTACATAAATGGGTATGAAGTATGTAAGAAGATTAGAGAAAGCTCTAATGTGCCAATTATCATGCTGACAGCATTAGATGACGAAAATAATCAGATCAAAGGATTTAGCATGGATATTGATGACTATATTACAAAGCCATTTTCCATGTCAGTGGTAGTAAAACGAGTGGAAGCCGTATTAAGAAGAGCAAGCAATTCAGAACCTACTAATATGATTCACTATAAGAATATTGCAATCGATTTAAATGGGCATGTGATTTATCGAGATGGAAAAGAAATCACACTTACGACCAAGGAATTTGAAATTGTAAGCCTGCTTGTGAAAAACCAAGGACGAGTATTTACAAGAGATAACTTATTAGATTCAATCTGGGGCATTGATTATTACGGAGACGAACGATTGATCAACACCCATATTCGTAATATAAGACGAAAACTTGGTGATAACATTATTTCAACTGTACGAGGGGTGGGATACCGCGTTGATAAAGAGAATTAAAGGTAACCTAAACTTTAAAGTATTCTGGTATATCTTTTTCCTGTTATGCTTTACTTCCGCAGTAATCTACGGGATTGTGCTATTTTCCCTTCCAGATAGCTATAAGACGACAATGGAGTCAGAAATCCATGACGATATCGATACAATAAAGACACAGATTGACGGCGATAGCTTTGAACAGGCAAAAAAGGTGCTTTATGACTATGCCTATAAAAATGGATATGAGATTGCATTGTTAGACGGCTATAATCAGATCTTATATTACAGCTACTCTGAGAATACGACACAGAGTGCAACTTATGATGATGAGAATCTGCTGGTCAGCATTGTAAATGAAGGTAGTGCAGTAGTCTATACCAATGTGATACTTTCGGATGTCAGTACAACTTGTGTGCTATATATTTTCGGCTATGGTGAGACGATCAACAGTATCTCCGATATCTTATTTGGGTTTATTCCTTTGATTATTACAATCATCCTTTTATTATCGGTAACAGGTGCTTTTATTGCAGCCAGAGCAATTACCCATCCGATTAAGAAGCTATCAAATATGTCAGAGCGCATGGCTTCGATGGAGACCAATGTCAGCTGTAACCTAAATCGTACCGATGAGCTTGGTGTGCTAGGAAATAACTTAGATTCCATGTATGGAAGGTTAATGTATACATTGTATGAATTATCGTCAAGAAGCCAGCAGCTGGAATATGAAATGAATAAGGAGAAGATTGCAGAGAAGAAGAGAAAAGATTTCTTTGCAGCAGTATCTCATGAGCTTAAGACACCGATTACTATTTTAAAAGGTGAGCTAGAGGGCATGATTCACCAGATTGGGGAGTATAGCGATCGAGAGTATTATCTTGCACATACGCTGCAGATTACCAATGAGATTGAGACCTTGGTAAAGGAAATCCTGCTAATCAGCAAGATGTCTTCTGATTCTATACAGGTAGAATTTGTTCGTACCAACTTAACGGACCTTGTCTATGATGTCTACGAGACCTATATCACCTTGGCTAATAACAACGATATTGATCTAATCTGTGATATCGAAGATGATATTTATAAGGACGTGGATGAGACTGCATTTCGAAAAGTGGTATCCAATTTAATTTCCAATGCCATCAAATATTCACCGGAGAAGGCGAATGTAATTATTGAGATGACGGAAGAAACATTACGCGTAGAAAATAGCGGTGTGCATATTGAGGAAGATGTGATCGCCAATATATTTGAGCCATTTTACCGAGGGGACAAATCAAGGAACCGTGCAACCGGAGGAACGGGTCTCGGATTATATATCGTTAAGACAATCTTGGATCTGCATGGTTTTTATTACTCGATAAATAATACAAAGACAGGTGTTGTCTTTACCATCCGTTTTCCAGAACGAATATCGGATACACCTGTAAAATCAGTAGAATAAATCCTGTCTTTTTTAATAGAATTAAACTAAGAACAGCTATCTTGTATAGTAGATAACTCGATGGAGCAGACCGTGAAGGACAAAAAAAATAGAACATTAATTATTACTCTTGCAGTAATTGCTATTTTTTTATTTGGATATTTTCAATATAATACGTTTTATGACAAGTTAGGGAAACCGCAGGTGGCTACAGGTAAGACCAATAACAGTTATAATGTAGGGGTAGACCTGGAACGATCCAAGGTGGAAAAGGCCGAAGACAAGCCGGATTTTAAATTGTCAGCAAAAGGTGCTGTGTTATTGGACGCCCAGAGTAACCATGTGCTTTACAGTAAGAATGGGAATGAAGAACTTCCGATGGCCAGCACGACCAAGATTATGACTTGCATCGTTGCTCTTGAATATGGAAATATGGATGATATCGTTACCTTTTCCAAACGTGCAGCCTCTATGCCGGATGTACAGCTAAATGCCAAAACAGGTGCGAGATTTAAGTTAGGCGATCTATTATACAGCTTGATGTTAGAGTCTCATAACGATACGGCCGTTGCCATCGCAGAGCATGTTGGCGGAAGTGTAGAAGGATTTGCAAAGATGATGAACAAAAAGGCGAAAGAGCTTGGACTTAGCCATACTAATTTTGTAACACCGAACGGACTGGATGCAGTGGAACATTATACGACAGCCAAGGAACTTGCCATGATTGCAAGCTATGCTATTAAAAATGAGGATTTTGTGAAGATTACCAATACGCCTAACTGGACGTTTAAAGAGGAAAATTCCAAATCTACTTATAGTGTGCAGAACAAGAACCGTTTTCTTTCCCTTATGCCTGGGGCTATGGGGGTGAAGACGGGATTTACCAATAATGCCGGCTATTGCTTCGTTGGAGCTTTAAAACGAAATGACAAGACGTTAATCAGCGTAGTGCTTGGCTCCGGATGGCCTCCACATAAGACCTATAAGTGGAAGGATACCCAGTATCTTATGAATTATGGATTAGATCATTTTGGATATCGTAATGTATCAGAAAATCTTCAGCCACTATATAATATGAGCGTGCTAAACGGAAAACAGGATGCCATTGGATTAGAGATGGATATAAGCAATAAGCAGGTACTTTTAAGAAACAGCGATGTAGTCGATCTTATATATAGTATTCCGGATCAATTGGAAGCTCCAATTCGAAAGGGCGACCAGGTGGGTACGGTAACGTATTATATTAACGGCGAAAAATATATGGATGTACCGGTGACTTCGAAAAATACAGTAGCGAAGAAGGATTATCGGTTCTGTCTGGATAAGATTATTGATTTATTCTTAAGTGCCTGGTAAAAAAAATAGAAGAGTCTTCTTACAATGTGAGTTTACATTGAGGGAAGGCTCTTTTTTAATACATACGAGGAAACTTCTCTTCAAGAAGCCTCCGATGTATTAAAAAATGCTCTGCTAAGGATGTGCACTCAGGGAAAAGGAAGATGTCGCAAAAAAACAGCGACATTCCCCTTTGACGCGGCAAAGTGTGTGTTCCTAGCTTGCAGCTTCACTTTAGCATATTGGGTATTACAGAGAAATATTGCAGCCCTATACCCAAAATAGTCTTCTAAAAACGAGATATCGGATGATTTTGGGTAGAGAGCGACAAAAATATCGAGAAATACCCAGAGAATCTGACATCTGTGGGTATAGAAGCTAAAAATAGAGCAATATTACCCAAACAACAAGAATACATGCTCTTTTGCTACAAAAATTGGGTATAGGGGAGAAAAAAATAGCTTCTATACCCAAAAACAATAAATTATATAGAAACAGTTAAGACCCCTCATTCTTCACCTAAAATGGTTATTCTATATTGGTTGCAAAACCCTGTAAAAGTGCCGTATTTTTAACACTATCGACCAAAAAAATACCTAAAAAGATATATAATATTGTAGAATTCGATAAAAACTAACAACTTGCACTTGAAAATAATGGAAATAAGAGTTAAAATAAAGTCGGCAGAAATTGGTTTTACATTTTTAATAAATATATATATGGAGGGCTAAATATGAGCAGTACAGACACGAGTATGGCAAGAGAGCGCATTGTCTCCTTGTTAGATACGAACAGTTTTGTTGAAGTTGGTGCAATGATTACAAAACGTAGCACAGACTTTAATCTACTTGAAAAAGAAGTACCTGCTGACGGTGTTATCACTGGATATGGATTGATTGATAACAAACCAGTGTATGTTTATAGTCAAGACTCATCTTCATTGAATGGTACAATCGGCGAAATGCATGCCAAGAAGATTGCAAGTATTTATGACTTGGCACTTAAGGTGGGAGCACCTGTTGTTGGATTAATTGACTGTGCAGGGATCAGACTTCAAGAAGCAACGGACGCATTAGCTGGTTTTGGTGATCTTTATTTGAAACAAACCTTAGCTTCTGGTGTCATTCCACAAATCACAGCTGTTTTTGGAAACTGTGGTGGCGGAGTTGCAGTATCAAGTGCGTTAAGTGACTTTACAGTAATGGAAGAAAAGAATGCCAAACTATTCGTAAATTCACCAAATGCAATTGAACACAATTACATAGCAAAATGCGATACATCAAGTGCAGCATTCCAAGCAGAAGCAGGAGTAGTTGATGTAGTAGCAAAAGACGAGCAGGAAGTATTAGCAAAAGTTAGAGAATTAGTAAGTGTATTGCCTACGAATAACGAAGACGATGCATTTATTGAAACGACAGATGATTTAAATAGAACCATTGTCGTTTCCACAGATGTAAAAGAAACCTTAAAAGACATTTCTGACCAAAACCAATTTGTAGAAATCAAAGAAGCATTTGCAAAGGGCATGGTAACCGGCTTCCTAAAATTAAATGGAATGACCATCGGTGCCGTAGCTAATAGCGAAGCAGAATTATCTACAGACGGATGCAAGAAGGCAGCTGATTTTGTCAACTTCTGTGATGCATTTAATATTCCAGTTGTTACAGTAACCAATGTAACCGGATATAAGGCAACAAAAGACGAAGAAAAGACAATTGCATCTGCAGCAGCAAAATTAACTTATGCATTTGCAAATGCTACCGTTCCTAAAATCAACGTAATTGCTGGTGAAGCATTCGGAAGCGCGTACATAACCATGAATTCAAAACATATCGGAGCAGATTTGGTATTTGCTTATCCAGATTCCAAAATCGGAATGATGGATGCAGCCAATGCAGTACAAATCATGTATTCGAATGAAATTGAAAAAGCAGCTGATAAGAAAACTTTCATCAGCGAAAAGGCAGCAGACTATGAAGCAATTCAGAGCAGCCCAGTATCTGCAGCAAAACGAGGCTATATTGATAATATCATTGAGCCAGAATCAACAAGAAAACAACTAGTTTATGCATTTGAAATGTTATTTACAAAAAGAGAGAGTCGTCCTAGCAAAAAGCACGGCACTATTTAATGAGGTGATGCTGATATGAAAAAACTATATTTAGTATTATGTATGGCATTATGCATGGTAGCATTAACCGCATGTGGAAATAGCAAAAAGTCAGAGTCAACTACGACGTTTAACGAAGATACGATCAAGTCTACGTTTGAGAGTACGATCAGTAGTCTTTCATCACAGGATCTGTCAATTATTACGGATGAGAAAACATATGAAAGTTATGTTTCTCAAAGCACAGAGGAATTGGCACAGTCAATTCTTGGTCTATATAACACTACAAAAGACTTAGGAAAATACCAGTCTTGTGGTGATAAGACAGTATCTTATGCAGACGGAAAAGCAACCGTAGAAAGTAAAGTAAAATATGAAAAAGATGACGTAGTCATTCGTATGACATTTGCTTCCGATGATGAAATTGAATCTTTCTCCAGTGATGTTTACAGAACATTTGGACAGAAGATGATAAAAGCATTATTAAATACTGTTATGGGTATGGGCACAGTATTTGTAGTATTAATCTTTATTTCATTGATTATCGGCTTGCTTGAATATGCACCAAAATTAGTTGGCGGTAAAAAGAAGACAGAGACAACACAAGTAGAGACAACCGTTGTGTCTGCTCCAGTCGAAGAAGTTGTAGAAGACGAAGAACTTGTCGAAGATGTAGAACTCGTTGCAGTGATTACTGCAGCAATTATGGCAAGCTTGGGAGACGAAGCACCAGAAGATGGCTTAGTTGTTAGATCTATTCATAGAGTTAATCGTAAATGGAAAAATGCATAGTTGTTATTAATTGATTACAAGGAGGATATTACTCATGAAAAACTATACGATCACAGTAAATGGTAACGTTTACAACGTTACAGTAGAAGAAGGAACAACCGAAGGTGTTGTTCAGGCAAGTGTGCCAGCAGCAAGTGCTCCAAAACAAGCACCAGCTAAAAAAGCAGCAGCTCCAGCAGCAGGTGCAGGTAAAGTTAAAGTAACTGCCCCAATGCCAGGAAAAATTCTTAATGTGAAAGCCGCAGCAGGCCAAGCAGTGAAAAAAGGCGAAGTGATCTTAATTCTTGAAGCCATGAAAATGGAAAATGAAGTTGTTGCTCCACAAGATGGAACAATTGCTAGCATAAATGTTGCAGCAGGAGATTCTGTAGAAGCAGGAGATGTGTTAGCTACTTTAAACTAGTAACTAAGGAGGATGAACTAAATGGATTACGTAGTATCTACGCTAAGTAATTTAGTAAAGCAGACGTGTTTTATGAACCTGACATGGGGAAATCTTTTAATGATTTTCGTTGCGCTTTTCTTTTTATATTTAGCAATCAAGAGAGAATATGAGCCACTCCTTCTAGTACCAATTTCATTTGGTATGTTATTAGTAAACATGTACCCAGCCATTATGGAAGACAGTGGATTATTACATTACTTCTACTTATTAGATGAATGGAGTATCTTACCTTCCTTAATCTTTATGGGTGTCGGCGCAATGACAGATTTCGGTCCACTTATTGCAAACCCTAAGAGTTTCTTATTAGGTGCAGCAGCACAGTTTGGTATCTTTGCTGCATACTTAATTGCAATCTTAATGGGATTTGGTGATAAAGCGGCAGCCGCAATCTCAATTATCGGTGGTGCTGACGGTCCTACTTCCATTTTCCTTGCAGGAAAACTTGGACAGACAGAATACATGGGACCTATCGCAGTAGCTGCATATTCTTATATGTCATTAGTACCAATTATTCAACCACCAATCATGAAATTATTTACAACAAAGGCAGAACGTGAAATCAAGATGGAACAATTACGTCCAGTATCGAAATTGGAGAGAATCCTTTTCCCTATCATCGTTACCATCGTAGTAGTTGCAATCCTTCCTTCCACAGCTCCACTTGTTGGTATGTTAATGCTTGGTAACTTATTTAAAGAATCTGGCGTTGTAAAACAGTTAACACATACTGCTTCCAATGCTTTAATGTATATCGTAGTTATCTTACTTGGAACTAGTGTAGGTGCAACCACTAGTGCAGAAGCATTCTTAAAACTTACAACATTAAAGATCGTTGCTTTAGGTTTATTTGCATTCTGTATCGGTACCGCAGCTGGTGTATTATTTGGTAAGTTAATGTGTAAAGTAACTCATGGCAAGGTAAACCCATTAATCGGTTCTGCCGGTGTATCCGCAGTTCCTATGGCAGCCAGAGTTTCTCAAAAGGTTGGTTCCGAAGCAGATCCAACAAACTTCTTATTAATGCATGCTATGGGACCTAACGTTGCTGGTGTAATCGGTACAGCAGTAGCAGCCGGTGTATTTATGGCAATCTTCAATGTATAATAACAATTATCGATTACTTAATATTTAGGAGGTAAAACAATGGCAGAGCAAGGTAAAAAACCTATTAAAATTACGGAAACAGTGCTTCGTGATGCTCACCAGTCTTTAATTGCCACTCGTATGACAACCGAACAAATGCTTCCAATCGTAGACAAGATGGACAAGGTCGGCTATCATGCAGTGGAATGCTGGGGCGGTGCAACATTCGATGCTTCCCTTCGTTTCTTAAAAGAAGATCCTTGGGAAAGACTTAGAAAGTTAAGAGCAGGATTTAAAAATACAAAGCTTCAAATGTTATTTCGAGGTCAGAATATCTTAGGATACAATCACTATGCAGATGATGTTGTTGAATATTTTGTTCAGAAATCTCTTGCAAATGGTATTGATATCATTCGTATCTTTGACTGTTTAAACGATGTTCGTAACCTTGAAACAGCAGTAAATGCTGCAAATAAGGAAAAAGGACATGCACAGGTTGCATTAAGCTATACGTTAGGCGATGCTTATACGTTAGATTATTGGAGAGATATGGCGAAGAGAATTGAAGGCATGGGAGCAAAATCCTTATGTATCAAAGATATGGCCGGACTTCTTACTCCATATAAAGCAACGGAATTAGTAACTACGTTAAAGAAAGCAGTTAAGATTCCAATCGATTTACATACTCACTATACTTCCGGTGTAGCTTCCATGACTTACATGAAAGCCGTAGAAGCTGGCTGCGATATCATTGATACTGCAATGAGCCCATTTGCAATGGGAACAAGCCAACCTGCAACCGAAGTTATGGTAGAAACGTTCCGTGGAACAAAATATGACTGTGGTTACGATCAGAAGTTATTAGCTGAAATTGCTGAATACTTCCGTCCACTTAGAGAAGACTGCTTAAAGAGCGGCTTAATGAATACGAAGGTTCTTGGTGTTAACATTAAGACATTAATGTACCAAGTACCAGGCGGTATGTTAAGTAACTTAGTATCCCAGTTAAATGATATGCATGCAGAAGACAAATTCGAAGCAGTATTAGAAGAAGTTCCAAGAGTTCGTAAGGACTTTGGTGAACCACCTCTAGTTACTCCATCTTCTCAGATCGTTGGTACGCAGGCAGTATTAAATGTGGTTACCGGCGAACGTTACAAGATGGTAACAAAAGAGTCTAAGAAATTATTATCCGGTGAATTTGGCCAGACAGTAAAACCTTTCAACAAAGAGGTTCAAAAGAAGTGTATCGGCGATACTAAACCAATCACTTGCCGTCCAGCCGATTTAATCAAGCCACAGCTTGCTAAGATTGAAGAAGAAATGAAACAGTGGAAACAACAAGACGAAGACGTATTGTCTTACGCTTTATTCCCACAAGTTGCAACTGAATTCTTTAAATATCGTGAAGCGCAGCAGACAAAAGTGGATCAATCCATTGCGGATACTGAAAATAAGGCTTATCCAGTGTAGAATTATTGGCGTAAAAATAGTTTTTGGCTAAACGGACGATGGATTGTTTTTTGTAGACTGTGAAAAGTAGCTCGCCTAGATATAACTTTTTCGCTGCCTTTCCCTCGGATGGTTCTTTGATTTCCCATTGTAATCTTGCATTGTGTAGGGTGTATATGAGGAAATCAGAGAACTGCCTCGGCCGGTCTACGCGAAAAAGTGATATTAAGGCGAGATGCTTTGCTGTAGCGTGTTGGAAAACAATCCATCTGAAGGTTGGGAGCCTTTATGTGAAAATAATTGAAAAGAGTAAGCTTGATGTTGTATTGTCAGGCTTACTCTTTTTTTGTTTTAACAACGTGAATAGATAAAATCATAATTTTAGGATTATTATTAAGTAATTTAAAATATTACAGACGACTAAATATAATTATTTACCATAAATCAATTGACAAATATAGAAAAAAGTATAAGGTTATTATGAATGATTATATTCAAATATCTAATACACAAAGGAAAAAAGAATGAAAAAGTGTGTAAAAGTTATTGGAAAGGGATTAAGTTTAGATAGTCTATTAGATGAAGCAGAACGAATAAATGATGTTGATGAGACAGCCCAGATGTTTATAAATGCATTAGAAATTGTAGAAGAGGCTGAGTTATATAAGGAAGAAAATGAAAAGTCTACATTGACTGAACAAGTAGAGAACTTGAATAAAGTACTATACACTGTAGATGATAGTAGTATATATAATGCCATTACCTTTGGTACAAAAGTTAATGCAGCTTCACCTTCAGTTACATACAATAAATGGAAAGAGTAGTGCAGATTTGGAAAAAAGCAGTTAGTAGAGAATAATAAGGAATTTAATAATACAATAAAGGAAATCACTTCGGGAACTGTAGAGCTTAAGGAACTTACTAAGTTTGAATGGGATAAGGCATATACTTTTCGACCATTTTTGATATTTATTTATATTGTTAAATATGTATCATATTTATGTTGAAAAAGAAAAAAATATATACTAAATAGATAAGCTGCTATATATTATGTAATATAAATATATGTATAGAATTATTCAAAATAAAATATGTCTTCCACGGATTTATGAAATATGTGATCGATGTCCATTGTCAGCTTAAGAGAGGGATTGTATTGGCCATGTTCAAGCTTTCCGATGGTTTCGCGCCGTACACCGACTAAGGCCGCAAGTTCTTCCTGCTTCATATTTTGACTGTGTCTTAATTCTTTTAAAGTTGTTTGAAATACTGCCAATTCAATCACTGTACTTTTCTAAATATATAAATAGAAGGTAGTAACTGAGATAAGAAAATCCAAGTATAAAAGGATAGACTACTGACAGATTAATAAAGAAAAGCTGTTTGAGTGTGGAAATCATAGTCAAGAGTAGAATGGAGTGACATCATTTGAAGCCTCAAAATATGTTTGGGGCAGAAAGTGAAGAACGGCTTGTTTATATAAAGTAAAATAGGCAACACTTAAGCTGTTAAAACTTCTATTATTGTCATAGGAAATTAAGTGAACTATAAAGAGCCAGTATATCGGGGATTTGTGGTATATTGGCTCTTTGTAATGCTGTTATTTATTTATCTATGGTTTATCTAATTCGAAAATTATGTTATTTAAAAAAAGATAAAGTTTATCTGAATGCTAGGAATTAAGGAGACTCAAATGAAAAAGATGAAGTCAGATAAGGAAGTATTACAGGAGTTTTTATTGGATATTGAATGTTTAGATGAATTACTTCCTTGGACTAAGAAATTTAATATTTTTGATGTATTAAAGCTTGCGAGAACAGAAATACGTCATAGCAATATGTTAGCATGGCTGTTTGATCCAAATGAGAATCATGGATTGGGTAGTATGTTTCTTGCGGGATTTGTAAAAAGAATTGTAGAAAATGCCTGTGATAATAAGTATGATATATTTTCACTTCTATTAATGGATTTTCACAGTTTTGTTGTATATAGAGAGTGGAAGAATATTGATATCCTATTAGTATCGGATGAAGAAAAGAAACTGATTGCAATTGAGAATAAGGTGGGATCCCAAGAACATAGTAATCAATTAAATCGTTATCGTCATATTCTTGAGGAGACGTACAGCGATTATCAAAGAATACTTATTTATTTAACTCCAGATGGAACTGAACCAAGTGATAGTGAAAATTGGATTATTTCATCTTACATTGATGTAGTTGAGGTTTTAGAGATGATCTGTAATAGGATTGATTTGAAACCAGAGATAGAGTTAATGATCTGTAATTATATTGAGATAATAAGGAGAGAAGTTGTGGACGATCAACAGTTAGTAGAAGTATGTAATAAGATATACAATAAACATAAGAGAGCATTGGACCTGATATTTGAACATAGAATTGATGGAAATGACAGAAAAAAGGATATTATAATTGATACATTAAAAGAGCTTGAAAATAATGGTGACATTATTTTAAGAGATAATATAGGAAATAATAAATATTTTATGTTTAGCACAGCAAAGATGAATGAGTATCTAGGTGAGTTAGACAATGAAGTGAGTACATGGGGAACTAAAAGTGTATATTATTACTGGGTTTGTTTAGAAAAGACGTATATAGGTTGTGCATTTGAACTGGGAGGCGTTAATATAACGGATGAACAGCGAAGTAAGATGGATATGATTATTAAAATGGAGAAGCCTAACGATAATAAGTTCGACTTTAAGTTTAAAAAGATATATACGGAGAAACGCAATCTGACAGAAATGGAAGAGGATGATGAGGAAGTAGTAAGAAAAGTTGTAAAAGAGTTTGTGATGAGACTTATGGAAAAAGAAGCTGCTTTATTGCAAAAATTATCATAAAAAATACGGATATAATCACATTTGAAATTAGTGGTTATATCCGTATTTTTTATGATAAAATGAATACAAAAGTGGGGCAGAGGTGATGAAATGAAACAAGAGTATGAAACAAGGGGTTACAAGGTATTTGAAAATGGTCCTGTTTATTATACTCAGGATATGGATCGAACTATAGAATGGTTTGAGACGGTGCTTGGCTGGTATGGCACGGTCGATGCAAGGAATGCCAAAGGAAAAGCTATTTTTGCAGGAATTGCGCCCATTCCCAATGAAATCACAGAGAAAGAAAAGCTGACATACATAGGATTAAGTTTATTCCTTGGGGAACCTTCCCAGGGCGTAGCAGCATATATTGTCGTGGATAATGCCAGACAGGTGTATGAATATATTATGCGAAGTGGATGGAGGGAAGTATCAAAGGTAGTGGAACAGCCCTGGGGTGGTTTGGAATTCACGGTAAAAACCATTGATGGAAGCATTCTTCGTATAACCAGTTATTAGACATACGATGAAGGAGTTGACTAGGTTAGTAGAGTATCATTTAGGAGCAGAGTGTAGGATTTTTATTCTTGATATCAACAATAGAGAGATAGAAATATAGCAAGCTTTAAAATAAACTAGTGTAAAACTAAATCAATAATATAGGAGAAATAAGTAATATGGACAAGTTAACAATTTATGAATGTAATCTACAAGAGATTGAACAAATAAAGTATATTTCTGAAAAGACATTTTTTGAGACATTTATGGATCAGAATTCAAAAGAAGATATGGAAGAGTATAGTAAAGAACATTTTTCATATGAGCAGTTAGAAAGCGAAGTAAGGAATCAGTATTCAAAGTTTTTTATTATTAGAAGTAAGGAAGAAGCAGTTGCGTACATGAAGGTCAACTTTGATAAGGCACAAACAGAGGAAGGCCATAGTAATACATTAGAAGTTCAAAGAATTTATGTATTAAAGGAATATAAGGGAAAAAGGATTGGGAAAGCATTGATTCAAAGAGCAATAAACATTGCGAAGAATCATAATCTTGATTATGTTTGGCTCGGTGTGTGGGAACATAATTTTGCTGCTATAAAATTTTATGAAAAGCAAGGATTTAAAAAATTTAGTTCGCATGTCTTTAAACTAGGTGATGATGAACAAACAGACAATCTAATGAAATTAATATTATAGAAAGAGTAAAGATAATATATTTAGAATTACCCGAGACACCATATGTTTTAAGGATAGATAAGTTGTTTGATGAAGATGTTAAAAAAATTGTTATGAGGCATTAATTATCAAATATTTTACGTTAGCAGAGGTAATAATTAAACTCTCATTTAGTATAGATACGGGGAACCATACCACAAATAACGGAGAGTTTTACGGAATGATGAAATTCTAGAAAGTGAACTAGGATAATTTAGTGTCTGTGAAAGGTTTTTTATAAATTAAAGATAAGTTAGGTCTTCTATGATAAAACAAGAAATTATAGGAGACCTATTATTATGGGAAAAAGAGAAAGAAAATTGGTACATAAATAAGTTGAATTTGTCTACGGATTCAAATATGATTAGAGATATAATATATTATTTAGGAAAAGGATTATAGGAATGAATAAAAAGGAAAGAAAACTATCTCCTGCCGAGCTAAAAAGAAAGGCAGGCTTTGAAAGCAAAGTTCAAGAAATGGAACAAAACGGATATGTGAAAATGGATTTGACAATTGGAATAGTAAAAGCTAATTTTTTAGCAGTTATTGTTATGCTTCCAATTATGATTTTATTTAGACTTATATATTTAGCTAGAGTAAAAGGTGAGATTTCAGTGAATTTTGGATCTCCTGAGCTATTGCTTTTTCTTGGTGTTTCGTTGGGACTTATTGTGCTTCATGAGTTAATTCATGGTGTAACATGGGCATATATGGCCAAAGAGGGATTTCAATCAATTGAGTTTGGCATAGTTTGGAAGATGCTTACGCCTTATTGTACTTGCAGTTCTGAGTTAAAGAAAAAGCAATATATTCTTGGTGCAATGATGCCAACGATCGTTGTAGGGATGCTACCAGTAGTGATTGGTATCGTATTAAATCTACCATTTTTCTATCTTATTGGACAGTTTATGATTTTAGGAGGCGGTGGTGATGCACTTATTATACTGCAATTACTGCGACATAAGGAAAATGGAAAGGAATGTGTCTACTTAGATCATCCATATGAACTAGGAATTGTTGTATTTGAGCGCTAAGTTAAACGTAAAATATATAATCTTGTCATTTGTTAAAGCAAATTTTTAAGAATGTTTCCGACAAGTTCTACGATTTGTTTCTTCCTTTTTGAGATTTTCCATTCTGGTAAAGAATAAGCAGATAATTAATAGAAATCAGGAATTGTTTTATCAAAAAGAGATGAAACATTCCTGATTTTTTGTTATTCGAACTGATATAGATGAAATAAGTCGTACATAATAGAACTCATTAGATCTATATTATTTGTAATGTCATCCTGTACAAATTTTTGGGCCTTAGCATTACTATTTTTATTTTAGCTCTTTTTCAAAGGAATCATAAGTCTGTTTCTGACTTTCATGTCCCTGTCCTGAGAAATATCCAATTGCACAGCAAGCAAGCATCCGATAAAATAAAGCTATAATCTGATCGGAGGTGCTTTAGTATGAAAGAAATGTTGGAAGTGAACGGAGATGATCTGGAATGGCTGTATTCACCAGATTGGGAGTATCATGATTATGGCAATTGTAAAAGACATTTGCAGATGCTTTTACCTTACAAACGTGAATGGAACCAGGACGAGAAGTTTCCAATAATTCTTATGATTCCAGGTTCTGCTTGGCATAAACAGGAATTATACAATGATATTCCTAAGTACATAAAATTAGCGGAGCGAGGGTTCGCAATTGCGGTATTGGAATATAGGGAATCAGATCTTGCGAAGTTTCCTGCTCAGGTTGAAGATGTGAGTAATGCATTAACTTTTATTGATACAAAAGCAGAACAATTTCATTTTGATATGAGTCGAGTTTTCTTGATGGGAAATTCGTCGGGAGGACATATTGCTATAATGTCAATTCTTTTGAATGCACATGGATTATGCAAGCCATTGCTTAATATTCGAGGAGTGATTTCAGAAAGTGGTTCTACGGATCTGTTAGTCTGCGCCAAGGAAGCACTTCCACCATGGATGAAAGTCAGGCCAAGTACCGTATTGCTTGGAGTAGACCAAATTGAAGACAATGAGGAGAGTGCACAAAAAGCTTCTTGCGCTATGTATATCACAGAAAATGTGAGCCTTCCACCGGTATTACTTTTTCATAGTGAAAAGGATCCGGTTGTTTCTGTGGAAAATAGTAGATTATTATATGACAAGCTTACCAGTACAAATCATGAGGTTTATTACTATGAGCTTAGTGAAAATGCATCACATGGTGGAACTACTTTTTTTAGTTGCAAAATATTAGATATTATACAGAATTTCTGTGAAAAGCAATAGTACTTGGTTGCTATGGAAAGGAGTTTTTTATGAAAGTTACTAATGTTTATTTATATGGGATGATTGCAGGTTCAAATAGTTTTTTACTGAAGGATGGGTTTTTGAAAGAGGATGAATATTCTGAAATAAAGGAAAAGTATCGTTTTCCAGGGGGAGAAACTGGGACATGTGCAACGGTATTAGCATCTCTTGGTGCGAATGTGAAGATTGATGGAACGCATATAGGATACAATGTTGCCCCTATGTTAAAAGAGTTTTATAAAGATAAGTCAGTGGATTTGTCTTCGGTATTCTTTGACGAAGAATATGAAGGTCTGGAAGATTATGTGATTATTGCAAATGATACTAGAACACCAATGGGAACATTTGCTTCATTTTATGGTGATGCGTACGAGAGTGGCATCAGGCATTGGAATAAGCCTAAGGAGGAAGATATCATTGATTGTAATGTGGCTGCCATAGATGAATTTTTTTGGGATGATTCTGAATATGGCGCAAGGCTTTGTGTAAAGCACAACAAACCGTATGTAACCATTGATTGCAAATATGACAGCTATATACATCAAAATGCATCGATATCGGTTATTTCAGGAGAAGGGATACAGAATAACTATCCAGGGAAAACCAGAGAGGAACTATTTCCTTTGTTTCAAAATAATAGCAAGGGCTTAACCATAATTACAAATGGTGGTAAGGAATTTTGTTATGGTCGTAAGAATGGAGAAATCAAACATTTTAAACCTTATAAAGTCGATGTAATTAGCACGTTAGGGGCAGGAGATACGTTTAAGGCTGGATGTACCTATGCGTTATCACAAGGAATGAACGACGATGAAATAGTTCGGTTTGCAAGTGCGTGTTCAGCAATTGCGATATCCAGGTATCCGCTTCATCTAAATCCACCAACGCTTGATGAAATCATTGCATTGATTGAAAAAAGGAAGAGTGTATAAAGAATACTTGATGATGTAATAAATCATACTGTAACTAAATATATTTGTAAGAATGACGGGGTCTGTAGGAAGAGTACTCCGTCTATTTTTATGCACGAAATATGGAGGCGGTTTAAAATCTCCATAAAATCTCCATAACATTTTATTATGCTTAGAAGGAATAAAAACGTGAGGTAATTTAGTATGAAAAAGCAAAAGAAACAGTTATTTATTACAGGTGGACTATTGATCCTATTGGTAGTGGTTTTTATTTTTATTGTATTACCAGAGGGAGCAAGCCAGGATGAGGTGAGAGACTCCTCAAAAGCTCAGACCGAGGGGGATATTAAAATTATGAAAGGAGAGGTCACAGAGAAGGCAAGTTTTTATCCGTATGAAATTGATGGTGTAAACTTGGAAGTTATGGCGGTAAAAGCAGAGGATGGAACCGTTCGAACAGCATTTAACACATGTCAGATTTGTTATAGTTCTGGCAGAGGATATTATAAGCAGCAAGGGGAGTATATCGTATGTCAAAACTGTGGAAATTCATATACTTCGGAAGAAGTTGAGGTGATTACAGGCGGATGTAATCCAGTGCCGATCACCAAAGAGGATAAGACGGAGTCTGATGATACCATTACGATCAACAGAGAACTATTAGAAGAGTATCAGGCTATTTTCGCAAACTGGAAGACAAATAGTTAGGAGAGAGAAGTGGAAATAGAGCAGGAGAGGTAATAGATGGACAAACAAACAGAACAGCTTGTTCTTAAAGTCAAGGGTATGACTTGCGTAAACTGTGAGCATCATATCGAGCAAGATTTATATGGACAAGATGGTATTCGTAAAGTGAATGCATCCTTTAGAAAAGGGACTGCAGTGATTGAATATAGCAGTTTCAAGATAACGATAGAGGAAATAATCATGATAATCTCGGAGTCTGGATATGCAGCAGAAGTGTTTGAGGAGCAGGAATCCGATAAATATAGTAAAATAAATAAAATTCTGCTTGGTATAATTAGTGCCATGATCGGCTGGACATTCTTAAGAAGAACTGGTCTGCTTTCTTTATTGAATTTCTTTCCTGAGGCAAATGAGAATACGAGCTATCTTATGTTAGTTGTAATTGGATTCTTAACATCATTTCACTGTATTGCCATGTGTGGAGGAATTAATTTATCTCAATGTATGAAAGAGGAGAAAAATAGCCTTCGTCCATCCATTCTATATAATTTAGGACGTATTGTTTCCTACACAATCATAGGAGGAATCGTAGGTACAATTGGCTCGGTGATCAGTTTTTCAGGGCGAATGCAGGGAGCGGTTCAGTTAGTTGCAGGTGTATTTATGGTAATTATGGGGCTTAATATGCTTGGAGTGGCTTCGTGGTTACGTAGATTTAATCTGACAATGCCGAAACAAATTACAAAGATGGTAAGTGGAAAAAAAGGCAGTAATCGTCCATTTATTGTAGGACTTGCCAATGGTCTGATGCCATGTGGTCCGTTACAATCGATGCAGTTATATGCGTTATCGACTGGAAGTATGCTTAGCGGGGCACTTTCAATGTTTTTATTTAGTATTGGTACGGTACCGCTTATGTTTTTATTAGGAGTATTAAGTTCTGTGATCAATAAGAAGTCAGCTGGAAAGATTGTGAAATTTGGTGCCATACTAGTAGTTGTACTTGGAGCATCTATGTTTAATAATGGATTAGGTCTTGCAGGAATTGGAGTATCCTATGGAAATACAAGTGAGGCTGTAAAAGCAGTGATCAGAGACGAAGTACAGGAAGTGACGATTGATTTAAAGTCTGGTTCTTATACGCCAGTTATTGTAGAAAAAGGTAGGAAAGTCAGATGGACCATTCGGGCAGAGGAAGGAACGCTTAATGGATGTAACAATAAGATAATAGTTCGTGAATACGGAATTTCGCAGAAGTTAAGCCTTGGAGAAACGGTAATTGAGTTTACTCCATCTGAGGTTGGAACAGTACCGTATAGTTGTTGGATGGGTATGATCCGCAGCAGTATATATGTGGTGGAACCAGGAGAAGAAGTAGACATTAAGCAGCTAGAAAGGAAGAAAAACGAAGAAGCAGTTGTGGATTATGTAATACCAACGGATGAGATTGCGGTTGCACAGGTAGAGGGAGAGACACAAACTGTAAAAGTGCATATGGAAGACGGAAGATTTACGCCAGCTGTCGTTGTACTTCAGGAGGGGATTCCTACGGAGTGGGTAATCGAAGTTGATCAAGGAGTAAATGGAAACTTAGCCATTCCGATTTATGGAGGAGTAATAAATCTTCAGAAAGGGAAAAATGCACTTACTCTTGTTCCTTTTAGGGACTTTGAGATTGCAGATGAGAGTTTTTCCTATTATGGGATAGTGAAAGTGGTAAGTGATATAAATTCCATAAATATAGATACAATAAAACAAGAGGCAAAAGAATACGAGCTGACAAATGGTGAAGCGATAGATTTTTTAGTACCAAGTTGCCATTAAAAAGGAGACATGTGTTTGAGTGAAAAGAAAATCTTAGTAGTAGAAGATGAAGTCAAGATTCTTGAAGTGGTGACATCATTACTGGAGAGCAGAGGATATCAAGTGATACAGGCAGTAGACGGGAAGGAGGCTCTTGTTTTATTTGAACGAGAGAATATATCTTTAGTCCTTTTAGATCTTATGTTACCAGATATATCAGGGGAAGAAGTTTGTCATAAGATACGTGGGAAATCCAGAGTTCCAATTATTATGCTTACTGCAAAGGCTGAGGAAGAACATTTGCTGAATGGGCTTCATATTGGAGCAGACGATTATATTACAAAGCCATTTAGTTTGAGGGAACTGGCAGCAAGGATTGAGGTCATATTACGAAGAGTGTCAGGTGAGTTAAAGCCGTTATATCAATCAAACTATTTTGAAAAAGGTGAATTAGTCATTGATGTGGAAGCAAATATATTGAAGAAACGAGGGCAGCAGATAAAGTTGACGAGATCAGAGTGGAATCTCTTATTAGCATTTATAAAATACCCCAATAAGGTATTTACAAGGGATGAGCTGATACAGATTGCCCTAGGTGAAGAATATGGAGGCTATGACAGAACAATTGACAGCCATATTAAAAATCTAAGACAAAAGATCGAAGATGTGCCAAAGAGCCCAGCCTATATTGTTACGGTACATGGAAAAGGCTACAAATTCGGAGGAGTGTAAGAGAATGAAACAGTCAATTAGAGGAAGGTTATCGTTTGCTATCATGGCTGTTGTATTATTTATAATTTTATTATTTGGCGTAGTTTGTAACTTATCTATTCGTAAAGAATTTAAACTTTATGTAAAACGGCAGCAAGAGAAAAAGACGGAAGGAATCATAGAATCAATTAAGCATTCCTATAAAGCACAGTATGATGAGTGGGATATAAATGAATTACATGCGATTGGTATGTCTGTATTATACGAAGGATTTATTATTACGGTATATGACAGAGCAGGAGACATGGTCTGGGATGCGGAAAGCCATGATATGAGCTTATGCAATCAAATTCGTAATGATATCAGTACGAGAATGAAGAGCGAGCAAGCAGGTAATGAGGGAACATTTGAAACAAGCCAGTATAGAATGCAGACCAGAGCAGGAAATATTGGCAGTGTTAGTGTAAGCTTTTATGGTCCCTATTTTTATAGTCAGAATGACTTTTCTTTTCTAAATGCACTGACTAAGATTGTATTTATTATAGGAGGAATTGCAGTGGTGCTTACCATTGGCATAGCCTATTTCCTTGCTAATAATATAAGCAGACCAATCTTAAAGGCGGTAGATGTAGCAAATCAAATTGCAAATGGAAGATATAATGTTGTTAAATCAAAAGATACGAAAGTGATTGAATTAGATCAGTTATCGTCCTCCATTCATAAAATGGCAGATTCGATTATGGAGCAGGAGTTACTAAGAAAACAGCTTACGTCTGATGTGGCGCATGAACTAAGGACTCCACTTACAGCAGTAAGCACCCATTTAGAAGCGATGCTAGTGGGAATTTGGGAACCAAGCACCAAGCATTTGGAAAGTTGTTATGAAGAAGTGAATCGGATTATCTATATTGTGAAAGATCTAGAGCAATTAGAAAAGTTGGAACGAGAACGGTATGAATTGAAGTATGCTTCTTTTTCTATGAATGCACTGGTTAGAAAACTGCTAGAGAACTTTGCAATACAAATAAAAGAAAAAGGTCTTGTGATTACTCTTGATATGGAAGAGATTATAATTGTAGCGGATGAAGAAAGAATATCTCAGGTCATGATGAATTTGATTTCAAATGCCGTTAAATATACACATGAAGGTGACAAGATAACAATTCATATGGAAGAAAGTAATGAGGAAGTGGAAGTTACAGTATCTGATACAGGAATAGGGATTGATAAGGAAGAACTCCCCTATGTGTTTGAACGATTTTATCGTGCAGATAAATCACGAAATCGAAAGACTGGCGGTGCAGGAATTGGTCTGGCAATTGTAAAAACCATTGTGGAAGCACATCGAGGCAGTATTATGGTTGAGAGCGAAAAAGGGAAAGGGACAAGCTTTATTGTACGCTTACCGAAGCATCAAATGAAAATTTAAGTATCTTAGGTAGCTATATTATATCGGGGCATGTTGATGAGTCCTTTCGGAAATTTTGTTCTTTTCAAATTTAATAAGATATAAATGATAAAAGGCTATCTCCTATAAAAATGGGATAGCCTTTTATCATTGGTACATATTATTAAATCTATATTACAGTTTTCTTTTTCTTCATTAAGACTAAAATTGTAAATACGACTAAGACAGCAAGCAAGATATATGCCATTCCATTTGTAGCCGCAAAGCCTGCTGGTTTAGCGCCACCAACTACGCCAAGTACCTGTAGGACAATTCCTACAAGGCCGATGATGGAACCGCCGGCAACAAGGCCGGAAGATAAGCTGATACCATTTGCAACCTTTTGTTCTTTATCTTCTTCATTTTTAGCAACTTTTTCGATAAATAAACGAACGAATGCGCCAACTAAGATGATAGTTGTTGTTGCAATTGGAAGATAGAAACCGATCGCAATGGTCATAACGGGAAGCTTTAATAAAAATAAAACGATACCCATAACGACACCAACGATGATCATGTGCCATGGAAGATTACCGGACATGATTCCGGATGTTAATGTTGAGATTAAGTTTGCTTGTGGAAGTGCAAATGGAACATTATCTCCAGTCATAGCAAGTTGGTTTGCAAGTAATTTGATGACACCAACAACAACAACTACACCAACAACGCTTGAGATTACGAAATATTTATCCATTTCGCTTTTTTTACCACCAAGGATAAATCCAACTTTTTGGGATTGGCTATATCCACCGGCAATAGAGATTGCTGTTACGATAAATGTACCAAATAAAAGTAATGATTTATTGTTTTCTGAACTTGTCCATCCCATAACTACGAATACTAAAGTAACAATTACAAGGGATGCAATTGTCATGCCGGAAACTGGGAGGTTGGAAGTACCAATTGTACCAGTAAGTCTTCCTGCTACGATAACAAATAGCAAGGATAAGAAGAAGGATAAAACTGCTCCTAAGATAGCCATTACAAAGTTGCCATTAGAAATTAAAAATGCAGTTACAAAACCAAGTACGATTGCAGCTAATAATACCATAGTTGCGAATCCTGACTCGCTCTTGCCTTCCGAAGATTTTGCGCCAAATGTTTCTTTAATGGAAGAAATGATTGTCGGAACTAATTTAAGTGCACCGATTACACCACCGGATAACATCATACCAGCGCCAATGTATTTTACATAACTACCTGCAATATTATTTACCATCATATCGTTAATCGCAATAGAACCGTCGTTCCATACCATATGATTAGCTGCTGCAAATTCTGCAAAGTAGCTGATTAAAGGCATTACCGCAAAGTTAGCTAAGATGGAGCCTGCAAACATAGTAAGAGAGACATCCATACCAACAATAAATCCAATTCCTAGTAAAAGAGGATTTACTTCTAACTCTAACTTCCACTTGTAGAAAGTCTCATTTACATAACTGATCGTATTATTTGCTACATTTAGGAAGGATCCGGTAACAATAGTGATAAGACCACTAATTCCAAATCCGTATCCCATGTATTTCATGGAATCACCTTCACCTTCAGATGCTACAAGTGTTTCGGCGATTGCCATGGATTCCGGATACATTAAGTTTCCATGTTCTTCTTCAATTAAGTTTTTGTGAACTAAGGAAGCGATTCCGATTCCAAAGAGAGCACCACCTACACTGACTAATACGCCTTCGAAAAAGCTTATATCTGAGCCAATTAATAAAATTGCAGGAAGCAGATAAATGATACCGCTGGCAATGGATTCTCCACCACTAGACATTCCTTGAACTAAGTTCTTTCCAAGGATTCCTTTATTCTTTGAAAATGCTGCGATCAAAGCGGAACCAATAATTGATCCTGGAATACCTGCTGCAACAGTAAGACCTGATTTCATCCCTGAATATGCAGTGGATGCTGCAAACAATGCTGCAAGAAGGATACCAATAATTAAAATGGCTGGGCTTGTCCCCTTATTTGAACCATTTGATACATATGGGATATAATCTTTACCTGATACACCACCATATGCGTCTTTTGATAATTTCTTTATCATATACACCTATCCTTTATAAAAATTTAAATCATCCAGCTAATAGAGCTGAATGATTTATGTACGAGACTTAGGTTATGTGTGGAATAGATGTACTATTTTTAATTCTTTAATAGATTACTACAAAACGGGAAAAATGTCTACATTTACCTTTATCTGTTGAAAAATGTAAATGCAAGAAGGTTAGAGCATTGTTTAGTGTACATACGTTTTATATTCCGTCATACTAGGGTATTCCTTCTTTAAAATATCTATTGCGTGAGTTACCTCATATTCATGGAAAAATGCTAAGGAGACAATGGTTCCGTCATTCATAATAAGATCTAGATAATTAGATTTTCCAACAGGGATGGAATATTTTCTAGCTATTCGTCCTGATTTACGAAATCCCTTTATGTTCTTGACTTCTGCAAGTTCTAGACCAAAGAAATTACGGCCACTAATAAAATTATTGTCATATTGCATTCCAATAATGCTAGGAGCCGTTTTGAGAAAGTAGTTGAGTTTTTCCACTGTGGCCATGCGTGAAGATTGGCTATTTATGTACGTTCGGATGCTTTTATTCCTTTTCCAAAAGATAGAGCGGTACAGTAGCCAGAGAATTGAGATACTTAAAAAGCAAAGAAAGGCAATATCAATATCTAATGAGTATTTTGAAGTACCTGTAAGCACTTGATATAAATCGTAAATAAAACATAATAGTAGTAGAACTGAGAGTAGTAATGCGTTACGTATATTTAGATGGATATTTTGCATAGAAATCCTCCTTAAAGATATTTACTTTATTTCCCATACTATTATATCTCAAATGACAGGAATATGCAAAAAAATCCTTATTCTCTTAAACTATATGTATTAAAAATAAGCTCCGCTAAGGATGTGCACTCAGCTGCAAGGATTATGTCGCTAATGCGACCAGCTTCGGCGCAGGCAAAGTGTGTGTTCCTTGTAAAGGACTTAAGATGCGAGAGTGTGTGGAACACACACTTTGTTCTATAGCGCAGTCTTACTTAATGACTCTGCAGAGAGGGGATCTCATAATAACCTTCCCTTTTGTTAAAGTCGGATTTGACATTGAGAGCAGTGGAAGCGAGGATAATTGTTCTACAATTATTGAGTGTATTAGCCCTTTCTTATACAGCAGCTTCGTCCAATTTAACGATCCTTCACAGTTATATATTCTATAAGGAACAATAGACTGTGGATAGAGGATGAGTTGAAGTAAATCAGCACCAGGGCCTCCTACATGAGGAATATATCGAAGGCCGATTGCATTTATATTCGCGTAGCTGGCTTTCAGTGAAGAGAATTGAGATTCCGGACAAGGTCTTAAGTTGCTTACATCAAAGTCCAAAAATGTATTGCCGTGAAAACTAACAGATGAAAAATAGCTTCCATCAATGGTAGTAATATCACTAATATCCGCGTATATTTTTGGCATGCCGCTTTCTTCTCTACCACCTAGAATTGGAATTGTGTTATTTTCCCATATAACCAGAGGTAAGACACCATCCAGACTGTCTTTTTTGCCCTCAAAGTGAACAGGCAAAGAGGCTTGAAAGATATTATAAGCGCCTCCTGCTAAAAAGTTCACGTTGCGAAATTGAGCATATTCATAGGTGATCGTAGGAGTTAATAATGTAAATCCGGCAGGTAAGTAGCAGTTGAGCGCTTCTCGTGATGTTTCCTGAACAAAAGAAACAGTTAAAGCATCAAAAGCTGTTGCTTCATAAGTAGCATCATAATCACTTCCGCCGAAAAATACAGGCATTCTATAGCATTGGTCCTTACAAAAACAAAACATGATGGCACTCCTTTATAAAGTTGGATTTTTTATCACCAAAGTTCATTAAATTCGGCTGTAAAGAGTTTTCCTTTATTTTCTGTCTCACATACATTAGGAATTGAAACCTCATCTAATTTTGACAAACCCTTTGGAACATATAAAGTGAATGGCAGAAGATCTCGTTTCATACAGATATCATTAAAATAACTCTTTAGTGGATTTGGATTGGATGTATAATGTCGATGATTAAACGTTATGTCGGCATATTGAAACGCAAATCCATACATACTATATAATGTAATTTGATCAAAGTGATAACTTCCATATAAGACACTAGTGTTATAGATATAAGAAGTGGTTTGCCAACTTGGCCATAACCCCTGACCAAAGCTCATATTGGAAATAAATAGGTCGGGTTGTAAATGGTCTAATTTGGATAATTCGTAGGCTAGATTTACGACATTTATTAGGAGACCATCTCGTATAAAATCAATGTTTTCATCATTCCATTTTTTGCAGCTGTATTTTATGTAATATTGAGACATTAAAAAATTGCGTTTTAAATCGTCAACTTCAGAGTATCCCATCTCATATAACATGGATAGATATGCTAGTTGTGCATTGTCAAATCCTCTTCCTTTTTCATCATAATCAATCACACCATCTTTATTTTCATCATATAAATGCATGAATTCATTATATAGGGAGGAACCGGTAAGAGTATCGGAACATTTTGCATAGGATAAAACTGTTAATTGAAAATGATGTAGAAGCGTTGTTGGATTATAGTATAACGTATTTGTGATAAGTTCCGTAAAATTATTATCTTTCATTGTGCCTAAGTGACCATTGACTGAAACAAAAGGAGCATCTGTTAAAGTATCGAGGCCAGTCACATAATAACGTTTCTGTCCAAGTCCTCGTTGTTCGGCATAATCATATAAATGATAGCGAAAGAGTGGAGAGTCGTATCCTCTTGTTGTGGCTATGTTGTTACCATTAATGTAAGGCATAGGAACCGATTGTACAAATTCAGTTGGCCATTGATACCTATCCATCAAGGTCTTTCCTATCTTCATTGGTAGTTGATTAAAGCAATATCTAGAGCAGCAGTAATCTAAAGCAAGAGGATCTAAAGAGGCAAATATTAAGCCTTCTGGAACGGAAATAGATTTACCATCTGGATTAT
The DNA here is from genome assembly GCA_030539495.1 of bacterium. GTDB lineage: Bacteria > Bacillota > Clostridia > Lachnospirales > Lachnospiraceae > KM106-2. The sequence continues at coordinate 15,159 of JAUNRX010000002.1, read as the reverse complement.
GGCTTATATTTACGATATTGATAGCATCGCATACATTAATAATCATAATGCCCTGTTCCTGTACACTTCTTATAATATCGCATTGTGTACCGGAAAATCCCAATGTTTTCTTCCTAATATATTCACCTTTCTTATTTGTGACAGGAAGCAATGTCTTTTCATCTAGCTTCATAACCCAAGGGGAATGAGGTAGTTTTGATTTATAGCTTGTATGGTGGGAATATTGATAGGTTTGATTATCTTCATTGATACAATAAGAGGGATACAGCCCAATCCCAAGATTTTTTATTGCATTTGTAATAAGGTCTTGCGCATGCATTTTTAAAATCGGGGTATTGATCAGGATACACCCCGGATAGTCTTCTTTTTCATAATCTTCACCACCAATGATTGCTTTATGGATTATGATTTCTTTATAGTTTCCGCCATTCGGAACTTTGACCTTTCGTCCTCTATCTGGAGAATAGATATTATTTAAATCGTATACCATAAGTCTGTCATTTGCTTTACCGGGTGGAATATACTCTCCATTCACACTGTTTTCATAACCATTCATCGGATTATCTGAATGATCATAAGGATGTCTTTCTGCTAGGTACTTTCTTACAAAATAAAATCCAAAACCACCATAGAAGTCCTTGTTTCGTCCTTCAAATGTGGATTCACGGCTAATGGTCCTACCTGTAAACATACTATATTTTTGGGCTATAATCTCAGTAGAGGCGGCAGCTTCTCCAAAGCACATTTGATAATAGCTAATATTCATACTATCATGAAAATATCTCATTAAAGCAGCTATAAATATCCATTGGGTGCAGATCGGAGCCCCAGGACCTGCGCCGTGGCTAACTTCATCAATGACATTGGCAGATACGCCATTTGCTTTAAATAATAGTTTTTTACCATTAGCAAGTTGTGATAACACTTGGTTTTTGAAATTTGTTTCCCGGTCTAGCGTATCTAATAAAATAGTAATATTATTATAGAGATAATCGGCCTTCTCTTTTAGACGCTCCCATTCAGATAAATCATTGTTGTTAATAAAAGACTGCAATAAGGAGTACATATTGGAATATGCCTTCTCTGTATGAATTCGTACTAAGGAAACGGCGGACCCATCTTTTTCAATACTCAATCATAAACCTCCTGCTATTGATCTTGATAATAAAGTATGTTTTGAGGGCAAAGGAAAGAACGAATCTAAGAGATATTTTGCAATCAATTTAAAGAATGTCAGTATTTATAACTTTACTTCATATTACGTTATATGCAATAATTATCCTACTTGTATTATTTACAATATAGTAAAATACACCCTTAACCAAATGGGATTATTACAAGAGTACTGGAGAAGAGTGACATATGTCGAAAATTATAATTAACAAAATGAGTTATCATTATGAGGACTTTTATTGTCCTGTATATGAGAATATAGACTTGACGTTGAAAACGGAGTGGAAATTAGGGCTGATCGGACGAAATGGACGTGGAAAGACTACCTTGTTAAAGTTATTAACTGGTGAGTTAGAGCCTACAGCCGGAACAATCAATATGCCTGTAGCAGTTGAATATTTTCCATATAACAATGAATGTGGATATAGTGTAACGATTGATATTATCAAAGAGAATATCGGCAAGTTAAAATCCATGGAAGAAGCAATGGAACAAATTATTGCTGAAAATGATGAAGCGAGATTTGATGAGTATTCTGAGTTACAAGAACAGTATCAAGAATTGAACGGATACGAAATCGAGAGTAGAATCCTGAAAGAAATGGATGAAATCAATCTAAATCCTGAAATTTTAGACCGAGAGTTTGCAACTTTATCTGGTGGCGAGAAGACAAGAATTATGCTATTAACGCTATTTTTAAAGAAGAATTCCTTTATCGTATTAGATGAGCCAACCAATCATCTTGATACGAAGGGAAAAGAAGCGGTAGTAGAGTATCTTAAAAAGAAAAAAGGATTTATTGTGGTATCTCACGATCGAGCATTTTTAGATCAAGTAATTGATCATGTGATCTCAATCAACAAGAAAGATATTACATTAGAAAAAGGAAATTACTCAAGCTGGAAGCTAAATAAGGATAAAAAAGAAGAGTTTGAACTAAGAACGAGGGAACGACTGGAAGAAGAAATCGCACAGTTGGAACGCAGTGCGAAATGCAGCAGAACATGGGCGGGTATTGGAAATACGCAGAAATATAGTTATGCTAGCAATGGCAGGGCAAATGGCGTGGAGACCTATATGAAACAGGCAAAGCGTTCGGAAGCAAGAATGCAGGAAAATATCGAGCATAAGAAGGAACTTCTTCAAAATTATGAAGAAGTAAAACCACTGGTAATTCACCAAAATAGTGGCTTGGAAGCGCAATGTTTGCTGAAAATCAAAGAGCTAAGTTTCCAATACGAAGAACATGCAAAGCAGATATTGAAAGGCTTTAATTATGAAATCCATGTAGGTGACCGTATCTGGGTGCAAGGGGAAAATGGTGCAGGTAAGAGTACGTTTCTCAATCTCTTAAATGGAAGCCTTCAAACGGATGCAATTGAGTATGTAGATGGATTAAAAATTGCGATGGTGACGCAGGAACCTGCATGGAAAACTGGACATATAAATGAGGGATTTGAAGAAATTGTTGGTAATCCTAAGTATCAGAATTTCTTAGAGTTATGTGAGTATTTTGAATTGCCAGACGACTTCTTAGAGCGCCCACTTGAAACATTCAGTAGTGGAGAGCTAAAAAAGATAAATATTGCACGTATTTTGACAGAAGAGAATCATATCATTATATTTGATGAACCGCTAAATTATATGGATCTCTATTTTAGTGAACAATTAGAAGAAGCCATTCTTAAATACCGCCCAACAATTGTATTTGTAGAGCATGACAGTTATTTTGGAACGGCAATTGCAACGAAAGCGATTCAATTATAAATGAGAGATACAAATGATAAAAGTAGTTTCAGATGGAGATAAAATTGATAATTTAGAAGGATTCTATTGTGAAATGAATAAATTGTGACAATACGGATCATGATTGTAAACTAGAATTATTTCCATAGAGTAGCACCAGTAATGGTGCTGTACATAACATTGGTTGACTTGCTTGGGAAACCTGTGTATATAATTAGCACTGAGGGGGAAAGTTATTCCGAAAGGATATGCTTGGCCCTTTTTTATTACATTTAATCAGTGAGGGAAAAATTGGATAATAATTTATGAAATAAATAGAAAAAGAATATTGTCGAATAATAACAAATATTGTATAATCCGTATTAGGGACACTACTAAAGAACATTATAGGAGCTTATTAATGAAAAAAGAAAATTTAAAATATTTAAGGGAAAGATTAGGGGCATTAGAATTAGAAAATGTAGAAGCCTTATTAATTGAAATCCAAAATCAGGTGGAAAGTCATGGAGAAAAAATAAGAATTATTAATGCAGGATTAATGAATGCAGGTAAGAGTTCTTTGTTTAACGCTTTGATTGGATATAAAAAGTTAGATACAGGGGTTGTCCGTGTGACTGCAGAAAATACTGAGATTGAGCTAGATGATTATATTTTAGTCGATACTCCGGGATTAGATGCAAATTGTGAGGATGATGAAACTGCATTTAACGGATATAAAAAGGCAAATCGTATTCTTTTTATACATAATATTGTAGATGGAGAATTTAATAAAATGGAAGTAGAGGCAATTGACAAGATTGCCAAGTACTTTGCAACGGAAGAAGACTTTTTTAAAGCGACAACATTGGTGCTGACAAACAAGGATCAAGTGGAAGAGGCACAATTAGAAGAGTTGGTTGGCATTATGAATAGACAGCTAGAAAAACTGTTTCATGCTAAATTCTATGATGTTGTAGCCGTAAACTCATTAGGATATTTAAAAGGAATAGAAGAAAATAAATCATTACTTGTTCAGCATTCTAATATAGAGACATTAAAGACTAGTATCAAAAAGAGTATTCAGGATCAATCGATTAAGGCAAGTTATGACGCTTATGAAAGTGAATTAATTGAAAAATTAGAAGCAGAATTTATAGCAAGCCAAAGCCATATTTTGACTGAATTGAAAAAGTGTAATGAAGAGCTTAGTGAATATAAGAAATCTCAAAATACGATAGATAAAATTGAAAGTAAGTTAAGTCAAGGACATAATCTGCTTAAACGAAGTGGAAGCATTGATGTAAAGATAGAGTCTCTTTATATCAGTGCCAATAGAAGATCAGGCGCAACCTATAAATCAGAGTATTCTGCAAGAAGTGACGGGACTAGAGCTTGCGAAGAAGCACTTAGAAATGCGGGAAGTGCAATGACAAGTCAAATGAATGCAATTGTGCAAAGATGTGAAAATATTGCATTTGAAGGTAGTGATATTAGAAATCTTAAGGTGGCATTATTAGAGCAATGCAATGAAATAAAAGAATTATATCTTAGTGTAAATGGTACATTAAAAGATTTCCCTACATTAAACTTAGACAAAGTAAAGCAAAATTCAGATTACCAAAAGAAATTTGGAGACATATATAGAGATATCAGTTTTATCGACTATCATATTTTCGGATCAGCAAGTAATTATCTATCAGGCTATAATTTAGATATTGATTATGATTATAGAACAGAATACACATCTGGATTCTTTGGCATGAAGGAAAAAGATGTTTGTTATTATTCTTGGGATATTAGCGGAGCGATAGATGATATTAGAGATCGCGCGTATGATATTATGGAGGATAGAACAAGACCAGCTAGAAAGTTAGCACAAGAAGTGCAAGACGAGATGTTAAAATCCATGGAGGAACAAGTTACACTTTGGGAAAAGGCTGTAACTACAATTCTTAAAACCATGAAAAATGAATTATGCAAAGATAGTCAACGTTCAGAACAGTATGAGATGAAATTAAAAGTGAATGCAGACATGATTACAGAGTGCTTAGAATACGTTAGAGGACATAAATATGAATAGACAGATTGCAGAAAATATAAATAATTTTTTGTCTTCTGTTAGTCATGCAGGAGAAGCGTTAAAGAAAAACTCCAATGTAATTGAGACGAAGGATAAATCGATTCAAGATATTGTAACCAAATTCAATGAAGAACTACAACAAATGAAGATTGTAAACTCTAAGGGTGAGTTTGCAGTGCAGTTAGAAGAAACATTACATCAATATAAAGAAAAAAGCACTTCTTGGATGGGATTAGTAAACACGTATATGAATGGCAAGGAGTTTATCAATCAATTCGAAAAGTCCATGCTAGTTGTAGTATTTGGCAATGTGAATGTTGGTAAGAGTTCTCTTGGTAATTTTATTGCGGGTGTATTTCCGGAAGAAATAAGAACGTATTACCCACCAGTACCGGATTTTTATGTATATGACATTGCAGATAGTAAAGAAAAAGCAAAACCAACACAAATGGAGAAGAAAGAATTCAAAGAAAACTATAGAGAAGAGACAAGTACAATTCAGTATTATACGTTAAATAACGGCTTGACTTGGGTTGATTCTCCAGGAATTCATTCTATTAATGGAGAAAATGAGGCATTAGCAAAAAAATATGTAGATTATGCAGATTTGGTAGTATTTGTAATGTCTTCCTCTTCCCCTGCTAAATTTGATGAGTTTCAAGAATTAAGCAGATTAATGGAAAAACAGAAACCAGTACTAGTTGTAATCAATAAATCAGATATGAAAATAGAAGATGAGATTGATGGGGAAATATGTACATTGTTAGTTCCTAAGAGTGACCAGGATCGTAACAAACAGGAGAAATATGTACAGGATTTATTTGCAAATAATAAAGATCTAGAATTATTTAAAAAAGTAGATAGTATTAGTGTAAGTGTTCAATTAGCAAGACAGGGTGTTGCTAATAATGATGAGGAGAAATTTGAACAAAGCGGTATCAATCGTTTTTATAAAGAACTTGGAGTAATTCTAAAAAATGATACAGTTGAAGTGAAAATGCTTGCACCACGTCAAAGAGTCAATAGTGTAATCCGTGATATTATTTCAGGGTTTGAAACAGAAACAGGACGAGTAGATGGTATCACAGATATGAAAAACTCCTTTACACAAATACTTGCAAATATTGAAGATAAAATTAGCTATTTACAGAAGTTAGAGCAGACATTGTTACAGGAAGTACGTATGAAATCAATTCCAATGATTGATTTAGAGTTATCCAAAATGAGCGTAGCGTTACAAAGTGGACAACAAGTAGAGAATGTAAAACAAAAAGTAACTACCATTATACTGAATAACTTTAATGAAATAATTCAGAAACAAGTATCAAAAGTTTTATCTGAGTTCAAACATAGTAATATTCAAACGCTGAATATGAAGATGGATATGGCATTAGAAGCGAAGTATGAAACCTTTAGCTATACTGAATATAAGATAAAGGAAGTAAAGAGAGATCCTAAAAATCTATTTGAAAAGATAGGAAGTGTATTTGGTAAAGAATATACAAGCATAAAGAAGAGCTCTAATGAGATTGAAAGAAAACTTCTTGTAGGAGATAACTCTGGTCAAATGCTAGATTCGATTATTTCAAATTTTGAATCAGAGTTCCAGCCAGTTGTAAAGGAAACACTTCAGAATATTGTGGTAGAATATTTTGATAGTGAAAAAGCGATTCTTTATAAGATTATGGATAAGCTAGATGAAGTTGAGCAAAAGATAAGCAATGAGTTAATGGAGTGTGGAGAACATGCGTAGTAAAATTAGAGATTACAAAGGTGAAATCAATGAACAAGTGAAACAGCTACAATTGATTGGACAAAGCTGTGAGTTTGGCAGTGTCATTACAAAAGAGATTGAAGAAATAGAACAGTGTTTACAACGAGTTGATCCAAGTTTAATGTTCTACGGTGTATATAATGCAGGAAAAAGTTCCTTGTTAAATGCTATCTTTGGAGAGTTAAAAGCAAGTGTAGCGGATGTACCTGAGACACATCAAATTACAAATTATAAATGGGAGAATTTTAATCTTGTAGATACTCCAGGAATTAATGGTCCTATTGAAGATTATAAGCTTTCTAAACCAGAGCTAAGAAAACATAATGTAATTATGTTCGTGGTAGATGATAGTGATACATTTGACAGTAGTATTGTAGCAAATGAAATCGTTGAAATAATTGCTGCCGGAAAACCGCTTATTATTGTTTTAAATAAAAAGCAAAATAGTGAAGAAGAAATTATTAATGATATTAGAAGCAAATTATATGAAAATATTCAAAAAGCGGCACAATTAAAGAATATTAATCATATTGAGCAAAAATATCAATTTATTGCAGTAAATGCGAATACAGCATATAGAGCTAAGTCAGAAAATAAAGCTAAGCTTTTAGAAATTAGTAAAATACAGGATCTTGAAATTTTAATAACAGATGAATTAAAAAAGATTGATGAAATTAAAATGTTACTAACTCCAATTGATTTGATGTTTTCAGCAATGGATAAGTTATCTGGAAGTATGAAAGATAACATTCAAGAGGAAAATGGAAAACAACTAGCAGAGGAATTACACGAGTTATCAAAGCAAAAATCAGAATCAATTAGTCATTTAAGTTCTATGATTCGTATGGAAATTCGCAAATATAGTGATTTAATGTATTCTGCTGTAACTTCAGGATCAAGCATAGAAGGTTTACAACAAGAGTTATCCGATAGGATTGGAAAGTATATCACAGAGGAAGTAGAAAATAGCTATAACCGTTTTAATATAGAACTTAATGAAATGATTCAAAAACCTGAATTACAGTTATATGTTAATACAGAAAAATTAGATACTGCATCTGTGTCAGCGGCCTGTGCAGAAAGCAATTTTGAAGAAAGCAAAGGAACTAGTGGTTTTGATGCCGCGATGAATATAGCTTCGGCTGCAGCCGCAACAAAAATGGCACCAATGGTACTTCCATTACCTACGCCAATTCCAATTCCAATTCCGGTAGTTGTTGCAGTGGTACACGGAGTAATTTCATTCTTTAAAGGTAATAGAGAAAAAGATAGAAAGATTGCAGAGTTACAGGCACAGATTGAACAGCAAAATGCAAGACAGCATGAAGAAATGAATCGAAGAATGAATGCATTACAGGAAGCAAGAACGCAAATTAATCTTCAACTTCACAAATATGAAGAGGAAGCATTAAAATCAGCAAGTGAAAATATTGAAGCCTTCTATAAAGGAGCTTATGAGTATACAAATCAGTTGATATCGATTTCAGATCAAAAAGAAAAAGAATTTCTATTAGTAAATGAAAATTTAAGTAAAGTGTATGAGAAACTTACGGAAATTCGTAGTGAATTACAATAAAATAATAGGTTCGTAGAATAGTAAAAAGATTCTTACTTTATGTAAGGATCTTTTTTACTATTCTACATATTTCATGAACTGCTCAATTATATTGTTATCTATTTTAGTGAACAATTAGAAGAAATACGGTCTGAGAGTTTCTCTCGTTGTTTGCTTAAATAAGTTTAAGTTTACCTGAATCAGAAAATACAACGGATAAAATGAAATATATTTTATGGATAAAATAAGTGGTTAGCTCGAAAAGATATGGTAAAATATACATATAGGTAACTGTAAATAGAAACGCTGATATAATGGTTTTCATTTTTGCAAGTGATATAAGACATAAGAATGGCTTTTTTCAAATACTAGTATGGACCAGCAGTGAATTTGTTTTTTAATATAGATTTCAATTAAATAGGTGAAGGAGAAGAAGATTCCATGAAATTTGGCATTAGCTCTAAGGTACAACCAGGAGGAAGAATTAGGGTTATTAGACTTGGTTGCAGAACTTTCCTGTGATACAGATGACAATATGGAGAAAATCAGAGAGCTGTACTCATCTAATAACTTGTTATTAGTTCCCAAAGAGATCATTCAAAGAATATAAATGCGAAATGACAAAAGTTAAAAGAGGGAGGATGCAATGATGGATTTGTTAGAGCAACTTGAGTTTGAGCAGTTAAAACAGAGTATGTATATGCTTTATGGTTTGAAGCTTGACGATGTCAGACGATCAAAGTATGGCGTCGGTTCTTCTACTTATTTCGTCACCTGTGCAGAGGCTAGATATGTGGTGAAGTATATAAGTGAAAATGAAATGAACAATCCTGAAATCGAGATAGCACTTTGTGAGTATCTGTTAAAGCAAAACATCTCTGTTTGTAGATTTGTAAAAAACAAGCAGGGACAGGTGCTGTCGGTGGATGAGAATGGACGCATATTCAATATCCAGCATTTTATTAGTGGTCTTACTTATAAATATAATGAGGCACCAGATTGGCTGATGGAGGAGGCTGCAGTCATGCTTGGCAAGATACATAAATGTTTGGAAAATTATAACCCTTTGCCTAGCGGAATTGGAGCAGACTTTTTCAAATATCGGACACCACAGGGAACACTTGCTTCCTATGAAGGAATGTTAAAGAATTTAGAGCAAATAGAGCCAACTCATTTAGAAAATATCCAGTCAAATATGGAGCTAATGAAACACTTTCCGAAGTATGAATTTGATCTGTCAAAGCTTACATGTAGAAATACACATGGGGATTATACAATCAGTCAATTACTGTGTGGGGAGGATAAAATCAATGCAGTAATTGATTGGACGTCTGCATGCGTTCATCCGGTAATATGGGAAATTATGCGTTCCTATGTATATGCATCTCCATTGTGTAGAAGTGGAGAAATTGACATAGAGGATTTTCTGAATTATATAAAAGCTTATATGAGGTATGGAACGCTTAATAGTTATGATCTGGAGAATATGGGGAAATTATTTTATTATACGATTGCGGTGAGTAATTTTTATGGACAGTACTACACTTCGATAACAAGAAATAGAGAAATGTATTTACAGCAGGCAGTTCTTTCTGCAAAACTTATGAAATGGTTCGACAAGAATATAGAGCATCTTACTATTGAACTGATAAAATTAAAGTAAGCGAACACAACAAATACTACGTTATTTTTTTCTTGCGTAAATAGTAGAAACTTATTATAGTAATAATAAAGACTATTTAATCAAAGAAAGTAGGAAAAAATAATGAAGATAGTAGTATTGGATGGAATAACAGAAAACCCTGGAGATTTAAGTTGGAAACCATTAGAAGAGCTTGGTGAAGTTGTCGTATATGACAGAACCTCCTACATAGAATCACCACTTATTATAGAGAGAATTGGTGATTCTGAAATTATTGTAACGAATAAGACACCAATTTCAAAAGAAACCATTGATGCTTGTCCTAATTTAAAGTTAATTGCAGTATTAGCAACGGGATATAATGTAATTGATTGTGAGTATGCTAAGAATAAAGGAATACAAGTTGTAAACGTGCCGAATTATGGTACACAAGTGGTAGCCCAATATGCAGTAAGCCTTTTAATGGAGATCTGCTCCCATATCGGACATCATGACCAAACCGTAAAAGAGGGGAAATGGGAAAACAATGTAGACTGGTGCTACTGGGATTATCCAATGATTGAACTATATGGTAAGACAGCGGGGATTATTGGACTCGGCAGAATTGGACAAGGAACAGCAAAAATTTTATCTGCATTAGGAATGAACGTACTTGCCGATGAATCCCATCAAAGTGAAGCAGGAAGACAAGTTGCAAAGTATGTGCCAATGGATACCTTATTAGCAGAATCTGACGTAATCTTCTTACATTGTCCGCTTAATTCAGAATCTGAAGGCATCATCAATAAAGAGAGCATCGCTAAAATGAAGGATGGCATTATTCTGATTAATAACAGCCGTGGCCCTCTTATTGTAGAACAGGACTTGGCGGATGCATTAAATTGCGGAAAGGTTTATGCAGCAGGACTTGATGTGTTATCTACAGAGCCTGTAAAAGCAGATAATCCGCTTCTTAAGGCAAAGAACTGCATTATTACACCTCATATTTCCTGGGCAGCAAAGGAAGCTAGACAGAGAATTATGGAGATTACGGCAAGTAATATTAGAGCATTTATGGATGGAAAGTCAGTAAATGTTGTAAATAAATAAGTTGAAGTAAGTTGTTCCCATACTCTTACTTGAAAAAATAACGTCCTTAATAAGGGCGTTATTTCTCGTTTACGCGAACAACGAGCCAAAGTCTCTTCGGTCTGACCCTTTGTTATTCTTAAAAGGAGATACCAAATACTAGTGTATACAAGCATAAGATTGTATAAAAAAGAGTAATAAGTTGACATTTATAAAGAATTAGACTATA